>DASYWA010000045.1:0-22691 GCA_035936475.1 Rubrobacter sp. | reverse complement strand
CACGAGGTCGTAGCCTGCGACGCCTCCGTCGAGGCCCTGGAGAAGGCCCAGCTCTACGTACGAAGGGGCATGGAACGCTTCGTCCGGGGGGGCGCCTTCTCCGAGGAGGAGGCCGCATCCCACTACGACCGCATCCACTGGACCACGAACGTCGAAGACCTGCGCAGGGCCGCCGTCGCGATAGAGGCCATCGTGGAGAAGATCGGGCCCAAAAAAGAGGCGCTCGCCGCCCTCGACGCCCTGCTCCCGCCCGAAGCGTTCATCTTCACCAACACCTCCTCGATCCCCATAACCGGCCTCGCGAACGCCACCGGCCGCCCCGAAAAGGTCTGCGGCACCCACTTCTTCACCCCGCCCCCGGTCCGCGAGGCGGTCGAGATACCGCGCGGCAGGCTTACCTCCGACGAGACCGTCGCACGGGCGAAAGAGCTCGTCCGCTCCTTCGGCAAGCTGCCCATCGTCGTCGACGGCGACGTCCCCGGCTTCGTCGCCAACCGCCTCCTCATCCCCATGATCCTCGAAGCCTGCCGACTCCTGGAAAGAAGAGCCGCCCCCAAGGAGGACATAGACCTCCTCGTAAAGCAGGGCCTCGGCTTCCCCATAGGTCCCTTCGAGCTCGGCGACTTTATAGGCCTCGACGTCGCCCTCGACGTCACCTCCCGGGTCCACGAGGCCACCGGCGACCCCTACTACGAGCCGCCGCAGACGCTTCTGAACCTAGTGCGCTCCGGCGACCTGGGCCGCAAGACGGGCCGCGGGTTCTATGAGTACGGTGCCTAGCCGCCGTACTCGCACGCTCCGGCTTCGCCTCCGCTTGTCAGCACGCTTCGCCCTTGCGGGCTACGCTTTCAGCAAAGAACATCCGTGGGCGCGATATTCTCTTGGTGACGAACCGCCCGGCAAGCGGCTCCGTTCGACGTGGCAGCGTGGCGTCCCCATCCGTACTAAGCTGAAAGCCCGCGAAGCGGGCGTGCTGAAGGTGCCCGTCAGGGCACGTACTGAGAGCGTAGCCCGCAAGGGCGAAGCGTGCTGAGAGCCTCCGGAGGAGGCGTGCTGCGACGACCGAAGGGAGGAGCCCATGGGTAGGCTCGACGGCAGGGTCGCCATGGTGACGGGGGCCGGGCGTGGGATCGGGGAGGCTATAGCGCGCCGGTTCGCCCGCGAGGGCGCGCGGGTCTGCCTGACGGACGTGAACACCGACGGGGCGGCGGCGACCGCCCGCGGGCTGGTGGACGAGGGGATGGACGCGTTCGCCGCGAAGGTGGACGTGACGAGCAGGACGCAGGTCGAGAACGCCGTCGGGGAGACGGTGGACCGCTACGGGCGGCTGGACATCCTGGTCAACAACGCCGGGATCACCAACGACAACCTCCTCTACAAGATGACCGACGAGGACTGGAGGAGCGTCCTGAACGTCCACCTCTCCGGCGCGTTCTTCTGCGCCCGCGCCGCCCAGAAGCACATGGTCGAGCAAAACTACGGCAGGATCGTCAACATCTCCTCGACCTCCGCCCTCGGCAACCGCGGCCAGGCCAACTACTCCGCCGCCAAGGCCGGCATCCAGGGCTTCACCAAGACCCTGGCCGTCGAGCTCGGGCGCTACGGCATCACCGCAAACGCGGTAGGCCCCGGCTTTATAGAGACCGACATGACCCGCGAGACGGCCGCCCGCCTCGGCGTGGACTTCGACGACTTCGTCCAAGAGCGCGTAAAGACCATCCCCGTCGGCCGCGGCGGCTGGCCCGAGGACGTGGCCGCGGCCGTCCTGTTCTTCGCCTCCGAGGAGGCCGCGTTCGTGAGCGGCCAGGTCCTCTACGTCGCCGGCGGCCCGAGGGACTAGTGCTCTACGAGGGGTTCGTCGGCCGATCCTCGGGGCCGGTCCGGAACGTCGTCGAGCGGGACGCCGTGCGCCTCTTCGCTGAGGCCATCGCCGACCCGAGCCCACTCTACCGGGACGATGAGGCCGCTAGGAGGAGCCGTTACGGGAGGATCCTCGCGCCGCCGACCTTCCCGCGTACCTTCGACTACGGGAGGGTGGAGGGGCTGGAGTTGCCGCCAGCCGGCCTGATCCACGGCGAGTTCCGCATCTCCTACGAGCGCCCCCTCCTCGTCGGCGACGAGGTCTTCTGCCGCCTGCAGCTCAAGGACTCCTACGACAAACGGGGCCGCCGCGGGCTGCTCGGCTTCCTCCTCTTCGAGCGGACCGGCGAGGATGCGGAAGGGAACCTCGTCTTCACTACAAACGACACCGTCGTCGTCACGGAGGCCGTGCGGCGGGGGATCTCCGAATGAGCGGTCTGCCTGACTGGAAGGTGGGCGACGAGTTGGAAGAACGCACCCCTCCACCCGTAAACCGCGACCAGCTCCGCAAGTACGCGGAGGCCTCCGGGGACCCGAACCCCATCCACCTCTCCGACGAGGCCGCAGCGGCCGCGGGTCTCCCCGGCGTCATCGCCCACGGCATGCTCACCGTCGCCACGATGGGCCTTCTGTTCTCGCCCCACCTCGAATACGGCCACGTCAAGAGCTTCCGCAGCCGCTTCTCCGGCATGGTCTTTCTTGGGGATAGGCTCCGCGTCGGCGGCCGGGTCACGGCCGCGGAGAGGACGGGAGGAGGACGCCTCTACACCTTCGAGGTCTACGCCCGGAGAGACGCCGACACGGTTGCCTCCGGCGAGGTCGAGTTCCTCGTGCCCGGAGGCTTCCAACCGTAGGGGCGCCTTCCCCCACTATGCTGTAGGTCGGGTCCACGGGCCAGGCCGCCGGCCGGCACGCGGGCTCCACGCATAGCGGGAGGCACCATGTCGACGAGGCGGGCATGCCAGGCTGACGCTACGAGATCGCCTGGTGTGCGTTCTGCGTTCTACTTACCGGAGCAGGTGTCAAGCGGTTGAGGGTCGCCAGGCCTAGAGCAAGAGGAAGAGCCCGTCACAAACGGTTCTAATCCGGGTTCGACAAATCGCGTCAGCAGGGATGTCTGCCACCAACATCCTGCTGCTGTGCAATGTATCGTATGTTCATCCATTGCTATCACATTTAATGTTCGGTTCCCGGTGCCGAGCTGGGGAAAGGCGCTTCCTCCACCCTTATATAGTTGGTCGGATGCAGTATCCTGCATGCGGACTTCGGAGAGTTCACCTTCCACGCACTCGGGTGAATAGAGACTAGAAAAAGAGCCGAGAGTATTGTCCCTCTCGGCTCCTATAGTCGGCCTTCGCGATCTTTAAGTTACCGCTACCGGCGCCTCACCGTCCATGTCCGCATGGCGGGAGTCGGATCCTTGTCCAGCACAACTCCTGCGGAGCCAATCGCCCTGACCTGGAACGTGTGCCTCTTCCTGGAGAGGCCGCTGTAGGTCTTCGGCGAACCGCATCCCACCCATGCCTTTCCGTCGAGCTTGCACTGGAAGCCTATGACGTCGCCATCCGGTGAGGAGAAACGGAAGGTGGCCTTCGTGCTCTTGGTCTTGGTCGGGGGACCGGAATCGATGACGGTGTCAGGGTACCAGTTGTCCACGATCAGCTGCCGGCCGGCGGAAGTGGTGCTGTTGCTCGCCGCGTCAAAGGCTCGGGCCGTAACGGTCTTCTGGCCGTCCGGGACGGTCTTGGAGTTCCAGGCGAGACTGTAAGGGGCGGTGTTGTCGGTGCCTACCACGCTGCCACCCACCAAAAACTGCACTCGGGCCACGCCTACGTTGTCGGTGGCGTTCGCAGAGAGCTCGACCTCGGCGCCCCTCACGATGGCGCCGGCCCCGGGGGCGGTGAGCGAGACGCTGGGCGCCGTGGTGTCCCCTCCCGTGGACGAAGACGCCAGGTTCAGCTTAATGCTCCCAGCCGCGGCGTCGTAGCCATCGACGGCGATCCGGTAGGTCGTCCCGGCGTTGACCTGGAAGCTCACCTTGCTTTGCGTGCCGCCCGCAGGATCGTCGTCGTTGCTGACCACTTGGTTCAGGGGATTCACTGCGGACCCGGTGTAGACGCCGAGTAGCGTGTCGAAGTTGCTGCCGATGGTATCTAGGGCCGCGGTTCCGCTGCTCGACGGAGTCCACTGGTACCATACCGACTTGCCGCCCGCGTTGTTCGCATGGTTGGGCTCGCCGTTCTCCTTGCTGGCGCCCTGGTTAGTGCCGATCTCTGTGTCGTTGGATCCTACGAGCCCCTGCGCGTTCGCGAGGTTGTCGTTGGCGGGTGCTGTGCTGCCACCGTTTCCTATTCTCACGGTGTAGCCGTTCGTGGTAGAGCCCGTGACCTCAACTGAGACGCTGTTGGCGGAGTCCGTAAATGTCTCGCCGGCCGTCCACGTTGCGCCCCCGTCGTTGGGGTTGCCGTTGTTGTCGGAGTCCACGACGTACGCGAACCTCGTCAGACCCACGGCCTGAGAGGTGTCGATCTTGTGGATGACAAGGCCGTCGGCCGCGGCGTGGGCGTCGTATCCCACGGGGCGCCGGGCCTCGACCGTGTAGAACTGGGTGGTGGACCCGTTGATGGGGATCCGCGCCATCAGGTAGTTGCCGCTGGTGGAAGTGGCGGTCCCCAAGCGATCGATGGTTACGGTCTGCTGGGAGTTCGCCGCCGCGGTGTACCTCTGCGCGGTGAGGATCCAGCCCAGCTTGTCCTTGTGCGCCGAGATTGTGTGCATGGCCATGCAACCGTAGGTGGCGTCCCTGAAGCAGTCGGTCCTGCCGATCGAGCTATAGCCGCCGAGACCGCCGCTGCTCATCACGTCCCACCAAGAGTCGTACGTCTGGCCGTAGGGGCCGGAGGAGTGGGGCAGGCCGTAGGAGTGGCCCATCTCGTGGCCCAGGATGCCCACGTTGCCGTAACCCCAAGGAGGCATCCACGTCACGCCGTAGGTTATGGTCTGCCCGTCGAGGGTCAACGGCCGGTATCCGCCCCAGGCCGAGCCGTCCATATTGTCGTTGAACATGAGGTTGATGGTGCTGTAGTTGGGGAAGTGCACGCTGCCGTCGGCGAGAGCCGTGCAATCCTGGGCCAGCAACCCCAGGTTCGCGCTGCCGTCACTGTTCAAGTACTGTGCCCGTGTTTTGGGTAGGGTGTACCAGCCGACTACCTGGCTGCCGGACAGGTCGATCTGGTTGTAGGAGGCCTCCCGCCAGAAGTGGTTTATGCCCGGCCGGGTGGTGCCACCCACCAGCGAGTTGAAGTAGCTGATCGTCTTGGGCTCGGCGGTATTGTCCGCAAACTTGCACGCGATCGTGATCGCGGGCTTCGAGCCCGTAACCGCAGGGTCGGCCTCGAAATCGAACTTGCTCGTCTCGTCGCCGGACCTCACCTTCTGGATGCTCTCGACCTTTATCTTGTCTTTGTCGGAGCCCCTCTCACCCTCTATGTGATGGGAGGTCCACCGACCCTCGATCGTTACCCGCTTGCCTACCAAAGGCTGCGGGCCGCCGTCCTTTAGTTGTTCTTTGGAGACCCCCAGGTCTTTTAGCGCCTCCTGCACGACCGCCTCGTTGGCGAGCTGGAGCTTGGTTTCTCTGCCCTGCTCGTCGATGATGAAGTAATCGACCTCGTGTTCGTGATCCCCTGAAGGGGTTTCGCCACCAGTTATGTAGGCAAAAGGCCTGACTTTGTAGCCTTGGGGCCCTGCTCATGGTGGGAACCTTCCTGCTCATGGTGGTCCAAATGGTGATGCTCTGTTTTTTCTGAGGGTCGCTGGGAAGAGTCGGGCGAAGGGGACTGCGCCAGCGCTATCCCGGTGCAAGCGAGCAGCATCGCCGCCATTAACGTAAGCAGAAGGGTCGATTGTCTCACTATGTTGCCCCTTCCTTGAGTAGGCGCGAACTTCCGTCCATAGAGGCAGTCCTGCCATCCCACGCCACCTTGCTCACCGCGCTCCCGATCATCTCTGGCTCCTTTGGTAATGAAGCGAACGAGAAGCGTCCCTCGCCGACACATGCATAGTACGCGTAGCTTGTTGGCAAGGCCGGGGCGGCGCATCCCCCAAATGGGTGAACTTTCCCTAGCCGGTACGGGCCAGACGCGGGCCTGCCCGCGTCTGGCCCCGCTCCACAGAGCCAAGGACCCCGGAGGGGCGTCTATCCTGCGTCGGGTATCATCGATCTCTTGTGTGCGTCACACCACGCGGCCCCCGTCTGTACGCAAGAAAGCCGCTAGGCATAGGAACGGGGCCATACAAACTTCGCAGAACCGCCTCGGCGCGAAGTTCCGGGAATTGCCCTTCCGCGCCCTGGGGTGGATAATAAAGGGCCGATGCCGTGCGGTTCGCTCGTCCGTGGTTCAGGGTCCTCCGGTACACTCCGCAAGTAAAGCGTGTCCGAGCGGATCGATCTTGCGGCACTTCGTCTGCCGGAACGGTAGGCTAGCTTTGAGGGGTGTTCTCGCGACGAGCGCCGAGGAGAAGACGCGATGCGGCTAAGGGGGCTTGCGCCTCCTTTGAGGTACGCGGCGTACGTCGCGATCGCGATCGTGGCGTTCTTGGCGGCCGCGGGCGTGGGCGCGGCGGCCTCGCTGGTGGTCGGGTGGCAATCCGAGCGGGTCTCGACCGGCCCGGGCGGGCCAACGGGATCCGGGACGCCCGAAGGCGCCGGGTCGGAAACGACCGGCGATGCCCGGATCTCGGAGGGCACCGCGGTCGAGACCACCAACGACGCCGAGGACCCCGGAGCGCAGGGGGACGCCTTCGTCCACCGCGCCACCGACGCGAACAGCCGCGGCGACTACACCTACCTCGACCACCCCAGCATAAACGGCGAGCCGGACGCCGTGGTCTTGGCCAAGCCTTCGCCAGGACAAGGCGGGGACGGGGGCGCCCCCTACGACCACAACATAGGCGTCTGGTACGAGCCCACGAAGGAGAGGTGGGCCGTCTTCAACCAAGACCTTACCGCGGTGCCGGCCGGCTCGGCCTTCGAGATCTTCGTCCCGCCAGCAGACGAAGGGTTCGTCCACCGCGCCACGCAAGAAAACACCGTGGGCAACGCCACCTATATCGACAACCCCCTTCTCGACGGCGAGCCGGACGCCGGGGTCTCGGTGACCCTGAACTGGAACCCCGGCGGCGGCAACGGCGTCTACAACGACCACCCCGTGGGCGCTCTGTACGACGGGGACGTTGAGAAGTGGTTCGTCTACAACGAGGACGACGCGCGCGTGCCCGAGGGGGCCGCCTTCAACGTGGCCGTCTCGGGGGCCGAGCCCGCCAGGTAGTTCGCCGGTGGGTCCCGCAAGGGGGCGTAGTACCTCGCTTGTGTATTGTCGCGACCGAATGCCGACGGGTGCGGGAGCGGGGCTACGTGTACTTCCGAGAACGCCCTTTGTACGAGCACCGATCGATAGCGTCGAACCCCGTAAGGGGTTGCGTCTCAAACGATCGCGTTGCCCTTGCGCTCGAACACGCGGAACGCGCCCGTGCCCATGGCGACGAGGTTGCCCTGCGAGTCGTGCACCTTCGCCTCGGCGGTCGCCGTGCGGCGGGTGCGGTGCACGACCTCGGCGGCGCAGGTTATGCGCCCCTCGCTGACCGCGCCCAGGAAGTGGACGTTCATCTCTATGGTGGCCGTCCTCACGCCCACGAGCGCCAGCACGGAGAGGCCCATGGCGTTGTCTATGAGGGAGGCGTAGACGCCGCCGTGCAGGGTGCCAGCGCCGTTGAGGTGGTGCTCCTCGACGTTGATCCGGATCACCGAGTGCCCGGGCTCGACGTCCTCGACCTTCGCCCCGATGTGCCGGGAGAAGGTGACCTCCTCGTTGAAGTAGCGGGCGAGGTGGTCCAGCTGCTCTTCGCTCAGGGCTATCGTATCGTCGCTCACCGAACGCTCCCATCTGCTCCGTGTTCCGGCCGCTCTATCAGGTGATAAGGGTACCTTGAAAACGGATCTTCGGGCGGTCGGTGGCGGTGGGCCGGTCGCGGTCCCCCTATGCGCCTGGCGCGTTTCGCCTTTATCATTGGCGGATAGATAGGGAAGAGGGAGAAGGGCCCGCGGGCGACCACACAGGAGGACTTATGTTCGGCACCGAGAAGCCGTGGCTGAAGGTGTACGAGGGGCACGTCGAGCCCGAGACGGAGGTCTTCGACGGCTCGCTCCACGACCTTTTCAGGATGGCCGCCGAGCGGCACCGGGGGAAGACGGCGCTCACGTTCTACGGGACGACCTTCGAGTTCGAGCGGCTGCAGGCGCTCGTCGAGAAGATGGCCGGCTCGCTCGCCGCGAGCGGGGTCGGCAAGGGGGACCGGGTTGCGCTGATGCTCCCGAACTGCCCGCAGTACGTTATAGGCTTTTTCGCCACCGTCAGGCTCGGGGCCATCGTCACGCAGCTGAACCCGATGTACGTCGAACGCGAGATAGAGCACATCCTGACCGACTCGGGCGCGGAGACCATAGTCGTCTACGAGGACATGTACCCCCGCGTGCAAAACGTCCTGCCCAACTCGGGCTTGAAGAACGTAATCGTCGTGGACTTCGCCGGGGAGCCGGAGGGCCTCGAGTCCGGGCACCGCTCTTTCGGGGACTTCCTCCAGGCGGACGCGCCTCCCGCGCCGCAGGTGCCCATAGACCCCGCCGAGGACGTGGCGGCGCTGCAGTACACGGGGGGGACGACGGGGGTCTCCAAGGGCGCGATGCTGACGCACCGCAACCTCGTGGCGAACGTCCAGCAGGCGCTCGACCTGTTCATAGACGACCCCGGCGCGTTCTCCAACAACCAGAAGATCATGGGCGTCCTGCCGATGTTCCACATCTTCGGCCTCACGTGCGTGATGCTCTTCGGCATCAAGCAGGGCCTCGACCAGGTCCTCCTGCCGAAGTTCGACCCCGGGGAGGTCATGGAGGCCGTCAGGGAGCACGGGCCCGTGATGTTCAGCGGGGTGCCGACGATGTACATGGCCCTCAACGCCAGCGGGGAGGACCTGACGGAGTACGGCTTCGGCAAGGTCAGGACTTTCAACTCCGGCGGATCGGCCCTGCCGATCCCACTCAAGCGCTCGTTCGAGGAGAAGACCGGGCGGTCCGTGTTCGAGGGGTACGGGCTCTCGGAGGCCTCGCCCGTCACGCACTTCAACCCGCCCTTCTCCGGGGAGGCCAGGGAGGGGAGCATCGGGGTGCCCGTGACGAGCACCGACGCGAGGATCGCGGACGTAGAGACCGGCGAAAGGGAGATGCCTGTGGGGGAGCCCGGCGAGCTCGTGGTGAAGGGCCCGCAGGTGATGAAGGGCTACCTCAACATGCCCGCGGAGACGGCGGACACCTTGAGGGAGGGCTGGCTGTACACCGGGGACATGGCCAGGATGGACGAGGACGGCTACTTCTACATCGTGGACCGGAAGAAGGACATGATCCTGGCGAGCGGCTACAACGTCTACCCGCGCGAGATCGAGGAGGTACTCTTCGAGCACCCGGACGTCTCCGAGGCCGTCGCCGTCGGCGTCCCCGACGAGTACAGGGGCGAGTCCGTGAAGGCCTTCGTCGTCCGCAGGCCCGGCAGCACGGTGACGGAGACGGAGATCCTGGCCTTCTGCCTGGAGCGGCTCGCCCCCTACAAGGCGCCGAAGGAATTGGAGTTCCGCCGGGAGCTTCCCAAGTCCACCGTCGGCAAGCTCCTAAGACGCGTGCTGGCCGAGGAGGCAAGGGCCGAGGCGACCGCCGGAACCGGCGCCGGGACCCGCATAGAGCCGGAGCCCGGGACCATACCCCCGTCTCCGCCGCCGGCTTAAAGAGAGGGGAGATAGCCCTGAACGCGCTAGACCTCTTCCGCCTGGACGGCAAGACGGCCATCGTTACCGGGGGCGGGCGGGGCCTTGGCCGCTACATGGCGGAGGCCCTCGCCGACGCCGGGGCCAACGTCGTGCTCTGCTCCCGCAAGAGGGAGTCGCTGGAGGAGGTCAAAAAGGAGATCGAGGCCAGGGGCGGCCACGCGCTCGCCCTCGCCTGCGACGTCACCGACCCCGGCGACGTGGAGAGGGTGGTCGCGGAGGCCGAGAACACCTTCGGGGGCGTGGATGTGCTCGTCAACAACTCCGGTGCCACGTGGGGCGCGCCGCCGGCGGAGATGCCGCTGGAGAAGTTCGACCAGGTAATAGCCGTCAACGTGCGCGGGACGTTCCTGATGGCCCAGGCGGTAGGAAGACGCATGATCGAACGCGGGAGCGGCGGCACCATCGTCAACATCTCCTCTGTTGCGGGCCTCGTCGGCGGACACCCGGACTTTATGCAGACCGTCGGCTACAACTCGAGCAAGGGCGCCGTCATCTCCATGACCCGCGACCTCGCCACCTCCTGGGCGCCGCACGGCATAACCGTCAACGCCATAGCCCCGGGCTGGTTCCCCACGCGCATGAGCGGCGGCCTCATAGAGAAGTTCGAGGAGAGGATGCTGGAAGGCATCCCGCTCAGGCGCTTCGGCAACCCCGAGGACCTCAAGGGCGTCGTGATCTTCCTGGCCTCGCCGGCCGCCTCCTACGTGACCGGCCAGACCCTCGTCGTGGACGGGGGCGCCACGGCCTGGTAAGCGCCCACGGACGGAGCGCCTCGCGAAACCGGCCCCTCTTGTTTGACGACCGACCATGCGGCGGGGACGAGGGACGTATCATCCCGGACCCCTCTTCCGGTCCTCCGGTACCGGACGTAGCCCGGTTGTGGTGTGGGACCTCGGCGGTAAAATCCCCGATTGATCCGGGTCGACCCCGGACCCCTATCCGGATCCACAGGACAAAGGAAATCTCGTATGGCGGACGTAACGGTAATAGGCGGCGGCCTCGCCGGCAGCGAGGCGGCCTGGCAGGCGGCGGAGCTCGGGTGCTCCGTCGAACTCTGGGAGATGCGCCCGGTCAAGGAGACCCCGGCCCACAGGACCGAGCACTTCGCCGAGCTCGTCTGCTCGAACTCGCTCGGCAACAACGCCCTTGAGACGGCCTCTGGGCTCCTGAAAGAAGAGCTGCGGCGTCTGGGGTCCGTGATCCTGCGCAGCGCCGACGCGAACTCCGTCCCGGCCGGCGGCGCCCTCGGGGTCGCCCGCGAGGGCTTCCCCCGCGCCGTCACCGAGACGGTCCACGCCCACCCTAACATAGAGGTAGTCCGCGGCGAGATGACGGGGCTTCCCGAAGGGCCCACGGTCGTCGCCACCGGCCCGCTCACCTCGGACGCCCTCGTCGAGAAGATAGAGGCCCTCTCGGGCGAGACGCTCTACTTCTACGACGCCGCCTCCCCGATAGTCCACCGCGACTCCCTCGACGAGTCCGTCGTCTGGCGCGCCTCGCGCTACGGCAAGGGCGAGGCCGCCTACCTCAACTGCCCGATGACCCGGGAGGAGTACCACGCCTTCGTCGAGGATCTGGCGAGCGCCGAGCTTAGTCCCATAAAGGACTTCGAGGAGGACATGTACTTCGAGGGCTGCCTCCCCGTCGAGACCATCGCCCGCAGGGGCCCCGAAACTTTAAGCTTCGGCCCGATGAAGCCGGTGGGCCTCCCCGACCCCAGGACCGGTGAGATCCCCTACGCCGTCGTCCAACTCCGCCAGGACGACGCGGAAGGGCGCCTCTACAACATGGTCGGCTTCCAGACCCGCCTGAAGTGGGGCGAGCAGCGCCGCGTCTTCCGGACCATCCCCGGCATGCAGAACGCCGACTTCGCCCGCATGGGCGTCATGCACCGCAACACCTACCTCCCGGCGAACAGGATGCTGGAGAGGACGATGAAGATAAGGGACGCCTTGAGCGACGCGCCCCTCTTCTTCGCCGGGCAGCTAACCGGCGTCGAGGGCTACACGGAGAGCACCGCCATGGGCCACATAGCCGGCACGAACGCCGCCAGGCTGGCGCGCGGCGAGGAGCCCATCGTGATGCCCGAAGGCACCATGATGGGGGCCCTCGCCCACTACATAACCACCAAGGAGGGCACCCTCCAGCCGATCAACTCCAACTGGGGCCTCGTCCCTTCGGTCCCGAAGAAGGAGAACGGCCGCCGCCTCACCAAGCCCGAGCGGAGGCGCCGGCAGGCGGAGACGGCCCTCGACGCCTTGCAGGGGTTCCTTGGCGTCGGGGTGGCCGGCTAGGGGCGGGAGTGGCACCTGAACCTTCCGTCGCCCACCGCCACGCCGACCTTGCGGGGGTGCGGCTGCACTACGTCGAGGCGGGGGAGGGGCCGCTCGTGGTGCTGTTGCACGGCTTCCCGGAGTTCTGGTTCTCGTGGCGGTTCCAGATCCCCGCGCTGGCGGCGGCCGGGTTTCGCGTCGTGGCCCCGGATATGCGCGGCTACAACCTCTCGGACAAACCCGAAGGCGTCGAAAGCTACACTTTAGACAGGCTCGCGCGGGACGTGGAGCGCCTGATCGGGGCCTTGGGCGAGGAGCGCGCCGTGGTCGTCGGGCACGACTGGGGCGGGATGGTGGCGTGGGCGGCCGCGATGCTCCACCCCGAGCGGGTGGAGAGGCTGGCGATCCTGAACGTGCCCCACCCAGGGAGACTCTCGCGCGCCCTACGCATCCCGCGTCAATACCTCAAGAGTTCGTACGCCTTCTTTTTCCAGCTCCCGTGGCTCCCGGAGAAGGCCCTCCGGGCAGGAGACTTCGCCCTCTTGCGGACCGTCTTTCGCAACGAACCGGTACGGCCCGGAACGTTCGGCGAGGACGACATCGACCGGTACGTCGGGGCGCTCTCGCGCCCGGGGGCGCTCACGGCCACCATAAACTACTACAGGGCGCTCGTCAGGCGGGCGCCGGCCGGGACGCTACGGCGCCGGATCGGGGCGCCGGTAATGGTGATCTGGGGCGAGCGGGACCTCTTCCTCGTCCCCGAGCTGGCCCGGCCGGACCCCGCCTTCGTCCCAGACGCCCGCGTCGAGCGCCTGCCCGACGCCGGACACTGGATCCAGCAAGACCGCCCCGAAAGGGTCAACGACCTGCTGATGGACTTTCTTAAGGGCCCGCAACAAGCTACCTGCTCGGTGGGCGGACGGGGCGCGCCTCGAGGAGGTCCTCGCAAGAGGCGGCGGGGCTTTGGGAGACCGGCGCCAGGCCGGTGGCCTGGGGAGACAAGAGACCCCGCCGTAGGCCGCGGCGGCGGGAGCGTAGAGGCGGCTTGGGAGCCGTCGGGCTACAACTTCGCGGCGGCCTCGGTATGTAGCGCATCGTGAAGAATCGTCTCGACGAGCCCCTCGAAGGTGATACCCGCCCTCTCGGCGGCGAGCGGGAAGGTCGAGGTCTCGGTGAAGCCTGGGATGGTCTTTACGTCTATGACCTTGGGGGTATCGTTCTCCACTATGGTGTCGACGCGGGCGTAGCCGGAGCAGCCCAAAGCGCGGTAGGCGGTGAGGGCGGTCTCGCGCAGGAGGTCGGCCGTCTCGGACGGGATCTCGGCCGGGATGGCGAAGTCCGTGGCGCCCGGGGTGTACTTGGCCTCGAAGTTGTAGGCGCCCCCTCTGGGGCGGATCTCGACGAGGCCCAGCACCGTAGGGTCTTCTCCTGCGGGCTCCAGGATCGGGACCGAGACCTCCGTACCGTCGACCCACGCTTCCAGCAGGATCTTGGCGTCGTACCCGAACGCCTCGTAGACGGCGTCCAGGAGCCCGTCCTGCCCTTCCACGCGCGACAGACCGAAGCTCGAACCCTCCCTAGCGGGTTTGACGACGAGCGGGTAGCCCAAAGAGTCGGCCGCCACATCCAGGGCGGCCGAGGCGCCCATCTCGTTCATCGCCCGGCGGAGAAACGTGCGCGAGGGCGGTGTCCTGATGCCGGCCGCCCTCAGCGCCCTCTTGGCGTAGTCCTTGTCCATGCACCGGATCGAGGATAGCGGCCCGCTCCCGGTGTACGGGATGCCTAAAGTTTCGAGCAGGGCCTGGACCGTGCCGTCCTCGCCGCCCGGGCCGTGCAGGCAGACAAAGGCCGCGTCGGGAGAGAGCTCCATGAGGGCCGCGGTCGTCCCCTCCTCGACGTCCAAAGAGTGGACGTCGTGGCCGAGGCGTTCGAGGGCGTGCTGTACGCGTAGGCCCGTGACGAAGGAGACGTCGCGCTCCATGGAGTGCCCGCCGCGCAGCACGGCCACGCGCGCCACGGCGGCCTAGCCTTCCGCGCCGGAGGCGAAGCTCGCCGGGCGTGGCCCGCCCTTCGTGCCCCGTCCCTGGCGGGAGCCGCGCTCCATGTCGCTGCGCAGCTCCATACGTTCGCGGGTGGTCTCCGCGAGGATCTCCACGCCGCGGCGGATCTTCTCCGGCTCCACGAACGAGAAGTTGAGCCTCATGTGGTTCTTGCCCGCCCCGCCCGCGTAGAAGCCCTCGCCCGGCACGTAGGCGACGTTCTTGGCTATCGCCCGCGGCAGCATCGCCGTCGCGTCCAGGTACGAGGGGAGGGTCGCCCACACGAAGAGCCCGCCCTCGGGGTGGGTCCAGTGGACCTCCTTCGGCATGAACTCCGCTAAAGAGTCGAGCATCGCGTCGCGGCGTTCCTTGTAGATGCCCGTGAGGCGCTTGACGTAGGCGCGCCAGTCGGCGTTGCGGAAGTAGGAGGAGATCATCATCTGCGAGAGGTTACTGGAGCAGAGGTCGGCCCCCTGCTTGCCGACGTTTATCTTGTGCAGGATGCCCGGCTGGGCGTGGACCCACCCGAGCCTCACCCCCGGCGCGAAGATCTTCGAGAACGTCCCGAGGTAGACCACCCGGTCGACGTCCCCCTCCTCCTGCTCTAAGGCGGCGAGCGTCGGCAGCGGCTCCCCCTCGAACCGCAGCATCCCGTATGGGTTGTCCTCGACGATGATGAGGTCGAACTCGCGGGCGAGCTCCAGAAGCTCCCTACGGCGCTCGGCGACCATCGTCACGCCCGTGGGGTTTTGGAAGTTGGGTACCGTGTAGATGAACTTGACGTGGACGCCCTGCTTGCGCGCCCGCATAAGGGTCTCGCGCGCGGCGACCGGGATGATGCCGGCCCGGTCCATCGGGGCGTGGGCGATCCTCGGCCGGTAGGCGGCGAAGGCGTTGAGGGCCCCGGCGTAGGTCGGCCCCTCGCACAAAACGGCGTCGCCCTCGTCGAGAAAGACCTTCGCCACGAGGTCGAGGCCCTGCTGGGCGCCGGTGGTGACGAAGACGTCCTCCTGCCGGGCCGGCGTGCCCTCGGCGCCCATGACCTCGACGATGACGTCCTTTATGGACTCGAGGCCCGCGGTCGGGCCGTACTGGAGGGCCTGGGCGGCGTCGGGGGCTATGCCCTGGCTTATCTCCCGGAACGCCTCCTCCCCGAAGGCCCTCGTGTCGGGGAACCCCCCGGCGAGCGAGATGATGCCGGGGCGCGAAAGCGTCGCCATCAGGTCGCGGGTGGCGGCGGACTTCATCCCCTTGACGCGCGTGGCGTAGAGAAAGTCGAAGCGGTCGAGGTCTACGAGCGGCAAGGGTTATTCCTCCCTGTTTACGACGGTTTCTACGTCCCTCCAGCCGAGCCCCCTGGAGAGCACCTGCCAGAGTTCGGGCGGCATCTCGAAGCGGCTCGCGCCGCACCGCCGGCCGCGGACGGAGAGGGCCTTCAGGGCCTCGTTGCCGGCGGCCAAAGCGTCGTCGTCGGCGACGGCCCCGATCAGGTACGCCTGCTCGACGCCGCCGCCGCCTTCGAGCACGAGCCCGACGCGCTCCACGAGGTCCCTGTCCACCACCGGCGCGAAGAGGTAGCCCGTGGTCGCCGCGAGCAGCCCGGACGGTTCGAGAACGAGGTCGTACTCGAGCGCCGGACCCTCCCCGGCGTACCGCGCGTTCTTGAGGACGGTCCTGAAGAGGTTCTCCCTGGCGTGCCTTTCGAGGCGGGCCCGGATCTCCTCCAGCTCCGAAAGCTCCTCGGGCGTCGGCTCCTGGCCGGGGACGGCGTACGCCGTCGCGCGCTTCCACACCTCTTCGGGAAAGACGATGCTCAAGGAGCCGGCGTTGGCGGAGAGGAGGACCCGGCCCCCCCGCCGCTCCAGCCCTTCGAGGCTCTCCACCCTTACCTCTTGCATGGCGGCGACTCTATCACAAAGGCTCGCCACTAGGTAAACTTTCGCGCCATGGAACGCGCGCGAATGGTCTTCGTCACGGGCAACGAGCACAAGCGCCGCGAGGTGCGCGAGATCCTGGGCGTCGAGCTGGAAGCGGCCGAACTCGACGTCCCCGAGGTGCAGGGGATAGACCCCGCCGAGGTCGCCGCCGCCAAGGCCCTCGCCGCCCGCGAGGCCCTCGGCTCCCCCGAAGCCTACGTGCTGGCCGAAGACTCAGGGGTCATGGTCGAGGCCTGGAACGGTTTCCCGGGGGCGCTCACGAAATGGCTTATGGGCAGCGTCGGCGTCGAGGGGCTGATCGGGATGCTCTCGGGCTTCGAGGACCGGTCCGCGCGGGCCGTCTGCGTGGCGGCCGTCGCGGCGCCGGACGGGAGCGTCGAGACGTTCCGGGGGGAGGTGCGGGGGGAGATCTCCCCGGAGGCGCGAGGGGAGGGCGGGTTCGGGTACGACCCGGTCTTTGTTCCTGAGTGGTCGGAGCTCACCTACGCGGAGCTTGGGGAGGAGAAGAACAGGGACTCCCACAGGGCGCGGGCCTTCCGGTCGTTGCGGGGGTGGTTAGAAGAGGCATGAAGGCGGGGTATAGAGCGTCCTGGGGGAAGAGTTTCGGACACCATCCGGAACTCGCGCTTTTGGTATTCTGTCATAGGGATCGTACCTCGGAGAGGGAAGGGGCCG
The DNA here is from genome assembly GCA_035936475.1 of Rubrobacter sp. Classification (GTDB taxonomy): domain Bacteria; phylum Actinomycetota; class Rubrobacteria; order Rubrobacterales; family Rubrobacteraceae; genus Rubrobacter_D. The sequence continues at coordinate 6,032 of DASYWA010000045.1, read as the reverse complement.
CCAATGTCGGCAGAGAACGAGCACCCGGAGAACGGGGGCGTAGAGACGCGCGAGCAGGGGGCGATAGCGACCAGCTCCGAGCGCCTCGTGGACCTGTACCGCGAGATGGTCCTCATCAGGGCCTTCGAGGAGGCGTGCCAGAAGGGTTTCAGGCAGGGCAAGATCGGGGGCTACCTCCACGTATACATCGGCCAGGAGGCCGTGGCCACCGGTTTCCTGCAAGCATACAAAGAGGGCGACAAGGTCATCACCGCCTACCGCGACCACGCCCACGCCCTACTTCTTGGCACCGACCCGAACGAGGTCATGGCCGAGCTCTACGGCAAGGGGACCGGGATGGTCAAGGGCAAGGGCGGCTCGATGCACCTCTTCGACGTCGAGCGGGGCCTCATGGGCGGCTACGGCATCGTCGGCGGCCACATACCTTTGGGAGTGGGCTTCTCCTACGCGATGAGGTACCAGGAGACCGACCACATCACCCAGCTCTACCTCGGGGACGGCGCGATCTCCAACGGCGCCTTCCACGAGGCCGCCAACCTCGCGGGCCTCTGGGGCAAGGACGGCATGTGCCCGTGCCTGTTTATCATCGAGAACAACCAGTACGGGATGGGCACGAGCGTCGAGCGCACGACGGCGATGACGGACCTCGCCGCCAAGTTCAACGCCTATGGCATCGAGAACGAGAAGGTCGACGGGATGGACCTCGAGGCCGTCATGGAGGCCGCCGACCGTCTCACGGAGCAGGTGCGCGAGACGGGCAGGCCATACGCCGTCGAGGCCCTCACCTACCGGACCGTCTCCCACGGCGCCGCGGACTTCTTCGAGAAGTACCGCAGCAAGGAAGAGGTCAACGAGTGGCGCAAGCGCGACCCGATCGGGCTTCTAGAGCACAAGCTGCTCGAGAACGACGCGCTAGACGACGAGAAACTCGAGGAGATAAGGGGCGAGGCCAAGGAGCGCGTACAGGAGGCCGTCAAGTTCGCCGACGAGAGCGAGGAGCCGCCCATAGAGGAGCTCTACACCGACGTCTACGCCGGCGCGGACGAGTATCTGGGGGAGGAGTAGCGAAGCTATGGCGGAGACAAAGACCTACCGCGAGGCCCTACGTGACGGGATGGTCCACGAGATGGACCAGGACGAGTCCGTCGTCCTCATGGGCGAGGACATCGGCGTCTACGGCGGCACCCACCTCATAACCGATGGCCTCATAGACGAGTACGGTCCGAAGAGGGTCATAGACACACCGATAAGCGAGCTCGGCTTTACGGGGGCGGCCGTCGGGATGGCGATGATGGGGATGAAGCCCGTCGTCGAGATGATGACCTGGAACTTCTCGTTTCTGGCCTCCGACCAGATCATCCAGCACGCCGCCAAGGTCCGCTACTTTTCCGGCGGGCAGGTCGAGGTGCCGATGGTGATCCGCGGCCCGAACGGCGGCGGCGTCCAGCTCTCCGCCCAGCACACCCACTCTTTAGAGAACATGTACGGCCACTTCCCGGGCCTCAAGGTCGTCTCGCCCGTCACCCCAAACGACGTGAAGGGCATGATGATCACCGCCATAAGGGACCCGAACCCCGTGATCTTCCTCGAAGCCGGCGCCCTCTACGGCACGAAGGGCGAGGTCGAAGAGGGGGACAACGCCATCCCCTTCGGCAAGGCCCGCATAGCGCGCGAGGGCTCGGACGTTACGCTCATCGCCTACGGCCGGCAGGTCAACCTGTGCCTGCGGGCGGCCGACACGTTGGAGGAAGAGGACGGCGTTAGCGCCGAGGTCATAGACGTGAGGTCTATACGACCCTTCGACGAGGAGACGATAGTACAGTCGGTCCAGAAGACGCACCGGGCGGTGACGGTGCAGGAGCAGTGGCGGTGGTTCGGGGTGGCGAGCGAGGTGGCGGCGATCATCCAGGAGGGTGCCTTCGATTCTCTGGACGCGCCCGTCCAAAGGGTGAGCGGCGCGGAGGTCCCGGCGCCTTATGCCAGGAACCTGGAGCTTGCGGCCTTCCCAAGCGAGAAGCAGGTAACTAACGCGGCCCGTCGGGCTCTGTACATAGAGGAGAAGTAGGATGCCCGAAGTCATAATGCCCAAGATGGGCGACGCGATGGAGGAGGGCACCCTCCTCAAGTGGCTCAAGAGCGAGGGGGACGACGTCTCCGAGGGCGACGCCATCGCCGAGATCGAGACCGACAAGGTCACCCTCGAGCTCGAGGCCGAGGACTCTGGCACCCTCGCCCAACTCATAGCCTCAGAAGGCGACGAGGTCCCCGTCGGCGGGGCCATAGCCTTTATAGCCGGCGAGGGCGAAGAGGTCCCCGAGAGGGGGGCCGAGGCGGAAGCCGGCGGCGAGGCCGAAGCCGAGGAAGGCGGCGAAGCCGGCGGTGGCGCCCAGGCGACCGCCACGGAGACCGAGGAGCAGGAGTCAGAAGACGGCGGCGCGCAGCAGGAGGCGCCCTCGGGCAACGGCGCGGGCGGCAACGGGCAGTTCAGGGCCTCCCCCATAGTGCGCCGGCTGGCCAGGGAGAACGACCTCGACCTCTCGAAGATAGACGGCTCGGGACCGGCCGGCCGCATCGTCGAGCGCGACGTGAAGGCCGCCATGGAACGCGGCGACGCGAAGGCCGACGGCGGCGCCGACGGACAGGCCGACGGGCAGGCGGACGTCGCCGCGCCCGAGCAGCCGACGGAGGGCCAGGCCCAGATGCAGGGCTTCCAGCCCGCGAGGCTCCCCGAGCCGACGGAGGCGCCGGGGACGCAGCTCGTCGAGCCGACGCGCATGATGAAGGTCATCGGCGAGCGGATGACCGAGGCCAAGCAGCACGTCCCGCACTTCTACGCCACCGTAGAGGTGGACATGAACAACGCGATGGCCATGAGGAAGCAGCTCAACGCCCAGCTCGAGGAGGAGGGCATCAAGCTCTCCGTCAACGACTTCGTCATGAAGGCGTGCGCCACGGCGCTCCGCAACCACCCGAACCTCAACGCCATCTACACCACGAGGGGCGTCGAGCTGCACGAGAAGGTGGACATGGCGATGGCCGTCGCGCTGGATCAGGGGCTCATCACGCCCGTCATAAGGGACGCCGGGAGCAAGGGCCTCGCGGCCATCTCGCGCGAGTCCAAGGACCTCGCGACCAGGGCGCGCGACGGTCAGCTAAAGCCCGAGGAGTACCAGGGCGGCACGATCACCGTCTCAAACATGGGCATGTTCGGCATCGAGAGCTTCACCGCGATCATAAACCCGCCCCAGGCGGCCATAATCGCCGTAAGCTCCATCGTCAAGCGCCCGACCTTCGACGAGAGCGGCGAGGTCGTCCCCGCCAGCATGATGAAGCTCACCCTCTCCGCCGACCACCGCATCGCCAACGGCCGCGACGGCGCCGTCTACATGGCCGAGGTCAAGAAGGTCCTCGAGAACCCGGTTATGTTGATGGTGTAAGGGCAGGCTTCAAACCCGCCCCCACGGGCGACAGGCTTCAGGGGGCCCCCGGTTGTCGCCGGGGGCCCTTCGCGTCGTTCGCGTACGATCGGGCGGGAGTAGATCCAGGGGCCCCCGCCCAACGCCTCCAAATTCGGGAACCACTCGGCTTTTCGCGTTGTAGAAGGGGTATGGAGCTCCGAGAGGGAGGACCGGCCGTAGTTCCGGAGGAAGCGACGCTCGTCGAGAGGGCGAAGGGCGGGGACGTTGCCGCGTACGGGGAGCTGGTGCGCGGGCACCAGGCCGTGGCCTTCCGGACGGCGTTCACGATCACGGGCGACGCAGCCGAGGCCGAGGACGCCGCCCAGGAGGCCTTCGTCAAGGTCTACCGAGCCCTAAACCGGTTCCGGTCCGGCGCCCCTTTCAGGCCGTGGCTGCTGACCGTGGTCGCCAACGAGGCGAGGAACCGGCGCAGGGCGGCGGGCCGGCGGTTGGGCCTTACGCTCCGGGCGGCGGAGTACGGTTCGCAAACCGCGCCCTCTTCGCCGGAGACCACCGTCGTCGCCGAGGAGCGGCGGGCCGAGTTGCTCGGGGCGGTCGAAGGGCTGCGGGAGGAGGACCGGGAGGTGATCTCCTTGCGGTATTTCCTGGAGCTCACGGAGGCGGAGGCCGCGGCCGTCATGGGGTGCGCGCGGGGCACCGTGAAGTCCCGGCTCTCGCGGGCCGTCGGCAGGCTGAGGGAGAAGATGATGGAGGCGCCAGATGCCACCGGATAGAGACCTCGACGGGGAGCTGCGGGACCTCGGCCCCCGCGTAGAGTACCCGCCAACGCCCGACCTGGCCGGTTCGGTACGGGGTCGGTTGGAGACGGAGGCCGGCGGTTCTGAATCTGCGTCCAGATCTCGGACGCAGCTTTGGTGGGCCGCCGCTGCGGCTCTCGTCCTACTCGTCGCGGTCCCGGTTTTCGCGCTCGCGATCCGCGACACGGGTGGCGGTACCTTCTCGGCGGGCGGGGGTGCAGCCGGGGGCGTGGCGGAGTCGGGCGAGCAGGAGGCGGAGAGCGCAGCCGGCCCCACCCGTCTGGTAGAGGAGCAAGAGTCCGTGGCGGCTGGTGCGGGCGGAGAGGCCCCGGGGGGCGAGGTGCAGGAGTCGATCATAGACGTGGGCGACGGAGCAGGCGAGACAGGGAGGCCGAACGGTCCCGTGCCCGACGTGGTGGGCATGGAGCTGGGCGCAGCTTGCGAGAAGCTGTCCTCCAGGGAGTACGTCGGGTACGTGATCCGGGCGGTGGACGACGCGAGCGCAAGACCGGGTCGTGTGGTCGAGCAGAGACCGCTCGCCGGGGTCAGAGGTTACATCGGAGGGCCGGTCGATCTCACCGTGTCCGAGCCGTACTCCGAAGGCGTCCTGCAGGGGCTGTCGCGTGGCAGGAACCCGGCTTGCCTGGACGTCACCGGGTAAGGTCTGCAGGTTTTCGGACCCGGTTCCACTGGACTCTGCCACAGGGAACAGCGCGAGGTGACCTCTCGGCTTCGCTCCACGCCGCCCAAGCCTACCGCCTCCTTCGTGCCCTCCTTCTCTGCCCGGTCTCGCTTTGTTGCCCACCACTCCCGTTCGGGGTGGGCCGGTCCAGGGGGACGGCGTCGCCCTCCATCTCTGCCCGGTGGCCGTCGTCTTCGGGGCTATCCGCTTCGCCCGTCTCCGGTTCGTCCTCTTCGACGCCCGGCTTCGGGGCGTTGCGGTAGATGAGGAGGTTCTGGACGATGCTGATGACGTTCGAGGTCACCCAGTAGACGAAGAGGCCGGCGGGGAACCTGAGGAGCACGATGCCGAAGACGAGGGGCAAAAAGCGCATGATCCTCTTCTGCTCGGGCGCGGTGTTCTTCATGGCGATCTCCTGGGAGACCATCATGGTGGCGATGTAGAGGACGGGCAGGATGTAGAGGGGGTCATGGACCGTGAGGTCCTGAAACCAGAAGAGGCCGCCGTTTCTGAAGCTCTCCAGCTTCTCGAACTCCTTTATGGTGTAGAAGAGGACGAGGAAGATGGGCAGCTGCACGAAGATGGGCAGGCACCCGCCCAAAGGGTTGGCCCCGCGCTCCCTGTAGAGCTTTACCATCTCCTGCTGGAGCATCTGCGGGTCGTCTTTGTGCTCTTTGCGCAGCTCGTCCATCGCCGGTTTGAGGTCCTGCATCTTGCGCATGCTCTTGACCTGGCGGATGGTGAGCGGGAAGAGGAACGTGCGCACGACGACGGTGAGCATCGCGATTGCGAGCCACCACGGCGCCCCCCAACCGTGGAAGGTCTGGAGCGTGAAGCCCATAAGGTTGAAGAGGGGATCGAAGAGGTCCCTCAAGAACTGCAGCATGTGTGTCTTTCCTTTGGCTCGCGGAAGATGGGTGCCCCGACAGAAGGGCCTGTGCTACAACCAGCCGCCGAGGCCGGAGATTAGTACGGCGAGCGGTCCGAAGAGCAGGGCCACCAGAAGGGGCCACCCCTCGCCGCGGACCGATTGGCCCGGGACGGCCGCAAAGACGCGGGCCGCGGAGGCCGCGGGGCCGGTTCAAGGCAAGGGGTCGAGGCGCGCGGCGAGCCTGCCCGTCAGGCACGCTGCGC
>DASYWA010000044.1:0-25246 GCA_035936475.1 Rubrobacter sp. | reverse complement strand
CTATGCGGGGATCATGCCGTGCGGGTTGAGGACGTACTTGTTGGCCGCGCCCTTGTCGAAGTCCTTGTAGCCCTGCGGGGCCTCGTCGAGGGAGATCACCGTGGCGTTGACGGCCTTGGCGATCTGGGCCTTGTCGTGCAGGATGCTCATCATCAGCTGGCGGTTGTACTTCATGACCGGGCACTGGCCCGTGAAGAACGCGTGGCTCTTGGCCCAGCCGAGGCCGAACCTGATCTTGAGCGTCCCCTCCTGCGCGTCCGGGTCCGCCGCCCCCGGGTCGCCCGTCACGTAGAGGCCCGGGATGCCGAGGCTACCGCCCGCGCGGGTGATGGTCTGGACCTGGTTGAGGACCACCGCGGGGGCCTCCTCGCCCTCCTTGGCCGAGGCCTCGAAGCCGACCGCGTCCACGGCGCAGTCCACCTCGGGCTCGCCGACGATGCCGGCTATCTGCTCCTCTATCGGCGTGCCCTCGCCGACGTTGATCGTCTCGCAGCCGAAGGACCTCGCCTGCGCCAGCCGCTCGTCGTTCAGGTCGCCCACGATGACCACGGCGGCACCCAGAAGCTGCGCCGAGTGGGCCGCCGCCAGCCCGACGGGCCCGGCTCCGGCGACGTAGACCGTCGAGCCGGTCGTTACCTGGGCGGTGTAGGCGCCGTGGTAGCCGGTCGGGAAGATGTCGCTGAGCATCGTGAGGTCCAGGATCTTCTCCAGCGCCTGGTCCCTGTCGGGGAACTTCAGAAGGTTGAAGTCCGCGAAGGGGATGAGGACGTACTCGGCCTGGCCGCCTTCCCAACCGCCCATGTCCACGTAGCCGTACGCCGAACCGGCCCGCGCCGGGTTGACGTTGAGGCAGACGCCGGTCTTGCGCTCCTTGCAGTTCCTACAACGTCCGCAGGCGATGTTGAACGGCACCGAGCAGATGTCGCCGACGTTGAGGAACTGCACGTCGTCGCCCATCTCTACTATCTCGCCCGTGATCTCGTGCCCCAGGGTCTGCCCCACGGGCGCCGTCGTCCGGCCCCTGACCATGTGCTGGTCGGAACCGCAGATGTTGGTCGAGACGACCTTGAGAATCACCGCGTGCGGGGCAGCCTGGCTCATCCCCATCGCGCTGGCTACTTGTTGCGGCACCTCCAGCTTCGGGTACTCGGTGTCCTCCACCGCCACCTCGCCGGGACCCTTGTAAACCACGATCCTGTTGTCGGCCATAAACGAAAACTCCTGTCTAGAATCTCGGGTACTTGCATCGACTTTATGTAAACGCCCCTCTGGCGCGTCGCTGAAGCCCTCCGCCAGCAACGGGGGGCTTCTACCTCTGGACGACCTCCTTTCCCTTCCCCCGACGTTCGTCCTCGCCGGTTCACTCGATACCGTAGCAGATGCCCGGACCTCGCACAACGTATCTGGCCCGCCGGATCTGCGGGCGGCTGATCCCTCCGAAAAGCGGGTATTTCGTAGCGGGTTTCGTAGCGGGGTTCACCACGCTAGAATGGGGGGGAGCATACGATGAGGGGAATGAACGGGGAAGGACCCGGCCACGGGTCGTTGTCAGGAATAGAGAGGAGCGGGGAGTGTTTCTCAAGCTCACGGAGAAGGACGGGCTCTGGAGAAAGATCCGGAACCACGTCGGAACGACGGTCGAGCACCCGGTAAGCCCGGCGACCCGCAACATCCGCGCGCGCATCTCGGACGAGGGCGTGAAGAAGTCGGTTAGCGTCTGCCCGTACTGCGCGGTCGGTTGCTCCACCCTCGTCTACCACCGCGAGGGCCGCATCATAGACGTCGAGGGGAACCCGGACAGCCCCATAAACGCGGGCACGCTCTGCCCGAAGGGCTCCGCCATCTTCGGGATGCACGTCTCGCCCCACCGCTGGACGAAGGTCCGCTACCGGCGCCCGTACTCGGGCGAGTGGGAGGACCTCTCCATGGATCAGGCGCTCGACATGATCGCCCAAAGGGTCAAGAAGGCGCGCGACGAGAACTGGGAAGAGGAGAACGAGGAGGGCAAGAAGCTCTCCCGCTCGATGGCGGTCGCCAGCGTCGGCGGCGCCACCATCGACAACGAGGAGAACTACCTCATCACCAAGCTCTTCCACTCGATGGGCTTTACGCGAATAACTAACCAGGCGCGCATATGACACTCCTCCACGGTGCCCGGTCTGGGCATCACGTACGGTAGGGGCGGCGCCACCTCCAACCTCCAGGACCTCCAGAACGCCGACTGCATCCTTATAGAAGGCTCGAACATGGCCGAGGCCCACCCGGTCGGTTTCCGGCACCCCATGATCGCCAAGGAGAAGAACGGCGCGAAGCTGATCCACGTCGACCCGCGCTTCACCCGCACGAGCGCCCTGTGCGACATCTACGCCCCGATAAGGGCCGGCACGGACATAGCGTTCCTCGGCGGCCTCATAAACTACGTGATCCAGAACGAGCGCTACTTCAAGGACTACGTGGTTCACTACACCAACGCCGCCACCCTCGTCTCCGAGGAGTTCGAGGACGCGGGAGCCGACGGGCTCTTCTCCGGCTGGGACGAGGAGATGCAGCAGTACGACCCGTCGAGCTGGCGCTACGAGGGCCAGCCTCTAGACTACGCCTCCGTCGGGGGGAGCCAGGCGCGCCTCGTGGGCGAGGGCGTGGGCGGGGAGTCCGCGGCCAACCAGGGCGAGCGCCCGAGGGACCCCTCGCTCCAGCACGAGCGCTCCGTCTTCCAGGTCTTAAAGCGCCACTTCGCCAAGTACACCCCGGAGATGGTCGAGAAGGTCTGCGGCACCCCGAAGGAGGCGTTCCTGAAGGTCGCCGAGACCATCTGCGAGAACTCCACGCCGGACAGGACCACCTCGCTGTGCTACGCGGTCGGCTGGACCCAGCACTCCAAGGGAGTCCAGATCATCCGCACCGCCGCCATCCTCCAGCTCCTCCTCGGCAACATGGGGCGCCCGGGCGGCGGCATCATGGCCCTGCGCGGGCACGCCACCATCCAGGGCTCGACGGACATCGCCACCCTGTACAACATCCTGCCCGGCTACCTGCCGATGCCGGACGTGAACATGGACAACGACACGTGGATGGAGTACGTCGAGGGCCAGACGGCCTCGACGGGCTGGTGGAACAACTTCCCCAAGTACATAACAAGTATCTTCAAGGCCTGGTACGGCGAGGCGTTCGATCCGGCTAAAGGGGATGAGGTCTTCGACCACTTCCCCCGCCTCTCGGGCGACCACTCCTACTACCCGACTATCATGGCTATGAAGGACCGCGACGTCAAAGGCTGCTTCGTCTTCGGCCAGAACTTCGCCGTCGGCGGCCCGCACGCCAGGCTCGCCCGCGACGCCATCAGGGGGCTCGAGTGGCTCGTGGTCCTCGACGCCTTCGAGGTCGAGACCGCGACCGCCTGGAAGATGGACGGCGTCAAGCCCGAGGAGAACGGCACCGAGGTCTTCTTCATACCGACGGCGCTCGTCGCGGAGAAGGACGGCTCCTTCACCCAGACCCAGCGCATGCTGCAGTGGCACGACAAGTCCGTCGAACCGCCCGACGACGCCCAGAGCGACGCTTGGTTCGTCTTCCACCTCGGCCGCCGGCTCAAGAAGCTCTACGAGGGCTCGACCGACCCGCGCGACACGCTCATAAACGCGATGACCTGGGACTACCCGGTCGAGGGCCCGATGGAGGAGCCCGACATAGAGAGCATCCTCAAGGAGATCAGCGGCTACACCGTCGCCGACGGCAAGCCGGTGGCCGGGTTCGCCGCGCTAAAGGACGACGGCACGACGGCGTGCGGGGGTTGGATCTACGCCGGCGTCTACGCCGACGGCGTGAACCAGTCCCGTCGGCGCAAGCCCTGGACGGAACAGCCGCTGGCGGCGAGGGAGTGGGGCTGGGCGTGGCCGGCCGACAGGCGCGTCCTCTACAACCGCGCCTCCGCCGACCCGAGCGGCAAGCCCTGGTCCGAGCGCAAGAAGTACGTCTGGTGGGACGAGGAGCAGGAGAAGTGGACGGGCCTCGACGTGCCGGACTTCAACGTTACCAAGCGCCCCGACTACAAGCCGGACCCCGACGCCAAGGGGGACGCCGCGATACCGGGCGACGGGCCCTTCATCGTCAACGGCGACGGCTTGGGGTGGCTCTTCGCGCCCGTCGGCCTCAAGGACGGCCCGATGCCCATCCACTACGAGCCCGTCGAGTCGCCGGTCCCGAACCTGCTCTACGACCAGGTCCAGTACACCCCGACCGCGAGGCTCTTCGACCGTCCCGACAACCCGTACAACAAGCCGATGGACCCGCGGTACCCGCATGTGGTGACGACCTACAGGCTCACCGAGCACCACACCAGCGGGGCGATGAGCCGTTGGATCCCCTGGCTCTCCGAGCTGCAGCCGGAGCTTTTCTGCGAGATCAGCCCGACGCTGGCCGCCGAGCACGGCGTGAACAACGCCGACTGGGTGACCGTCTCGACGAGCCGGGGCAGCATCCACTGCCGGGCGCTGGTCTCCGACCGCATCCCGGTCCTGCGCTTCGACGGCAGGAACATCCACACCATCGGCCTCCCCTACCACTGGGGCCCGAACGGCCTCGTAACCGGCGACGTGGTCAACGACCTGATGCCGGTCGCCCTGGAGGCGAACGTCGCCATCCACGAGGCGAAGGCCTTCACCGCCAACCTCGCGAAGGGGCGCGTGTGACCGACTACCGCAACGATTCCCAGGACCACTCCCCGAACTCGCCCTCTGGCGGCCCCGTGACGACGCCGAGGGGCACGCGCGTCACCCCGGGCGACACACCGAGCGCCACGTGGCAGGCGGAGAACTCCCAGCGGGAGGCCATGACCCAGGAGCTCATGGAGCTAGGACGCTGGCTCACCGAGCACCCCGAGGCGGCCAAGAAGCGCCTCAAGCCCATAAGGAGCGCCAAGGAGCTCGAGCCCGGCGTCTACTTCAACCTCGGCACGGGGATGGTCGACAGGATCTTCCGTCCCCAGCACGTGTCCCTCGGGCACAGGATGTTCCGCATAAGCACCGACCCCGCCGCGCCCGTAGACGAGCTTCGGCGCAGAGTCCTGGAAGGGAAGTAGAGATGGCGACCGGATTCCTGACCGACACCACCGTCTGCATCGGCTGCAAGGCCTGCGAGGTCGCGTGCAAGCAGTGGAACCAGCTCCCCGCCGACGGCTACGAGTTCACCGGCGACTCCTACGACAACACCAAGCAGCTCTCCGGCACCACCTGGCGCCACGTGGCGTTTATAGAGAACCCCAAGAAGAGGCGCCTCACCGGCGACGTGGACCTCGTAGCGCTCGCCGAGGACGTGACGGAGCCCCTCCCCAACGGGGCCGAGCTAGACGCCCTCGGGCGCTGGGCTTTCATGAGCGACGTGTGCAAGCACTGCGTCGCCGCGCCCTGCCAGCAAGCTTGCCCGACGGGTTCGATCATCCGCAACGAGTTCGATAACGTCTACATCCAGCCCGACATCTGCAACGGCTGCGGCTACTGCGTCCCGGCGTGCCCCTACGGCGTCATAACCCAGGCCCCCCACGACGGCCGCGCCTTCAAGTGCACTTTATGCTACGACCGCCAGATAGACGGCCTCGAGCCGGCGTGCGCCAAGGCCTGCCCCACGAACTCCATCCAGTTCGGCGACGTCGAGGACCTCAAGGAGTTGGCCCAGCAGCGCGTCCAGGAGTTGCACGACAAGGGCTACACCCAGGCCTACGTCTGGGGGACGCCCGAGGTAGGCGGGACCGGCGGCATAAACGGCAACCACTCCAAGTTCATCCTTATGGACGAGCCGGAGACCTACAACCTGCCCAAGCACCCGTTCCTGCCGCAGGAGAAGGTCAAGGGCGGCGTCATAGCGGGAGCTGTGGCGGCCGGCGTTCTCGGGGCGGTAGTCGCGATGGCGTTCAGGGATTAAAGGGGGAAAATGAGCGAGGCCACCAGCGAGTCGGTGCAGCAGAGCAACGGGAAGGTCGAGACGAGCCACCACCCGGAGACCGATTCCGAAAGGAAAGACAAGCACTACTACGGCATCCCGCCGATAAAGCACGCGCACTGGACGTGGCAGATCCCGGTCTACTTCTGGATCGGGGGCATCGGCGCCGGGACGCAGCTGTTCTCCACCGTCGCCCAGCTGCTCGGCCACGAGGACGCGGCGCTCAAGAGGGTCAGCCGCTACACGGTGCTCGTCTCCATGATCCTGAGCCCCATCTTCCTGATCTGGGACCTCGGCAGGCCCGAGCGCTTCTACAACATGATGCGCATCTTGAAGCTGCGCTCCCCGATGAGCACCCAGAGCTGGTCGCTGCTCATGTTCGGCAACCTCGGCGGGCTGCTCGCCGCCCGCCAGGCGGCCGAGGACGGCCTGCTCGGCCGCAACGTGCTCTCGAAGCTTCTCCTGCGGCTGGTGCCGGAGCGCCTGCTCTCCGTGCTCACGCTGCCCTTCGGCCTCTTCGTGGGCTTCAACACCGGCAACCTCATAAGCGCCACCTCGGTCCCGATCTGGGCCCGGAACTGGTCGCTGATGGCCCCGACGTTCCTGGCATCGGGCACCTCGACGGCCCTCTCGTGGCTCTCGCTCGTGTTGCACCTCACCCGCTCGGGCGAGCCGAAGACCCTGCGCGCCCTGCACCGCGCGGAGAAGGCGACCATCGTCATAGAGGCCGGCCTCATCGCCGCGTCGCTCGTCCGGATGAGCCGGTGGGGCAAGCCGCTGTTCTCGAAGTCGGTGGCCCCGCTCTTCGTCGGCGGCACGCTGCTCGCGGGCATCGCCGCCCCGTTCGCCCTGCTCTTCTCCGGCAAGGAGACGCGCGGGAAGAGCATGCTCTCCTCGGTGCTCGTGCTCCTCGGCGGGCTCGCCTTCCGCTTCGCGATCATAAGGGCCGGCAGGATCAGCGCGGACGACCCCGAGGCCTACTTCACCTTCGCCAGCGGCGAAAACGCCCCGCAACCGGAGGACAACGTCTAGAAGGTTTCGGGTATCAGGCGTCGGCGTCGAGGAGACCCAGAAACCGACGCCTGACAGACCTGAAACCTACAACTCGAGTTCCCAGTTCTGGCCGACGAGGTCCGTGCCGAAGCTGCGGTGCTGTTCTTCCTCTACCAGTTCGAAGCCCCGCTCTTCGTAGATGCGTCGGGCGGAGTGGAGGACATCGTTGGTCCACAGCACCAGCTTACGGTAGTTACGGTCGCGGGCGAAGCGGACGCACTCTTCGACGAGGCGAGCGCCCAGGCCCATCCCGCGCGCCTCGGGCTCTACGAGCAGAAGCCTGAGCTTCGCAACCTCGTCGCTCTCACGGACTACGAAGACGCAGCCGACGTTTCTGCCGTTCGTCTCGGCGATCCAGCATCGCTCTCTTTCCGGGTCGTAGCCGTCCACGAAATTCGCCACGATTCTTGCCACCAGCGCCTCGAAACGCTCGTCCCAGCCGTACTCTCGGGAGTACAACTCGCCGTGGCGCTGCACGACCCACCCCATGTCGCCGGGTTCGTGCCGGCGCAGGAGGTACGGTTCGGGAGAAGGGTTGTCGTCGCCAAGGACCTGTTCGATGGTCCGCGTCGCGTCGAGGAGCCTGCGCTGATGCTCTTCGGAGAGGCCTTCGAGCATTCCCGCCACCTCGTCCCGCGAGCGGCGGTCCAGCTCGGAGAACGCGTCTTCCCCCGTGGCCGTCAGACGCAACAGGCGCCGCCGACCGTCCGCCTCCGATGTGACCCGCTCCAGCAGCCCGCGCCCCTCGAACCGGGCGAGGATACGGCTGAGGTAGCCCGGGTCCAGGCCGAGATCCCGCACCAACTCCGAGGCGGTCAATCCCTCCCCGTGCGCCACCTCGAACAACACCCGCGCCTCGGCGAGCGAGTAGGGGCTGTGCAGAAGTCCCTCCCTGAGAACCCCGATCCTGCGCGTAAAGAAACGGTTGAAGCGCCGGACGCCGTCGACCCGCGCCTCGAGTTGCCCGTTTTGCATGCATCACCTCCCGACGTTCCAACCATGGTCCCCGATATAGTTGCTTTTGTCAACTAAACGGGAGGCTGGGGGTTCGGGTCAGGCGCCGGAGTACTGCTCGTCGGTGACGGGCTCGAGCCAGTCGGTGCCGCCGCTGGAGTTGGCGGCGGGGCTGACGGCGGCGTGGACCATGTATGAGTCGGGGTTGGCGCCGTGCCAGTGCTTCTCTCCCGGGGCGAAGTAGACGACGCCCCCGGCTTCGACTTCCACGGGCGGGGCGCCCTCCCCGGCGGCGCGGCAGGTGCCGGTGAGGACGAACAGGATCTGGCCCTCCGGATGCGTGTGCCAGTTCGTCCGCGCCCCCGGCTCGAAGAAGACCCGGAACACGTTTGCATCGGGGGAAGGGCCGGCCGGGGAGGCGTCCATCCAGACCGCGCCGGTGAACCATTCGGCGGGGCCGCGCCGCGTCTGCATGTTGTCGGGCGTCACGATTCTCAAGGCGTGTCCCTTCGGTAGAAGCATTCAGCCATCGGCATTCAGCTGTCAGCTTACAAAATCAAGCCGTCGAAGATGCCGTATGGCGGGGCACCGATCCGGCAGACGGTAGGTTTCTTGGGGAAGGTCGGTCCTCGGGGTTCTCGGCTGACCGCCGATCGCCGACAGCCCTTCACGCAAGCCTCTTCTCCAGGATCTCCTCCAGGTGCGGCTCTCCGACGACTTCGGAGGTCGTTTTTTCGACCTTGAGGACGGCGTGGCGGCCGCGGAGCCTTATGGTGGAGATGTGGTTGTCGAACCAGGGGGGGTTGTGGGCGAGGCGCCAGCTGACGGGAGGCTCGGTGACGCCGGAGAGGCGGGAGAGCCAGCGGCCGAACCTCTCCACCGGCCCCGTCCATCCTGCGAGCATGAAGAGGCGTTCGGGGACGCCCAGGGGGTTACGCAGGGGGGATCCGACGGCCTGGTAGACGGGGTTGTGGGCGCCGTCGCCGAAGGTTGCCCTGGCGAGGTAGCCGTGGTGGACGTCGCCGGAGAGGACGAGCACGGAGGCCGGGGGCCTGCCGCCGTCCGAGCGTTCGCCCGAGGCGACGGAGTGGAGGAGGTTCGCCAGGTCCCTGAACGAGGCGTGGAAGGCGGGCCAGTGCTCGAGGTCCAGCAGCTGGCGCAGGAACTCGCCGAACCTTGCCGCCGGGCGGCCGAGGGCGCCGTCGCAGATCGCCTCGCTCGCCGCCTCGAGGTGGTGGAAGCCCGGGGAGAGGAGGAACGGCAGCGAGGTGCCGAAGAGCAGGTGCTCGAAGTCGCCCGTGGCCTTCTCGCGGAGCCACTCCCACTCCGTCCGGTCCAGCATCGAGCGCTTGCCCGGTGTCAAGACCCGGCCGGCGCGGGAGTCGGTCACGATCAGTCGCACGTTACCGAAGTCGCGGTGGTAGCTCCAGCGCGTTCCCTCCACCTCGCGGTCGGCGTTGTAGGCGAACTCGCGCAGGACGCGGGTGGCGTCGTCGGATTTCAGGATGCGGCCGAAGAGGTCGTTGTCCTCCAGTTCCTCCGGGGAGAGGTTGCCGAGGTGCTGGTAGATCCAGTACGACGAGAAAGCGCCGACGATGCGCTCCTCCCACCAGGGCTCCTCGCGCATCTTCTCCACCCAGGTCTTCGAGGCGTTCCAGTCGTCGTGGACGTCGTGGTCGTCGAAGATCATGGCGGAGGGTACGGTAGAGAGGAGCCAGCGCATGGTCGGGTGGCCCCAGGCGTCCAGGTACAGGCGCGTGTACTCCTCGAAGTCCGCCACGCCTGGGGGGTGCTCTGGGTCGCGGCGGGAGCGGATAAAGTCCAGGGTCCCGGGGGATGGCTCGTCCGCGTAGATCTGGTCGCCGAGCATCAGCAGGGCGTCGGGCCAGCCCTCCCTGGGGCTGTCCATCATCTCGTGGGCCAGGGCGAAGAGCGCGTCGCGCTCGAACCTCTGGCCGTCCAGGCCGCCGCGCCTTACGATGCCGCGCCCCAGGGTGTAAGGCGGCTCGTGCGGGACGGCGACCCGGCACGAACCGTAAGCGAGGACGATCTCCTCGTCCGAGCCCGTGGTCTTTATGATGGACGGCGGGAAGTCCCACCTGGGGTCGGGCCAGACCTTCTCCCCGTCGAGCGTGACGGAGTACTCGTAGAAGGAGGCGGGTTTTAGGCCCGTGAGGCGGACCAGGGCGTAGTGGTGGCCCTCGACGGTGAAGGTCGGGGAGCGGTGGGGGAGGCCGCCGGCCGTTACCTCCACCGTGCAGGGCGTGTCCGACTCTACCCAGATCGTGGCGTCCGAGGCGCCGGCGTAGCGCAGGAGCGGGCCGAGTATGAGTTTGGAAGTCATCCCTAGATCTTACCCGCCCGGGGCGGTCGTCTGTGGGTTGGGCATCATCTTGCCAGGAAAACGCCGGCCATCACCGGGATCGGGAGGAGGCCGATGACGTCGAAGACGATCCGCTCCCCGCGGGAGACGGAGCCGAGCTTGCCGCGCTCCTCCGCCGGGCTTGGCACCTTTCTGTCCGGCGAGGGTCTTGTAGGTGCCTGCGGGCCTCACTTCTTCGTTCAAAACGCTCCCTCCCTCGGGCGAAACATGCTTACCTATCCCTGCGGCGCAGTATAGCGGTTCCGCCTCCCGTGCCGTCCGAAGCGGGGCCCATACCGGAGTGCCGACCTTCGGGTGTCCTGTAAGATGCTTTTAGGAGAACCCTCCCAGCGTCAGGAAGAACGCATAGACCAGATCGAATCGCTCATCTTTCTGCTCGGGGCGGCGGCGTTGCTGGCGCAGTTGGCTCGCGTGCTCAAGGTGCCGTACCCGATCTTCCTGGTGCTCGGCGGGCTCGCGCTCGGCTTCACGCCGGGGCTGCCGACGGTGGAGATACCGCCGGAGGTGATCTTCGTGGTCTTCCTGCCGCCTCTCCTGAACTCGGCGGGCTTCTTCGCCTCGCCGCTCGACCTGCGCGCCCACCTGAGGGCCATCTCGTTGCTGG
This sequence comes from Rubrobacter sp., assembly GCA_035936475.1. Lineage (GTDB taxonomy): Bacteria > Actinomycetota > Rubrobacteria > Rubrobacterales > Rubrobacteraceae > Rubrobacter_D. Next base: position 14,318 of record DASYWA010000044.1, on the reverse strand, counting down.
CCGTCGGCCTCGTGCTGGTGACGATCTTCGCGGTCGCCGCCGCGGCCCACTTCGTCGTCGGCCTGTCGTGGCCCGTGGCGTTCGTACTCGGGGCGATCCTCTCGCCGACGGACCCCGTGGCGGCGGAGGCGATCTTCCGCCGCCTCGGCGTGCCCGAGCGCGTGGGCACGGTCGTCGGCGGCGAGAGCCTCATAAACGACGGCTCGGGCCTCGTGGCGTTCCGGCTGGCCGTTGGGGTCGCGTCGGGGGCTGCGGCCTTCTCGCCTATCGACGCCGGCCTCGACTTCCTGCTCGTCGCCGGGGGCGGCATCGTCGTCGGCCTCGTCATGGTCTTCACCATCCTGCCCCTGTGGAGCCGCCTGAAGGACGCCTCGATCCAGATCACCTTCTCCGTCCTGATCCCCTACGGCGTCTACATCCTCGCCGAGGAGATCCTGCACGTCTCGGGCATCCTCGCCGTGGTCACCTACGGCCTGGCGCAAGGGTGGAGGTCGCCCAGGCTCTTCTCCGACGCCTCCACGCGCATCCAGGCCCTCGCGTTCTGGGGCGTGCTGATCTTCGTCCTCGAGGCCTTGCTCTTCGTCCTGCTCGGCCAGCAGCTCCCCTCCATACTGGACAACCTTGGGGAGTACACAGTAATGCAGGTCCTGTTCTACGCCGTCCTGGTCTACGCCGTGGTGCTCGGGGCACGCCTGGTCTTTTTCTTTACCGTGCCCTACCTGCACCCCGTCTTCGACCGGCTCTTCCGCAGCACGTACCTGCGCGGCACGTGGCGGGAGTACCTGGTGATGAGCTGGAGCGGGATGCGGGGCGCGGTCTCTTTGGCGGCGGCCCTCACCGTGCCCCTGAGCATCGTGGACCGCGACCTGGTCCTCTTCCTCACCTTCGCCGTGATCCTCGCGACGCTCGTCCTGCAGGGGCTCACCCTCCCCTTCCTCATAAGGGCGCTCGACCTCAGGGAGGACGGGGACGCCGCCAGGATAGCGGAGCTGCGGGCCCGCCTCGAGGGCGCCCGCTCGGCCTTGCGGCGGCTGGAGCAGATCTGCGCGGAGAACGGCCTCCCCCCGGAGAACGAGCAGGGCATGCGCGAGTACTACGAGGACCGCATCGCCCGCTACGAGGCCGGCATCCGTGCCGGCGGCATGACCGACGAGTACGCCGCGAGCTCCGCCGCCTGGCGCCGGTGGCGGCAGGACCTCATAGAGGCCGAGCGGGCCGCCATCATCCGCATGCGCGACGGGGGCGAGATCAGCCCCGAGACGATGCGCCGCATCGAACGTGACCTCGACCTGGAAGAGTCGCGCATCGGCGGTTAGGAGCTTGTCGGCCCCCGGTCGGGGTTCGGTGTCCCTACGTGGGGACGGTGGCGCGGGCAAGGTGGTCCACCAAGTCTTCTAGCGAACCGCTCTTCTCAAACGCCGCGCGTTGTAGACCGGCCCCGTTGCCGCGCTCCACTATATCGAGCACGCCTTCGAGCTCGGCTTCGCATCGGAGATCCTGCGAGATCGGGCGCAGCTCCTCCACCAGTTCGCGCGCCAGCGGGCGGGCCGAAACGGACTTTCCGGCGGCGAAGTCGTAGAAGGTGGCGTCCATGCCGTGACGGACCGCCCGCCACTTGTTCTCGGTGACGAAGAGCGGGTCCTCCGGCGCGCGCCCGTCGGCGCCGGCGACGAGGCACTGGACGAGGGCCGCGAGGGCGGCGGTGTGGGAGGCGTCCGTCTGGACGTCCGGGGCGCGCAGCTCGACCGTGCCGAACTTGAGGTGGGGTCGGGCGTCCCACCAGCACCAGGAGGCGTCCGGGATGCTGCCGGAGGCGACGAGGGCCTCGACGTGAAGGACAAAGTCCCCCCAATCGCGGAAGGCGGGGGGCAGACCGGAGCGCGGGAACATCTCGAAGATCTTGCTCCGGGTCGAGGCCAGCCGGGTGTCCGTCCCGCGCCAGAACGGCGAGTTGGCCGAGAGCGCCACGAGCAGCGGCACCCGCCGGGCGAGCTCGTTGACGGCGCCTATGGCCGCCTCACCGTCGGGGACGGCGACGTGAACGTGAAGCCCGTAGATGGCCTGGGTGCGGGCCACCCAGCCCATCTCGTCCTCCAGGCGCCTGTTGTGCGCGCCCTCCGCGAGGGGCTGTTCCGTCGGTTCTGAGAAGGGGTGGGTTCCCGCCGCGACGATCTCGGCCCCACCTTCCCGGGCCATCCTGCCCACCTCTCGGCGCAGCGCCGGCAGCTCTTTTGCGAGCCCCGCCACGGTCCCGAAGACCGGCGAGACCATCTCCACGCAAGACCGCGAGAGCTCGGAGGTGACGAGGTTCGTGCCGTTGCCGGCCGAGATCACCCCGTCGACGGCGGGGACCAGGGCGCACGAGGCAGGATCGACGAGCTGGAACTCTTCCTCCACCCCGACGGTGTACGGCGGCCCGGCGCCGAACGCTGCTTCCATCCGCGTACTCTAGCAGCCCCCGGGGCGTGCGGGGACGTCGGGTCAGGCGTTGGGCGAGCGGCGGCCGAGGGCGACGTGGACGCGCTGGGAGGTCTCGAGGTCGCGGACGGCGTCGAAGAGCTTGCCCTCCGGGACGGTGGCGTGCCAGCGGTCGGTCCGGTAGCCGTAGCGGCGCTTGAGCTCGCGCACGGAGGCGTCGGTGTAGCGGAGGGCATAGACGAGCTTCCCGACCTCGTCGGGCTTGCGCGGGAGGAGGTTGTGGCGGCCCTCCATCCACCAGCCCATCTTCGGCATCGGTTCGCCGGAGCGCAGGATCAACTGCGTCTCCCACTCGACCCTCAACGAGCCCATCTCGAAGGTGCCGGGAAGGACGCTCAGGGGCCCCAAACTGAAAGAGTCCCCCTTGTGGAAACCGAAGACCCGCTCGAAAAGGTCCCTGAACCGGCCGGCCGGCATCCGCTCGTAGCGCGAGCGTAGCGCGAGCAACTGCTCGTCGGAATAGGCCCGCAGGCCGTTCGCGGTGGGCCTCTCGGGGTCCACGCCCCCCCTGCGCAGGATGCGGCCGAAAGCCCGGAAGGAGCGCAGGCTGCGCGCGAGCCACGCGAGGTACCCGCCGACGGCGAGCGCGAGCCCCAGTAGCATCGTCGCGTAGAACGCCCGCTCGGGGACCGCCACGCCAGCCCCCTCGACGTAACGGGCGCCGAAGAGGTTGTAGTAGAGGACCACCGCCGTCGTGGCCGCCACGAAGAACGCGAACCCCAACAGCACGAAGGCGCCGAGGCGCCGGATCGGCCCGGCGCAAGAGGCCGCCAAGCCCTCCCACGCCACCCGCTCCTCTTCGAGCCCGAACGACGCTGTCTTGAGCTGCTCCACGGACCCAGTATACCCGCAGGCCGCCCCCCGTAGTTGGGTGAAATATCACCCCACCTCCAGCCGCGGCCGACACGGTGGGCGTGTGGTAGAAGTTGGCCCCATGGGCATGAAGGTCTTCAAGGCGGGAAGGGAGCAAGGCGGGCGTCGCGGCGGACTTCTGAAACCGGCGCTGCTGGTCCTGCTTCCCCTCCTCTTCCTGCTCCTGCTGGCTTACCTCTTCCTTCCTTTCGGGACTCAACGGGCGTTGTTGCTCGGGAGCGACGCGTCCGCGGGCGGAGGGTCGCGCGCCGACACGATAGTCGTGACCAAGGCGGGCGGGGGGATGCTCGCCGTCCCGAGGGACACGCTCGTGGACATACCGGGCTTCGGGGAAGACAAGATCAACGCCGCCTTCGCCGCCGGCGGCCCCGACCTGACCGCCCGGACCGTCGAGAACCTGACCGGCGTGACGGTCGACGACTACGTGGTGGTGAACTTCGGCGGCGTAAAGGACATAGTGGACGCGATGGGCGGCATAACCGTCGAGGTCGAGGAGCCGATAGAGGTCGGCATAGAGGGCCAACCCGTCTCGATCCCGGCCGGCACCCGCGAGCTCGACGGGCTCGAAGCCCTGGCCTACGTCCGCTACCGCGGCGGCCCGACGGCGGACATCGGCCGCATCGGCCGCCAGCAGAAGTTCTTGCGGGAGCTTGTCCAGGAATCCACCGCCCCATCGAACCTCATCAGCTTGCCGGCGACGGCCCGCGCAATTTGGCGCAACATAGACACGAGCATGAACCCGCTGGAGGCCGCCCGCTTCGCCATCCGCACCCGCCTCTTCGGCATCGAGGAGGCCGAACTATACCCCGGAACGCCGCAGTATATAGAAGGGATCTCGTATTGGGTGCCGGACAAACAGGCCGGGAGCGAGGTCGTGGCGCGGACGATTGGGTAGTAGGTACCAGGTCACAGGGAGGTCGGCCCAGGCCGCGCGGGATTTCGGTGATCCGCACCCGATGCACGGCGTCTGCCCGGAGACCGCACTGCCCGCGCGGTGCGCACGCCTCGGTCTCCTCATTGTAGTCGCCGTTGTTACGCGGCTGCCCCGTCATCCACGCCCTTGCTGAGCGCTGAAACCCGAGGCCTTCTAAGCTGCCTGCTCCTCGGCGAGTTTTCTCTGCTTGTCTATGAGCCGGTCGAGCCAGGCGATGCGGGGGTCCCCTTCCGTGGTGCGCCCGGCGTTGACGTACCAGTTGAGGGCCTCGCGGTGGTTGCCGAGGCGGCGGTTGAGCTCGCCGACGAGGTAGGTCGTCACGGAGAGCTCGCGGCCCACGAGGTTCTCGTCCTGGAGGGAGCGGAGGAAGTGGCGCACGGCCCTCAGCTGAAAGGTGCTCTCGAAGGCGCGCTCGTGTTCCTTGCGGCACACCCACGAGGCGCGCAGGCAGAGGTCGCCGAGCTCGCGGGAGGTAGCCCCCCGGGCCTTGCCGCAGATCTCGGCGGCATGGAAGGCCAGCCACGGCGGCGAGGCGGAGCGGAAGACCCTGAGTAGGCCGTCCTCCTTCAGGCGCTCCTCGACGTCGTAGCGCTCGTCGAAGGAGAGGAACAGGTCGGCGAAATCCTCGCCGGCGGCAAAAGAGCAGGCCGGGCACATGGTTATGCTGTTCCGGATCAGGCGCGCGCCGTCGGAGGGACGGCCGGGGATCTTGGGGCAGAAGTCCGCCTCCCTGCCGACGGTGACGTAGTTCCCCACCTGAGTGTCCCTGAAGGCGTAATTGCACACGGGGCAGGTGACATGGTTGGGGCCCAACCTACCCACGGGATTCCCCCTCTTCGCACGCGTTCTTTGGGGACATTTCCGGGTCCGTGCTGGGGCCACCTGATGGTATCAAAGCGCCAGAAGTTTACCATAGCGGCGTCTCCCGCCGATATAATCCTCCCCGCAAACGACGGGGAGGAGCCGTCCGGATGGACCAACAGAAGAGCGAGGCCGAGGTCGCCCTGGAGCTCATGCGGCTGGTCCTGGATCAGGCCGGCAACCGCCGCCTGACGCCAACCCGCACCCTCGCCCTCTACCACCTCTGCAAGGAGGCCGTGGCCTACGAACCCGAGGGCCAGGTGACGGCCGACTACCTCGAAGACAACCTCAAGAAGCTGCTGCAGTAAGGCATTGAGGTCGCCTCCTTCGGAGGCTCTCAGGTTTGAGGGGCGCGTGGTTGGGACCCAGCCCCACAGCGCACCCCTAAAAGCCCAGAACCCCTGCTTCTCGCCACGGGTTAAGCTGGGAGCAGGGAGCGACTAGGGTTCGGGTCGCTCCAGATAACGTCGGGCGGCGCGGTCCTGGATGTCTTTCGGTAGCGGATGGACGCCGGGCGGGTACCCGACGCCTTCGGTAGCGAGGAAGCCGGTCGCCTCTAGCATGAGCGCGGTGATGAGGTCGAAGGTGTCGTAGGGGTCGCCCGGACCCGCAGCCAGGTTGAACATCGCGCCGCCCGCAAGAAGAAAGAGGGTCTTGCCCCCGAAGTCGCACCGCTCGACGTGCGGGCGCGGCCTGTCCACGACGTGCCGGCGGAGCTCCCCGACGGGCAACTCGCCGCTCGTGTGGCCGAGGTTCGCGAGGAAGGCACCATGCTTGCAGGAGGGAAGGACTTCGGCGGGGACGGCCCCGTCGCGGCCGGTGGCGGTGAAGAGCACGTCGGCGCGGGGGAGGCCCGCCTCCAGGGCCGGGGTCGGGATGCCGAGGTGCGCGGCGGCGAGGCGGGCGGCGGGATCCGGGTCGCAGACCTCGACGGCGGCGCCGAAGTGGCGGGCGGCGTCGGCGGCGCCGCGGCCGACGGGGCCGTAGCCGACGACGAGGACCGTCTTGCCGTAGAGGGAGAGGCCCGTCACGTTCAGGAACGTGTTCGTCGCCATGAGGCCGACGAGGTGGCGGTTGTGGAGGCCCTGCTTTATGGGAACCGAGTCCCAATCGAAGACGGGATAGGCGAGGTCGAGGCCGCGCAGGCGGGAGAGGCCCGTGCCGGTCGCCTCGAGGCCCCCGCGCACGGTGGCGAGCCTTCCTTCCGTCGCGGCCGTCGCGTCCGCGCCCATCTCGGAGAGCAGGGTGGGTCCGGCCGCGACGGCGGCCCGGAGGTGCGCCGCGTGCCGGCCCGGCGGGTCGTTCTTGCGGGCCGGGACCTCTACGCCCATCGATCCCAGGTGTTCGGCGACCTCGTCCCTGGTCGTGGCGGGGTTCGCGGCGCAGGCGTGGACTTCGGCGCCGGCGGAGAGGAGGGCCTCGAAGTAGGGGACTACCTTGAGGTCCAGGTGGCAGACTACGAGCATGCGCTCGCCCCGCAAGGAGGGCAGGGCGCCGGCGGACGCCCTGGTGGCCGGGGTGAAGTCGCGGAGCCAGGCCAGTTCGCGGGTGAAGGCTTCGTCGCTGCGTGGGGTTTGCAGTCTGCGTCTCCTTTGCGCCGGTGGTCCCGACTCTATATGATGCCCGGAGACGATCTGTCACGTAAGACCGGACGCCCGGCGGGTTGCGCGCGGGGAGCGGTTCGCGGAGAAGGAGGTCCCGTGCGTAAGAGCGTGTTTCTGGTCGCTGTGGTTCTGGCTCTTGTCCTGGTCCTCGCCGGCTGTCGCAGCAGCGGCGGTGGGGGAGACCAGGGTGGCGGCGGGGGAGACCAGGGCGGCGGCGGAGGCGGCGGCTCGGCGGACGTGAAGCCGGCGCTCGTGCTCGACGTCGGCGGTCTTGGGGACCAGGGGTTCAACGACTCGGCTTACGAGGGCATGCAGGCCGCCGAGGAGAAGCTCGGGGTCAAGGGCCGGTACCTGGAGTCTTCCGCGCCGACCGACTACCGCAACAACCTCACCCAGCTCTCCGACAACGGCAACAACCCGATCTTCGCCGTCGGCTTCCTCATGACCGAGGACCTCGCCGAGATCTCGCCGCAGTACCCCGAGATCCAGTACGCCATCGTGGACTCCGTGGTCGAGGACTCGGAGAACGTCATCAACCTCGTCTTCAGGGAGCAGGAAGGGTCTTACCTCGCCGGTGTTGTCGCGGGTCTTATGACCCAGGAGGACACGGACTACACGTCCTCGGACGAGAAGGTCGTCGGGTTTTTGGGCGGCCTGGAGGGGCCGCTGATCCAGAAGTTCCAGGCCGGCTACGAGGCCGGGGTCGAGTCCGTCTGCCCCGACTGCGAGATCATCTCCCAGTACGCGGGCGCCGGTCCCGAGGCCTTCAACGACCCGGCCAGGGGCAAGGAGATAAGCCAGCAGCAGATCGAGCAGGGCGCCGACGTGATCTACCACGCCTCGGGCAACACGGGCCGTGGCCTCTTCGAGGCCGCGTCCGAGCAGGACATCTTCGCTATCGGCGTCGACACCGACCAGGCCAAGCGCTTCGGGGACGCCCCGATCCTCACGAGCGTCATCAAGCGCGTGGACGTGGCCGTCAGGGAGACGATAGAGCAGACCGCCGAGCAGGATCAGCCGGTGGGCGAGACGGTCGACCGCGGCCTGAAGGAGGGGGGCATCTCCCTCGCCCCCTACGGGCGCTTCGACGACGACGTCCCCCAGAAGGTCAAGGACGCCGTGAAACAAGCCCGCCAGGACATCATAAGCGGCGAGGTCGAGGTCCCGGACTCCGTAAACTAGGGACCGCATGCCACAAGGGGAGAGGCGGGACGCAAAGGCCGGGGTCGCCGAGGCCCCGGCCGTCCTGGAGATGCAAAACATCACCAAGACGTTCGGCCCCGTAAAGGCCAACGACGACATCTCGCTCAGGCTCAGGCGGGGCGAGATCCTTGGCCTCCTCGGGGAGAACGGCGCCGGCAAGTCCACCCTCATGAAGATCCTCTACGGCCTCTACAAGCCGGACTCCGGCACCGTGGTCGTCGACGGCGAGCCCGTCCAAATAAGGGACCCAAAGGACGCCGTCGCTCGCGGCATCGGCATGGTCCACCAGCACTTTACCCTGATCCCGCCGCTCACCGTCGCCGAGAACATCGTGCTCGGCGCCGAGCCCCGCAGGGGCGGCTCGCTGGACATGAACCGCGCCGTCCGCGAGACCGAGGAGCTCGCCGAGCGCTACGGACTCCAGGTGGACCCGCGCGCGAGGGTGACCGACATCTCCGTGGGCGTGCAGCAGCGGGTCGAGATCCTGAAGGCCCTCTACCGGCACGCCCGCATCCTCGTCCTCGACGAACCCACGGCGGTCCTCACGCCCCAGGAGACCGAGGACCTCTTCTCCACTCTCAAAGAGCTCGTCGCCGACGGGCTCTCCATCGTCCTCATAACCCACAAGCTCGGCGAGCTCCTCGGCGTCTCCGACGAGATCACCATCATCCGCGACGGCAAGGTAGTGGACACGGTGCAGACGGAGGGGACCACGGAGGCGCAGCTGGCCCGCCTGATGGTCGGCCGCGAGGTGCTCTTGCGCGTCGAGAAGGGCGGCGCCGAGGTCGGGGAGACGCGCCTGGCGTCCGAAGAGCTGGTCGTCAACGCCTCGACGGGGACCGCGGCGGTAAGGGGGGTGAGTTTGGAGGTGAGGGCCGGGGAGATCCTGGGTGTGGCCGGCGTGGACGGCAACGGCCAGACCGAGCTCGCCGAGGCGCTTGCCGGCACCCGCAAGGTAGAGTCCGGGCGGGTCACCCTGGACGGCCAGGACGTCACGCGCCTCGGGCCCAACGCCCGGCAGGAGCTGGGCCTCGCCTACGTGCCCGAGGACCGGGGCGCAAAGGGGCTCGTGCAGGACTTCAAGCTCTACGAGAACAACGCGCTCAAGACCTACGACGAGGCGCCGTTCTCCCGCTTCGGCTGGATCTTCCCGAAGGTCATGCGCCGTCGGGCCGCCGAGAACCTGAAAGCCTACGACGTCCGCCCGCCCGACCCGGACGCCAGGGCCGGCTCCCTCTCCGGCGGCAACCAGCAGAAGGCCGTGCTGGCGCGGGAGCTCTCGGGGGATCCGGGCGTCATCATCGCGGCCCAGCCGACGCGCGGGGTTGACGTCGGGGCCATCGAGTTTATCCACCGGCGTCTGATCGAGGAGCGCGAGAAGGGCAAGGCGATACTGCTCATCTCCCTCGAGCTGGAGGAGGTCCGCTCCCTCTCGGACCGCATCGTCGTCGTGTACGACGGCAGGATCGTCGGCGAGCTCGACGCCGCAGGCGCCACGGACGAGAGGCTCGGCCTCCTCATGGCGGGCCGGGTCGGAGAAGAGGGGCGGGAGATGGCCTGATGCGCCGCCTGCTCGGCAACATCGCGGGGGCGCTGCTCTTCCCCCTCGTCGCCATCTTCCTCTCCTTCGCCATCGGCGCCCTCATCATCCTGGCGACGGGGTACAACCCGGTCGCCGCCTACGCGGCGCTCTTCGAGGGGGCGTTCGGGTCGCCGGCCTCGCTCGGACGCATCCTGCTCTACGAGCTCAGGCTCACGGACACGGCGCCCTCCCCCCAGGACACAGCCTCTCTCGCCGCCATCGGCCGGACCCTCGTCAACACGACGCCCCTGGTCTTCACGGGCCTCGCCGTGGCGGTGGCGTTCCGCGCCGGCCTCTTCAACATCGGGGGCGAGGGGCAGTTCTTCATGGGCGCTATGGCGGCGGCCTGGCTCGGCGTGGCGCTCGGCTTTCTCGGGTTCGGGGCCATCCCTATAGTCCTGGTCGCGTGCGCCCTTGCGGGCTTCCTGTGGGGGGCCGTCCCCGGCGTCCTCAAGGCGTACTTCGGGGCGCACGAGGTCATCACCACGATCATGCTGAACTTTATAGCGATCTACTTCACCTCGTACCTGACGCGGGTTCCGCTCGACCGGGAGGGCGTGCTGCCCGGCACGGAGCCGATAGCCGAGTCGGCCAAGATCCCGACCCTGGGCGCCGGCCTGGGGCTCGCGAACTACGGGATCTTGCTTGCCCTGCTGGCGGCGGTGGCCGCCTACCTGCTCCTGTGGCGCACGAAGATGGGTTTCGAGCTTCGGGCGGTCGGGTTCTCCCCCGGGGCCGCGAACTACGCGGGCATCGGCATCGGCCGGAACACCGTCCTTGCGCTGGCCATCGGCGGGGCCTTCGCCGGCCTCGGCGGCGGCATCGAGGTGATGGGCGTCTACGGGAACATGGACCTGCCCTTCGTGCGGAACGTCGGCTTCAACGGCATCGGGGTGGCGCTCCTGGGGCGGAACCACCCCGTCGGGGTGGTGCTTGGGGCGCTGGTCTTCGGGGCCCTGGCGTCGGGGGCGCAGCAGATGCAGTTCGACACGCAGGTGCCGCTCGACCTGACGACCGTGCTGCTCGCGGTGATCCTGCTCTTCGTCACCGCGACCAGGCTCGTCGAGCTCGTCCTCGGCAAGCGCGCCAGGGTCCTCGCCGCCGGGACGCGCCTGGAGAAGGGGCTCGGGTCGTAGTGGAAGAGGTCCTGGCGACCATCGGCGCGGTCCTCGCGGCCACCATCCGCAACGCCACGCCGCTCGTCTTCGCGGCCTTGGGCGGGATGTTCAGCGAGCGGAGCGGGGTCGTCAACATCGGGCTCGAAGGGCTCATGCTCATAAGCGCCTTCGCCGGGGTGGTCGGGGCGTTCCTGAGCGGGAGCGTCTGGGTGGGGCTGCTCTTCGCGGTGGGGGCCGGTCTTCTCTTCGCCCTCATCCACGCCGTCATGTGCGTGACGTTCGAGGCGGACCAGATCATCTCCGGCACGGCCATCAACCTGCTCGCCCTGGGCGGCACGGCCTTCCTGATGGTCATCGTCTTCGGCCAGGGCGGCACCTCGCCGGACGTGGATAAGTTCGACCCCATAGCGATCCCGCTTCTCTCCCAAATCCCCGTGATAGGCCCCGCCCTCTTCGACCAGAGCCTGCTCGTCTACCTGATGTACGCGATGGTCCCGATAACCTACTTCGTCCTGTTTAAGACCCCGTTCGGTCTGCGCTTGCGGGCCACGGGGGAGGTGCCCGAGGCGGTCGACACCGCCGGCGTGAGCGTCGCCAGGATGCGCTACTTCGGGGTAGCGCTCTCGGGGATGCTCGCGGCCTTGGGCGGCGTCTACCTCTCGATGAGCCTGCTCTCTTCCTTTACCGAGGGCATGACCGCCGGCCGCGGGTTTATAGCCCTGGCGGCGCTCATCTTCGGCCGCTGGCATCCGGTCGGGGCTTTCGGGGCGGCGCTGCTCTTCGGGTTCGGCGGGGCGCTCACCATCAGGGTGCCGCCCGAGGCGGTAGCGAACGAGTTCATACAGATGATCCCCTACGTCCTGACCATAGTGGTCCTCGCCGGCTTCGGCGGGCGCGCCATCGCCCCGGCCGCCGTCGGCAGGCCGTACCGCAAAGAGTAGACCCAACCCTTGCGCCGCCTCCTCATAGATACGGATACCGCCTCCGACGACGCGGTCGCCCTCGTCATGGCCATGAAGCGCCCCGGAGCAACCGTCGAGGCCGTCACAATCGTCGCCGGCAACGTGCCGTTGGAGCAGGGCGTGCAGAACGCCCTCTACACTTTAGAGCTCTGCGGCTCGGAGGCCCCGGTCTTCCGCGGCGCGGGGGCGCCGCTGCTCTCTTCCCCCGCCAGCGCCCAGGAGGTGCACGGGCTCGACGGCATGGGGGACATAGGGCTGCCGCTCTCGGGCCGCGAGCCCGCGCTGGGGCACGCGGTGGACGTGCTCGTCGAGAAGGTCAACGCGAGCCCCGGAGAGCTGACCCTGGTCACTTTAGGCCCGCTGACGAACGTGGCCCTGGCGCTTCTGAGGGACCCTTCCCTCGCGGGCAAGGTCGAGGGTTGCGTGATGATGGCCGGCACGGGCCGGGGCCCCGGCAACGTGACCCCGCTCGCCGAGTACAACGTCTGGGCCGACCCCGAGGCGGCGAAGGTCGTGTTCGAGTCGGGGATGCCGCTGACGATGGTCGGCTGGGACATCTCCCGCGGGTACGCGGTCTTCGGGCCGGAAGACTCCGCGCGGCTGAGGGGGATCGGCACTCCCCTGGCGGAGTTCTGCGTGGACATCCAGCGCGTGCTCGACGCGTGGGCGAAGGAGAATACGCACCTCGCCGGCTTCGATCTGCCAGACCCCATAGCGATGGCCGTCGCCCTGGACCCCTCAGTCGCCACCGAGACCCGGCGCCTCTTCGTCGCGGTCGAGACGGGCGGGACGTGGAGCCGCGGCCAGACCGTCGTAGACCACCTCGGCGTCACGGGCCGCGAGCCCAACGTCGAGGTGGTCGCGAAAGCCTCCCGCGGGCGCTTCCTCGAGATGCTGCACGCGGCCGTCGGACCGTAGGGAGTCCGGACCCCGGGCCGCGGCGGGTCCGGTCGGCTCCCTCCGAACAAACGCAGGGTGGGCGTGAGGAGGATCGGGGCGCCCGCTTCCCGATGAGCTGTGGTGGGTATAACCATGACCGGCATGTACCCGGCAAGCAAGGAGACGGTATGGACGCGAGGCGTAGGGCTATGGCGGGGGCGCTCAGCGGGGCCGGGGGCACGATCGTGTTGTCGGGCCTGCGCGAGGCCTGGACGAGGGTCGGGCTGGTCTTCGAGACCGCGCCGATGCAGGTCATAGACCGCGCGGAGGAGGTGTTCACGGCCGAAGGGTTCCCGCCCCTGACCCGACGACTCCTGACCCTGGTCGCGCACGTCGCCTACGGCGTCGGTACCGGGACGGCCTTCGGCCTCCTGCGCCGCAAGGGGGGAGGGGCGGGCGAGGAGACCGCCGTCGGTTCCTCGCTCGGGGTGCTCGCCTGGGGCGCCGGTTGGGCGAGCTGGCTGCCGCTCACGGGCGTCCACTCGCCGCCGTGGGAGCAGCGGAGCCCGAAGGTGCTCCTGCCCGTGATAGACCACGCCGTCTACGGGGCGACGTGGGGTCTGATCTTCTGGCTGCTGACGCGCCGCGAACGCGCGTAGAGGGATGCCCTATCGGGGCGGTCCGCGACCGGCTCCCGTCGCCTGGCGCCGGTCGCGGGGACGGATCGTTCGGGAAGTACGCTAAACGCCGGCGCCGCTCTGACGCAGCGCCGCCCGCAGCCCCCACGCGCTCACGAGGAGCAGGACCACCCCGGCCGCCAGGAGCGCCGCGGGCGAGACCCCGCCGCTCTCCGGCAGCTCGTCGTCCCGGATCCCACCTTCGCTTGCCGCGTCGCCCGCTGCGTCGCCTGCCGTGTCGCCCGCGTCGTTGTCTCTAACGGTATAGGAGATGGGTTCGATAACCGTCCGGCCTTCTTGCTCCAGCGTGGGGTCCCCGTCGGGGTAGGTGAAGTCCCCGTCTACCGGCCTCTCGGCGTGGATCGTGGCGTAGAGCTTTTGCGAGGAGTCCAGGGGCTGTCGCAGCTCGACCCTCACTTCGCCGTTGGAGCCTTCCCGAAGCGGGGCGCGGCCGAGCACCTCGCCCGGCTCCCCGTTGTCGTCGGCACGGACGGCCAGCCAGCCCTTCGTGCCGTCGACCGTCGCTTCTGGCACCGTCACGGTCTCGCCCTCCCCGCTCTGATCTCTGGCTTCCAGCCGCGCCGTGGCGGCGTCCTGCGGTCCTTCGGGGTCGGCCTGCCCGTCGCTGGCCCCGCCCGCTCCGGACTTGCCCCCGTCTTGCGCGGCGCCGGATTCGCCGGCGCCGTTCGCGCCTTCGCCTTCCCCATCGGCGGCACCCTGCGCTCCGGAGCCTCCGCCCCCCTGGCCCGAGGTTCCGTTTATGGCCTGGCAAGCGAAGGGTACGAGGGCGGCCAGCAAGAGCAACAACAGCAGGCCGAGGATGAGCCAGAGCAGGGGCCTCCTGCGCCTCGAGCCTTCCTCTCCCGGTATCCTGCGTCCTTGAAGATCGCTCACCTATCCTCCGTCCTTCGCGGGCGGCGGGCCCGCCGTAGTCGTCTCTCCCGTTTCGAGCCAGAGTCTTGCGACCCTGCCGACGGTGTTTCGGGTCAGTCATAGCGATGCGGGCGGGGGCCGGCGCCCCCGCCCGCATATCTGCGTTGCTTGCGTTACGGCCTGTCGCGGCCGGTCTTGGCGCCCCACAGGCCGCCGAGCGCCCCGCCGATAAACGGCACGAGCAGCGCTATGATGCCGGAGGCCGTCAGGATGG
>DASYWA010000043.1:0-3320 GCA_035936475.1 Rubrobacter sp. | reverse complement strand
CGCCAGTCAGGAGCGTACGTACCGTGCGCATACTCGTTACCGTAAAGCCCCAGATGTACCGCGAGACGCTGGCGCTCGCCCTGCACGAGCACCGTCCCGACGCCGAGGTGATGCTCGGCCCCTCCGAGTCGCTCGACGGGGGGGTAAAGGACTTCGGGCCGCACCTGCTCGTACGCAACGACAACGACGGGGCCGTCCCCGAGACGCTGGAGACCATCGCGTGCCGGATCGACGTGCTGTTGACCGACGGCATGGGCGCTAAGATCAAGCTGGACGGTCGGGTCTGGAAGATAGAGGACATGTGCGTGGACGACCTGCTCGCGGTCGTGGACGAGGTGGAGGAGCTCATCTCCAAGGGACCCGCAGGGTAGTAACCCGCCTCCGGGCTACGCCTCCCTCTCGGCCGCCTCCTCGTCGGTGATCTCGCCGACGGTGATCCAATCCTCCTGCAGCGCCTTCCTCGCGGCCTCGCCCCTGGAGCCTACCCCCATCTTGTGGTAGCTGTTCGAGAGGTGGCGTTTGATGGTGCCCTCGGTAAGGTTGACCCTGGCCGCTATCTGGCGGTTGGAGAGGCCGCGGGCGGCGAGCAGCAGGATCTCGAGCTCCCTGACGGAGAGCGGGCTCTGGGATGTCCCCGCCGCCTCCTCCAGCATGGCCCTCGGCATGCCCACGACGACGTTCCCCTCCTCTGGGGCGAAGGCCGCGGCGCGGATCGCGCTCACGAGCTGCGTAGTGGAGGAGCTCTTGAGCACGTACCCGCTGACCCCCAGCCCCAGGAACCTCCGCATCATGGCCGGGTCGTCGAACATGGTAACGATGATGACCTTCGGTCGCGGCTCGACCCGGCGCATCTCGTCGAGGAACCTCCTAGCCTCCTCGAACGGCACCCGCGTCTCCATGATGACCACGTCGGGCTTCGTCTCGCGGGCCAGGGCGAGGGCGCCGTCGTCGTTGGCCGTCTCCCCGACGACCTCCAGCCCCCCGTAGGCCGTCAGCAGCTTCGCCATCCCCTCGCGGAACATGATGTGGTCGTCCGCCAGAAGCACCGTTGTCGAACGGGTCCCCATCATGGTCTAGCTCGAACCACCGAAGATCATAGCCCCCTCCAGGATCACGGGTCCTGCCCGCCGCGCGGCCGCCCCGAACGTTCTGAGCACCCGATCGATCGAGCATGTAGTTTACACTCATACGCTTCTACGTACGCGCGGCTTACGCACCTACCCGACCATCGCCCGCACGGCTTCGGGAGCCCCACGCGGTCGGCCCGTTCGTGGCCGCCTTCGACACCCGGGACGCGACGGGGCAAGACGCACGGTAGCCCGCAGGATGCCGGCATCCGACGGGCTACCAGGACGTAGAGGACCGCCCGTTATCCGGACCTGCCGTCCCCTGGTGACCTTTAGCCAAGGCTCCGCTACGGCCTGTGGCTGCCGGTCCTGGCGCCCCAGAGGCCGCCGATGGCCCCGCCGATAAACGGGGCGAGAAGGGCGAGGATTCCGGAGACCGTCAGGATGGTGCCGAGGTTCTGGGTGGCGCCCTCCGGGATGCCGGGGAGCGTCACGCCGGAGAGCTGGTCTATAAAGCTCAGGCCCAGCAGCGTCCCGATGCCGGCGAGAAAGATCGTCGCGACGAGGGCCAGCACCGGCACGAGGATGCCGTGCTTGAGGCCGGAGCGACTGGCCATGCGCCCCGCAGCGTAGCCCCCGAGCAGGAACGCGAGCAGGAGGGTTACGAGGAGCCCGATGAGGCCGGAGGCACCGCCCGCCTGGGCCTCCTGCCCGTTGGTCCCGCCGCCGCCGAAGATCGCGCCGACTATCGCGCTTACGATGCCGGCAAGGATCAGGCTAGCCCCGAGCGCCGTCAGCCAGCCGATAAAGACGCTGACCCAGCTCGTGCCCCGCCCCTCGGCGCCTCCGCGGTCGTCCTGGCCCCCGGTCTCACGGTCCGAGTGGGCCTCGCTGACCCTGCGCGGCCCCGATTCCGCGCCGGTATCCGGGCGGGTCTTCCCCGCCCTCGACGCGCCGCCGGTGGAGCCGCCGGCCCCGATGCGTTCGCCGTACTCGGTGTCTACCCTGGGCGCGTCGGCGTTCCCGGCGCCCCTGTCTCTCTCGCTCATGGCTGCGCTCCTTGTGCGTGGGTTTTCGACGTCCGTGCGGTTCCGGGGCCTAGCCCTCGGCCATGGTGCGGTCGTAGAGGAACGCCGCCAGCACGCCGCCGATGATCGGGCCCAGAATATAGAGCCACGCGCTCGTGAGGTCGCCCGCCACGAGCATCGGACCGAGGGCGCGCGCCGGGTTGACCGCGCCGCCGGTCACGGGACCCGCTATAAAGACCCCGACGGCAAGGGCGAACCCCACCGCTATCGGGGCTATGGGCGCGGGCGCCCTATCGTCGGTCGCTACCGAGATCACCACGAACACGAGGATGAAGGTTATGAGGATCTCCAGCCCGAACGCCTGGAGGTCGCCGACGCCCTGCGCCGGGTAGGTAGCCGCCAGCTTGGCCTCCACCCTGCCCGGCCCGCCGAAAGCGAGCCAGGTGCCCAGGGCGCCGAGCACGGCCCCGACGAGCTGCGCCCCCACGTAGAAGGGCACGGACTTCCACGGGAACCTGCCGGTGGCGGCCATCCCGAGGGTGACGGCCGGGTTGACGTGCGCTCCGGAGACGTGCCCGACGGCGGCGACCACCGCGGCGAGCGTCAGGCCGAAGGCAAGGGCTACCGCCAGGGAATTGTAGGGCTGTCCTGCCGTCGGGAGGCTCAGGATGGCGGCGGTCGCAACGGCGGTCCCGCCGAAGACCAGGATAAACGTGCCCACGAGCTCGGCCAACGCCCCCCCGAAGACGGGATCGCTCGTGCTGCTCCCGTAGAGGCCGTCGCTCTTGAGCTCTTCCTCTCGCTCGACCAGCGCGTCTTTCGCCGCGCGGCGCATGTCGTCCCTGCTAATGCCCCGCCCGGCGACGCCGTTGGTTCCGCCCCGACGGGCGTCGAGCGGCTGGCCGTCTACGAGCCTGCCGTTCGTCCGGCCCGCTTCGGCCTCGCGGCGTAGTTGCTCTTCGCGTACTTCTCTGTCGCGGTCCAAGACTTCCCCCTCCTCTGTCCAAGGTCTTCGGGAAGCCCCCAAGACCGGATCGCTGTTCTGGCTCGACCCTTCGCTCCGCCGCGGTGGTCAAGAAGGCCCGGCGCGCAGAGACCGTGCGCCCCAGCCGGGTGTGGCGGGGCGAGCCTCGTCGTGGTCGGCGGTCTCTGCTATCCCTCGCGCCGCGTGGTGGTCTGGTCGTCTATCTCTACCTCTTCCTTGCGGAGGTCCACCTCGACGATC
>DASYWA010000042.1:0-7783 GCA_035936475.1 Rubrobacter sp. | reverse complement strand
GCCTGGAGGCGGCCACCGCGACGTTCGCCGGAGCCCCGCCCGGGCGGGCGACGAAGCCCAGCTCCACGTCGGAGAAGGACTCGCCCCTGTAGATGTCCGAGACCACCTCGCCGAGCGCCACTATCTTCCCCAAAGAGCCCTCCCCCGATCTCCCGCCGCGGCGGCTAGACGTCCACCTGTCCGAGGCCCCGAATCTCCTCGTCGGCGTACCCCGACTCGCGCAGCGGCCCCACGACGTCCCTCTCCGTGTCCGGAACGTAACAGGCCACGAGTCTCGCCTCCCCGCCCAGCGAGAGCCCGACCTCCCCGATGGCGGCCGGCAGTATGCAACTCTCCGCCCGCCCGAGCGACGCGGCCCCGCCCTCGTACCGCAGCTCCACCTCGCCCTCGCCCACGTTCGAGAGGGTGAGGCAGCGGTCCGGACGGGAAGGGACGGTGTGGGACTCCCCGAGCGTCCATCGTTCGAGGGCGAAATGCGGCCCGGCGCAGCAGAGGACCCTCCGGTTGGCCCCGTCCTCCAGCACGAGGCCGGGGTTCGGACGGGGCATAAAGTCCGTCCTGAGCTCGTCGAGGGTTGCCTCGATGTTGGCGTCCCACTCGTCCTCTTCCAGAGGTTCGCCGTAAAGGTCTTCCGGCATGACGAACTGGCCGAGGTCCGAGGTCTGCTGGACCTCGGCAATTAGGGTCCCAGGCCCGAAGGTGTGGAGGATGCCGCCGGGCACGTAGACGGTATCGCCCGCCCTTATGGGATAGCGGGGCATCACGGCGTCGTAGTCCTGGCGCTTGAAGGCGTCGAAGAGGTCATCCCGCGAGAAGCCCTCCTTTATGCCGGCCAGGATCGAGGCTCCCGGCTCGGCCCAGAGGATGTGCCAGGCCTCGCTCTTGCCGTGCGGCTCGCTGTGCTTTCTTCTCGCGGTCTCGTCGTCGGCGTGGAGGTGGACGGGGAGCATGTGGGAGGCGTCGAGGAACTTGAGCAGGATCGGGAAGTGCGGCCCGCGCCATCCTTCCCCGACAAGCTCGTCCGGGAACTCCTCCACTAGCTCGTGGAGGGTCCGTCCGGCGTAAGGCCCGTTCCGCACGCTCGCCCTGGCGTCGCGGTAGTCGCTGATCTCCCACGTCTCGGCGACGTCGCCCTCGGGTACGCCCTCCTTGCCGAGCCTCTCCGGTATGAGCCGTTCGCCGAAGGCGTACTGGCGCACGTGGAAGGTGAGCTTTAGCGGGTACCGTTCCATCCCGTCCTCTTCCTCTCGGCCCGTCAAACCCCGTCGCGGTGACTCCGCAACTATACAAGACGCCGTGCGGGAGCGTGCCGGCAAGAGAAGGGGAGGGGCCGATCATGGTCCCTCCCGCGTCTTCGGGTGCGGAGGGCCGACGCCTCGGGTGACGGCCGGGAGTTCCGGTTTATCGCGGTCTGGATAGTCCCCACCGTTCGCGGCGCACGGCGTGGGACGAACGCTCGAGCTCCCGGCCCATCGCTCCGGCCCGTTACCGGCGGGCGAGGTACACGCCGAGCAGGATGACTAGCCCGCCCACTATCTTGGTCCACCCCAGCGTCTCGCCGAAAAAAACGATCCCCGATGTGACGCCCACCAGGGTTATGAGGTACTGGTAGACGAGCACCCGGTTGGTCCCGATGCGGCTGATTCCCCTCTGCCACGCGGTAAAGGCGAACGCGGTGGCGAAGACCGCCGCGTACCCGACGGCCAGCAACGGCCCGGCCCCCACCCTCCCCCACTCCATCCCGGGCACCGACGGGACGCAGAGCAGCAGCAAGAACGGCGCCCCGAAGAGCACCGGGTAGGTCGCGACGGCCAGCGGCGAGTACCGCTCCAGAAGCGGCATCGAGAGAACGGCGTAAGCCCCGACGCACACGGCGGCCATCAGGACGAACGCGTCGCCGATAAGGTTCGTGCCCCCTTCCCCGAACCCCTCAGAGACGACGGCGGCGACGCCCACGACGGAGAGGCCCACGCCCAGGATGCCCCACCCGGTGGGCCTCTCGAGGCCGAGCAGGGAGCCGAGCAGGAGCCCCCAGACGGGGGCGGTGGCGAAGATCAGGCCCGTGCTCGCCGCGCTCGTGAGGCTGACCCCGAACGTGAAGCCGGTCTGGGCCGTGGCCACCCCGAGGCACCCGAGCGCCGCCATGGGGATGAGGTCCCCCCTCGCAAGCCGGCTCTTGGGCTCCAGAACCCGCAAGACCCCGTACATGAGCCCGCCCCCCACCGAGAACCGCAGCGCGACGAGCATCAGCGGCGGTATGGCCTCGGCGGCGTACTTGGTGGCGGCGAAGTTGAGCCCCCAGAAGACCGCCGCGAAGACCAGAGCGACCTCCGTCGCAACCGCCCCCCGATCTCTCGCCCCGCTCACCGGCCGCGCCGCCGGCCGCATCCCCTCGCGCGGCAGGTACCGGGCTGCGGCGGACCGAGGGCCGCGGCGCCCATCTTGCCGTTCGGGGTGCCCGCCCCCCGGTTCTCACCCGCGCGCACGACCCCACCCATCAACCTGCCCGAAACCTGATGCCTAGAACCTACCCGTAGTCCGGCAGCGGACCGCCGGCGTCCCTGAGCACGTACCCTTCGTACATCCTCTTGACGATGTCCGGGTTGCCGGCGGCGAGGTCCTTCTCCATCTTCGGGTCCTGCCGCGCGTCGAAGAGCTTGGCGCCGGAGCCGTCGTCGGCGGAGAACATGACGTAGCGGTCGTCGCGGGCCCAGACGTGGTCGTGGTAGCCCAAAGTGAAGTGGTCGCGCGCATCTGGCTCGCCGCCGTCGAAGAAGGCCATGAGGTCCTGGCCGGTCATCTGCTCGGGGGCCTCGATGCCGAGGTGGCCGAGGATCGTCGGGGCGACGTCGTGGGTGGAGGCGAAGTAATCGTTCGCCTCGCCGGAGAGCTTGCCTCCGGGGTGGCGGATCATGAACGGCACGTCGACGGTCTCGGGGTAGAGGGCGTAGTGGGGCTTGCCGACGAGGCCGTGCTCGCCCAGGATCATGCCGTGGTCGCTTAGCAGCAGGACCAGCGTGTCCTCGAAGAGGCTCAACTCCTCCATCTTGTCCATAAAGCGCCCGAGCCAGCGGTCCATCATCGTAAGCTCGCCGGCGTACAGGGCGTTCATCCGGTCTAACTGCCGCTCCGTCAGGTAGTCGCTCGAGCCGTAGACCGGCGCGAAGGGCTCGGGCCCGTCGGCGCCGTCGGAGTACATGTTCGTGTACTTCTCCGGCGGGTCCCATGGGGCGTGCGGGTCGTAGACGTCCACCGTCAGGAAGAACGGCCCAACGTCCTTCGCCGACTCCAGAAACTCCGAGGCGCGGTTGAAGACCTTCGGGGCGAACCAGTCCTCCTCGCTCCTGCGGTCCGCGACGTTGGCGAAGTACTGCGCGAAGTACTGCTCGCCGCCCGTCGCGGAGGCGGCGTTGGCTATGAAGGCGCGCTCCAGGCTCTCGGGGGGGCACGTCCAGATCGGCCTGTACTTGTCCGTCGTCTGGCCGCGGAAAAAGTCCCACACGTCGAAGCCCCGGTGCATGTTGTACGCGGGCTTGTACTGCTGAAGGTTGTCCGAGACGAACAGGTTCAGGTACCCGTTCTCCTTGAGGACCTCGGCCAGCGTTACCTGGTCGAGCGGTATCGGCTGCCACCCCCGCAGGGAGATGTTCTCCCCCTCGGGCGGGTCCCAGTCCCTAAAAGGCCAGGTCCTCGTGCCCGTGTGGATGGCCCTGCGGGCGCAGATGGTCGGCGTGGACTCCGGGTAGGCCCGCGTGAACCGCAGGCTCTCCCCCGCCAGGGCGTCGAGGTTCGGCGTCTTGATCCAATCGTTCCCGTACGCCCCTATATGGTCCTTGCGCAGGGTGTCCACGATGATCAGGACTACGTTCTGCCCCCCGTCGCCGCCGGACCCCCTCCGGGGCTCCCTCTTCACGCCCCGCCCCGGGTCGCAAGCGCTCGCGCCGAGCAGGGCCATCCCGGCCGTCCCGGCCCCGGCCGCCTTCAGGAAGTCTCTTCTGGTGAACGTGCGTCGCAGGGCCGTATCTCCCTTCAGGTTTTACAAAGTCTTCGACGCACGCGAGGATACCAGAATGCGTCCCGGGTAAGAGCCCGGCGGCGGGCCCGGCGGGGCCCGAACCCGCGCCACCGGGTATCTCTCGGTGCGCCCGCCGGGTGCGCGCGAGCCCCTTATTTCCCCGGCTTGGCCCGTTCGAGGCGGGGAGGCCCGGGTCCTTCACATGGTCTTCTTGAACGTGAGCAGGAGCTTCTGGGCGCGGGTTGGGTCCTCGGAGAACTCCCGGCCGGTGAGGGGCGTGTTCAAGAACTCGCTGTAGCCGGGAATGGCGCGGGCCTCCGGGGAGTGGAGGTCGCGGAACCCCATCGACCAGTCCGGGAACTGCCGCTCCTCCGTGAAGCCTTCGCGCAGGACGATCTCGCCGCCGTGCCGCGGGTCGGCCCCGATCTTGTCGTAGACCGCGCGGACCGCCGCCTCGTCCCCTTCGAGGACCTGCATAAAGTTGCCG
The DNA here is from genome assembly GCA_035936475.1 of Rubrobacter sp. Classification (GTDB taxonomy): domain Bacteria; phylum Actinomycetota; class Rubrobacteria; order Rubrobacterales; family Rubrobacteraceae; genus Rubrobacter_D. The sequence continues at coordinate 3,281 of DASYWA010000042.1, read as the reverse complement.
TCCTTGTAGAGGACCATCCCGGTGATCCCGGCCCTCGCGTTGTTGTCGCGGCTCGTCGCCAGAAGATCCTTGAGGTACGGCCGCGAGAACGGCCGGACGGCGGAGCTCACGTAAACGAGAAAGAACAATGGGGCCTCCAACCCAACGCCTGCGCGGCGTGCTGATAGCGGGCGGTCACCTCGTGGGCGGTTTGAACAGGTCCGTGTACGCGCTCATCGACTGCTGGACCATCCGCTGGAAGATGGTCTGCTGGGCCCGGGCCTGCTCCGTCCACTGTTGGGACATCTGCTGGAAGGCCTCCTGCTGCTTCTGGGCCAACGCCATCCACTGCTCGGAGGCCTGCTGGAAGGCCTGCCCCGTGGCCTTCTGCCCCTCCTGCTGCGGCCGCTGGGAGACGTAGAAGGGCGGGGTGTTGAGGAGCTGCACGTAGCTGCTCATCTGCTCCTGCATCATCTGCTGGAAGGTCTGCTGCTGCCTGAGGAGTTGATCCCCCATGGTCTGCATGGTGGCCATCCACCTGCGGGCCACCTCATCCGCCGCCTGCTCCCCCCTGCTCACGTTATCGCTCACTTGCCCTTCCTTACCGTCTAGACTTCTGTGCCACGTGACTACGGTATTCCCATCGCAGGACGACCCCGAAACCAATGGGTCAGCCCCGGGCCGCTAACCAAGATCGCCCTCGGCATCGGGTAGCCGGGCCGCGGAGTTCCCTGAACTACGGCTCGTACTGGCGGCGCAGCACTCCGAGCAGTTCCTCCGGTGGCAGGACCACGAACCCTAGCTCGTCAGCGGCGTCCCGCACCGCACCGTCATAGGAGACGATGTAGTCGGCGCCGGAGTGGTAGGCGAGGTCGAAGATCCAGCCGTCTTTCGGGTCGCGCAGGCTCGGCCAGTCGAGACGGCGAGGGTGGTACATAACGCCCATCGTGCCGAGGTCGAGGGCGATCTCGAAGGCCCGCAGGGGGCTGTAGACGGCGAACTCGACGGCCTCGTAGCCCATAACGGTGACGACCTCCCTGAGCTGGTCGTCGCTAACTGCGAGGCGCACATCCCCGGTCGCCGCAGCAGCGACAGTGGAGGCCGAGGGACCGCGAACGCCTGTTCGCCCCTGTCACGCCACCGGCAGGTTTTGGGCCAGCCGGTCGCGCCGCACCTGTCGCAGACCACCTCAATATTCGTTCGCTCGGAAGCAGGACGCAGGTGCTGGACCGATCGGCCTCGTTGATGATCCTCGCCCTCCCGGTCGGGGTATCGTAGGTCGACAGTAGCCGCGCCCCAGACTTCAGGGCCTGCTCGTTGGCCCGCCGGTTGTGGCCGTCCGGGTTGCCCCAGTCGCCGCCCATGTGTTGGCAGCAGCAAGAAGCAACGGGGGACGGCTTTCCATGAGGTAAAGGGACTCTGCACTCATAAGGAAGGCAAAAAGGCGGGTCCGGCAGGACTCGAACCTGCGACACACGGCCCCAGAAAACCGTCCAGGCGCGTCTGCGGTCCTTAAAAAAGCCGTTTCTAAGCGGTTTTTGCGGCTCACTCCCGTGCCACAGCGTGACGATAGCCGTCATTAACTGTCGGATAGTCTGTCGGCTTCGTTACGGTGCGCGGAGCTTTGGTGGATGAAGTTAAGGAAATCCGACGCCGCCTCGGGAGGCAGCGGCTTAGAGAAGAAGAAGCCCTGGGCCATGTCGCAACCCATCTCCTTTAGCAGCGTCTCCTGCTCCCCGATCTCCACCCCCTCGGCCACCACCTCCATGCCCAGGATGTGGGCCAGGTCGACGACCGTCTGCACTATGGCCGTGTCCTCCACCTCCACCCCAAGGCCCTTGGTGAACGACTTGTCTATCTTGAGGATGTCGGCGGGCAACCGCTTCAGGTAGGACAAAGAGGAGTAGCCGCTTCCGAAGTCGTCTAAGGAGACGCGTATCCCCAGGGCTTTGAGGCGGTCGAGGGCCGCCGTGTTTGCGTCCAGGGCGCCTATGTAGACGGTCTCGGTTATGTTTAGCCCTAACGAGGAGGCCGGGAGCCCGCTCTCTTTGAGGGCTCGCCCTATGATCTCGTGCAGGTCGGGGCGCCTGAGCTGCCTGCCGGAGAGGTTCACGGACACGGCCAGCGGCGGGTTGCGGGGGAACTCGCGTTGCCACGCTACGGCCTGGCGGCAGGCCTCCTCCAAGACCAGCTCGCCCATCGGTACCACCAGGCCGCTTTCCTCGGCCACCGGCACGAACTCGTCGGGGTTCAGCAGCCCGCGCTCGGGGTGCTCCCACCTCACCAAAGCCTCCAAGCCCGACAGATCCCCGCTCTGCAGGTTGAGTATGGGCTGGTAGTGGACGACGAACTCGTTCTCCTCTATGGCACGCCTCAGGTCGTTCTCGAGCTCCAGTCGGTTTACCGCGCGGTCGTGCATGGCCGGGTCGAACACCTCGTAGCCCGAGCCCTGGTTCTTGGCCCTGTACATGGCCGTGTCCGCCTCCCTCAACAGTTTCTCGGCGTCCTTGGTGCCGTCGCTCCCCAGCGCCACCCCGATGCTCGCGGCAACGTACAGCTCTCGGCCGTTCAGGGTGAACGGTTCCCGTAGCTCGTCCGTGATCCGCTCGGCCACCCGCACCGCGCCGTCGGGTGCCTCGACGTCCTCGATAAGTATGGTGAACTCGTCGCCACCGAAGCGTGCCAGGGTGTCCTCGGGCCTGAGGCAGCTTCCGAGGCGTTTGGCCACCTCGACCAGCAGCCTATCGCCGGTGTCGTGGCCGAGGGAGTCGTTCACGACCTTGAAGCCATCGAGGTCCGTGAACAGAATCGCCACCCGATTCTGTTTCCTTCTGGTGCGCCTCAGCGCCTGCCTGAGGCGATCCACGAACAGGCGGCGATTCGGGAGGCCGGTGAGGGAGTCGTGTAGCGCCTGGTGTTCGAGGCGTTCTTCGAGCGCCCTGCGCTCGGTGACGTCCCTACCGACGGACTGATACTCGACCACGCCCCCCCCATCGTCGAAGATGGCCGCGTCGGTCCACTGCTGCCAGCGCGCCCCTCCGTCCGGGGTGAGGACCCGGTGCTCGATCGTCCTCCTGGGGTTCTCTTCGTTCAGCCAGGCGGGCAGCCCCTCATAGTAGCCGCGGTCCTCGATCGGCACGCGCTCGAGAAAGCTGCTGCCTATGACCTCCTCGGGCGTCAGCCCGAAGTAGCGGCAGTACGCCTCGTTGGCGAACGTCACGGTGAGGTCGGGCAGGAAGCGGCAAACCAGCTCGGTCTGCTCCTCCACCACCGTCCGGTAACGTGTCTCCGCCGCCCTAAGC
>DASYWA010000041.1:0-8824 GCA_035936475.1 Rubrobacter sp. | reverse complement strand
GCGCGGGGGCGGCCTTCGTCGGCAGCGTGGGCGATGACCTCTTCGGAGACTTTATCCTGCGCGCCCTGGAGTCCGAGGGCGTGGAGACGGGCGGCGTCGGCCGCCAGAAGCCACCGACGCGCACCTCGCTCGCCTTTGTGGAGATAGCCCCCGACGGCGACCGCGAGTTCACCTTCTACCGCTCCAGCCCCGCCGCCGACGAGCTTCTCTGCGCCGAGGACATAACCGAGGACCTCCTCGTCGGGGCCTCCTTCGTCAACTTCGGCAGCATCCCGCTTATCAGGGAGCCTGCGAGGTCCGCCACCCACCGCATCGCGCAGCTCGCCCGCGAGCGCGACGTCCCCGTGGCCTTCGACGTCAATTTCAGGGAGCACCTGTGGGAGGGCCGGGAGGCCGCCCGCGAAGCCATAGACCCGCTGCTCGACCTCTCGACCATCGTCAAGCTCGGCGACGACGAGCTCGAACCGCTGCTCGGCACGGACGACGTCGACGAGGCTACGCGGATGCTCCTTGACCGCGGCGTCGTTCTGGTGCTCGTCAGCAAGGGGGCCGAGGGGGCCTTCTACGCCACCCGCGATTTCAGGGGCGAGGTGCCGGCCTTCGACATCGGGGAGGTCGTGGACGCTACCGGGGCCGGGGACGCCTTTCTCGCCGCGACCCTGGTTCACCTCTCGGACGGCCCCCTGGACGAGGAAGAACGGGTCCGCGAGGCGACGCTCCGCGGCTGCGCGGCGGGCGCGCTCGCCTGCACGGGCTTCGGCGCCATGAGCGCCCTCCCCACGAGGGACCGGCTGGAGGAGCTCGTGTCGGGCGGCTGAATGGGGGATGCCGGGACAAGGTACGCCGTCCGGACCACCAGGACCCTGCTCCGCCCGGTCTCGATCGAAGACGCGGACTACCTGCACCGCCTCTGGAGGGACCCGGCGATAAGGCGGTACCTCTGGGACGATGAGGTGATCCCGCGCGAGAGGGCCGAGGCCGCCGTCCGGGAGTCACTCGGGGATTTCGGGCGCCACGGGTTCGGGTTCTGGATCGCCGAGAGGTGGGAAGGCGGGGAAGCGCCGATAGGCTTCTGCGGCCTGCGGCACCTCGACGATGGGACCGGAGTCGAGGTCCTGTACGGCATCTCGCCCCCGGAGTGGGGGAGGGGGCTCGCCACCGAGCTCGCGCTGGCGATGCTCCGCTACGGCTTCGGGAGGGCCGGCCTCACCCGCATTTTGGGCGTCGCCGATGCCGAGAACGTCGCCTCCCGCCGCGTGCTCGAGAAGGTCGGCATGACCTTCTGGGGGTACGCCTTCAACGAAGGCGGCGAAGAGGTCCGCTACGCGATCCGATCGGAAGATTTTCGAAGGGTTCCGCCGACGGCGCGGGGCCGACGGCCAGAAGGTTGCGGCAGGCCCGCCTCAGCGCCTGACCCGGCTCACCCCGACCGGGACGTCCACCAGCCCCGCTAGGCGGCGGGCCAGCGGCTCGAGCGAGGGCAGCTCCGTGGCGGCGTGGCCCGCGTCTACAGCGGCGAGGCCGAGCGACCCGGCCAGCAGCGCGTCGTGGTAGTCGAGGTCGCCGGTCACGTAGGCGTCGGCGCCGGCAGCGGCGACTTCCGGGACGAACGAGCCGCCGGAGCCTCCCAAGACGGCGAGGCGCCGGATCTCCGCCCGGTCTCCTTCTGCGACCGGCCTCGCCGGAAAGCCCAGGCGGCCCGAGACGTAATTTATGAGCTCCTCGGGGCTCGTCGGCTCGGGGAGGGTGCCGACCCTGCCGTAGCCGCACCCTTCGGGGGTTCCCTCGACCGGATAGACGTCCAGCGCGACCTCCTCGTAGGGGTGCGCGGCGGTCGCCGCGTCCACGGCGGCCCGCGCCAGGTGGGTCGGTACGACGGTTTCGAGGCGTACCTCCTCGACCCGCTCCAGCCGGCCCCGCTCGCCGAGGTACGGGTCGCTCCCCTCGCCGGGGAGGAACGTGCCGGTGCCCGCCGAGCGGAAGGTGCACCGGGTGTAGTCCCCGATCCTGCCCGCCCCCGCCCCGGCGAGCGCCTCCGCCACCGCCTCCGCGTCCTCCGCCGGGACAAAGACGACAAGTTTTCGCAGCGAGCCCCTGGGGGAGATCGTCCCCAGCGGACCGTCCAGCGCGAGCGCCCGGGCGAGCGCGACGGAGACGCCGTCCGGCGCCGCGTCGTAGCTAGTGTGGGCGGCGTAGACGGTGAGGCCGTTCCGCACCGCGCGGGAGATTAGATCCCCCGGGTAGGATCCCGTACTCACGCTCTTTAGGGGGGCGAAGATCAGGGGGTGGTGGAAGAGCAGGAAGTCGGCCCCCGTCTCCTCGGCCTCGTCGAAGACCTCGGGCAGCGGCGTCAGGGCGACCAGGATTCGGCGTACTTCGGACGAGGGGTCCCCGACCTGAAGCCCCGAGTTGTCCCAGGCCTCCGCGAGGGAGGGCGGGGCCAGCCGTTCGACGGCCGCCGCTATCTGTGCTGCGCGCGTCACGCCCGGCATTGTACAGGCCCGGGACCGAAGACCCCGTCGCGCCGAAATGGACGGGTGGCATATACGCGGTGGTGTGGCCCGTCGGTATATTGGGCTGATCGTGCACAGGCCGAGCGCATAACCCCCGATGAACGCCTTACCCGCGCCCCGCAATCGTCGCCTGGGTTACGTCGCCGCGGCCTTGATCCTCCTGACGGCGCTGGTGCCGCTCGGGGGGGAGCTCTGGGCCGGCGGCGCGGGGTCGGAGCCCCAACGGTACGCCCTGGGCGAGAACCCCGCCCTGATCTGGATGCACCTGGTCACGAACCTCCTGATCGGGCTGGCCTACGTGGCGATCTCGGGCACCCTGATCCACATGACCCGCAAGACGGGGCGCAGGATACCGTTCCTCTGGGCCTTCGTGGCTTTCGGGGTGTTCATAATCTCCTGCGGCGCCACCCACTTCATGGCGGCGCTCACCCTCTGGGAGCCCGCGTACTGGATGGCCGGGGGAGTTCTCTGGGTCACCGCCCTGGCCTCGGTCGGCACGGCGGTGGCGATACCGTCCGTGGTCCCGAAGGTCGTCGATCTTGTGGAGTCGGCGCAGGCCTCCGAGGAGCGCCGTCGGCGCCTCCTGGAGAGCGAGGAGCGCTTCCGCAACCTCGTCGGCAACCTGCAGGTGGGCGTGTTGCTGATGAACTCCCGGGCGGAGATCGTGCTGGCCAACGGGCGCGCCATGGACCTAATCGGACTCACGGAGGACAGGCTTCTCGGGAAGGCTCCCTTCGATGACGATTGGGACGTCGTCTACGAGGACGGCTCGCCGTTCCCGGCCGAGGAATTCCCGGTGGCGCGCGCGATCGCGGACGGCCGGGCGGTGCGCCAGGTCGTCATGGGTCTCAGTGTCCCGAACCGCGACGACCGGGTCTGGCTGCTGGTCGACGCGGAGCCGGAGTTCGCGCAAGGCGGCGACATCCAGCAGGTGGTCTGCACGTTCATCGACATGACCGAGCGCCGGCGGGCGGAGGAGCGGCTCTCCCACATCGCCCGGTACGACCAGCTGACGGGCCTCGTCAACCGCGATCTGTTCGGGGACAGGTTGGACCGGGCGCTGGCCCGCTCCGACCGCTCCGGCAGGCCGATGGCGCTCATGTTCGTCGACCTCGACCGCTTCAAGGACGTGAACGATACTCTGGGCCACGACGCCGGGGACGAGCTGCTCAGGGTGGCGGCCAACCGCATCCGGAGTCGGGTCAGGGAGAGCGACACCGTGGCCCGCCTCGGCGGGGACGAGTTCGCGATCATCTTGGAGGACGTAGCCGACGAGCGGGTCGCCGCCGTCGTGGCCGCGGACGTGCTCGACGTGCTCGACGAACCGGTCTCTTTAGGCGGGCGCGAGATCCCGGTGACCGCCAGCATCGGTACGGCGTTACACCCGCCCTGTCCCGGGGACGAGCTGCTCAAGAACGCGGACACCGCCATGTACCGAGCCAAGGAGGGGGGCCGCAACGCCTGCGCGTTCTACACGGAGGAGATGGGTTTGCGGGCCGTCGAGCGCCTGGACGGAAAAAGCCAGTTGCGCCGGGCCGTGGAGAACGGGGAGTTCGTGCTCCACTACCAGCCGCAGGTGGACCTCGACACGGGCGAGATCGTCGGGGCCGAGGCCCTGCTGCGCTGGCGGCATCCCGACCGCGGCATCTTGCTGCCCGGAGAGTTCGTCCCCATGTTGGAGGAGACCGGGCTCATCGCCCCCGTGGGCGAGTGGGTTCTCGAGAGCGCCTGCCGCCAGGTAAGCCTCTGGAGAGGAGCCCGCCTGCATATCCCGCGGGTGGCGGTCAACCTTTCCGCCCGCCAGCTCGACCACGGGGATCTCATCGGAAGCGTGGAGCGGATCGTGCAGGCCACCGGGATCGACCCGCGGAACCTGGAGCTGGAGATCACCGAGAGTATCCTCATGGAAGACCTCCCGTCGAGCCGCCGGGTGTTCGAGGAGATCAAGCACGCCCTCGACGGCATACGGATCTCCGTCGACGACTTCGGGACCGGCTACTCCTCGCTCACCTACCTCAAGAACCTGCCCGTGGACACGCTCAAGATCGGACCCCCCTTCGTCTCTGGGGTACCCGACGACCCCGACGACGTCGCCATCGCGACCAGCATGATCGGCCTGACCCGCAGCCTGCGGCTGAACGCGATTGCCGAGGGCGTCGAGACCCCGGAGCAACTGGCGTTCGTGCGCGAGCAGGGGTGCGCCCTGGCCCAGGGCTACTTCTTCAGCCGACCCGTCCCGGCGGACGACTTCGCACAACTGCTGAAGGGGGGACGGTCCGCGGCCTTCCCTGTGGGGTCGTAGCCGATGCCGGCGTTCGGCGAGCTCGGCGGGACCCGCTCCCCGGCCTGGATGGTGGCGGTTTCGCAGCATGCTCCGTCCCCGCCCCGGGCCGTCCTCTTGCCGGCCGCGGCGATGTCCCTTTTCGCCGCGCTCGTCCACCTTTGGGCGACGCCGGAGCACCTCTCGGAGTGGTGGGGGTACGGGGCGTTCTTCCTGGCGGCGGCCCTGGCCCAGGGCGTCTACGCGGCGGCCCTGTTGCGCCGGCCCTCCCGGCGGTTGCTGCTCGCCGGCATCTTGGGCAACTCCTCGATCGTTCTGCTGTACCTCGCTACGCCCACGTTGGGCGTCCCGCCCGTCGGGCCCGAGGCCGGCGAGGTCGAGACGGTGGGCCTGCCCGACGCGTGCGCTACGTTATCGGAGGTGGTCCTCGTCGGGGCTTTGGGCGTCCTGCTGTTCTGGCGCCTCGTGCGCGAGAGGGTGGGGCTCGTCCTGCTCCTCGCGGCGACGGCGCTCCTCGCCCTCGCCCACCTGCCGCACCTGATCCTGCTCCTCGATCTGCTCTAGCCGGCAGCCCCGGGGAAGGGCGACGCCCCATCGAGATCCACGCCCGCGACGCGCCCATCCGGTCGCCGGCGTGGCCCGGTGGGGGATGGCGCTGTAGAATCCTGCGGGCCGTGAGCTTCGCCCCCAAGCTAGCAGATTCGATCTCCGCCGCCACCCGCCTGCCCCTGCTGGCCGTGCCGCTCTTCCTGGTCGTCGGCCTCGAGGCCGACGGAGCGGCGGGCGTGCTCTGGGCCCTGCTGTGCGTCTCTTTGACGAGCGGGCTCTCGCTGCTCTACCTCCTCCACCTCACGCGCTCCGGCAGGGTCAGCGACCCGCGCGCCATCCCGCGCGCCGAGCGGGTCGGGCCCCTGCGCGTCGTCGCCGCGCTGCACGCCGGCGCCTTCGCCCTCGTCTACGGGCTCGGCGGGCCCGCGGAACTCTCCGCGGCCCTGCTCTCCTACGCCGTGGCCACCGTCCTCTTCGCCGGGCTCGCGCCGCTCGTCAACCTCTCGCTGCACGCCGCGGGCGTGGCGGGCACGGCGGTCTGCCTGGCGTTCGTCTTCGGGGCGTGGGGCTTGCCGGCCCTCTTGCTCCTGCCGGTCGTGTCCTGGGCGCGGCTGCGCCTGGGGCGGCACACGGTGCCGGAGCTGGTGCTCGGGGCGCTCGTCGGGGGCGGGGGGACGTGGCTGGCCTTCGGCCTGCTCGCCTGATGCCCATACTCAGCCCTGCTCGATAAACCTGCGTAGGGCCCTCGCGTAGACCAGGGGGACCTTGCGCGTGCGCGCCCAGTCTTCCAGGTCTATGCCGAGCCTGGCGCCGCGCCGGACCTGGTGGAGGTCGTCGTCGAGATCGTCGCCGCGGTTGCCGAGGGCGAACTCCTGGCGCAAGGCTTCCAGGTCCTCCCTGTCGAGTCTTCTCCGGTCGGATCCCAAACTCGCCTCGCTCCCGGTGGTGCCCGCCGACCTCTCCTCGCCCCGCCCTTACCCGGGACGGCGCGGTGGGTCGGAGTGGACCCGAGGGGGCTCGAACCCCTGGCCTCCGCCATGCGAGGGCGGCGCTCTCCCAGCTGAGCTACGGGCCGATTTGTTGCGAAAGTATAGGGTATCGGGCGTTTTCTTTGCAATGAAAATTTCGTGCTGACCCCAACGATTGACCCCAACCCGGCCATTGACCACAAGGAGACTAGGTTAGTGGGCAAGAACGGCAACGGCGAAGGAAACATAAGGCAGCGCCCCGATGGACGTTGGGAGGCGCGGTATTGCGTGGAGACACCGGAAGGGCCGAAACGCCGGAGCGTCTACGGCAAGACCCGCAAAGAGGTTGCGGAGAAACTGGCGGTCAAGCTGGCTAACAAGGACACCGAACCCGTCCAGAAGGTCGAGCAGACCACCATAACGGCGCGGGACTTCTTCGCCGAGTACCTTGCGGCCATGAAGGACACCATCAAGAGGCGCAGCTACGAAACCAGCAACGACATAATCCGGCTGCATCTCAACCCGGAGTTCGGGAGCATGGACCTTACGGACTTGGACCGCAAGGGTATCCAATCAATGTACGCCCGGAAGCGCGAAAGTCTGTCGGCGGCTAGGGTCAAGAGGATTCACAGCGTACTAGCGGCATCGTTGAGCGTGGCTGTCCGTTGGGGCTACATAGAGAAGAACCCTTGCGATGCCGTGAGCAAGCCGAAAGTGCCGCAGCCGGAGATTCGACCGTTCAGCAAGGACGAAGCCAAGAGGTTCATATCGGCGGCCTCGGGCGAAAGGTACGAAGCCCTGTTCGTGTTGGGTCTGACAAGCGGCGCACGTTGGGGCGAGCTTACGGGTCTCATGTGGGGAGACTTGAACCTCGACAGCAGGGTTATGCACATACAACGCGCCTTGGTCAACGGTTACGGCGGCCACACCTTCGACACCCCAAAGACGAGCGGAAGCCGCAGGAGCGTAGGATTGACCGTCAAGGCAACGGACGCGCTCATACGCCATAGGGATCGCATGAGAGACGAGGGCCACAAGGTTAGCGGGGATGCCCTGGTATTCGTCAACACTCTAGGGAAGCGGTTGCACTCTTCCAACTTCATCCGGCGGTACTTCAAGCCGCTCTTGAAGCGTGCCGGTCTGCCGGATACCAACTGGCACGCGGCAACCCGTCATAGCTGTACCTGCATCTTGCTCTTGGAAGGCGTAAACCCAAAGAGCGTTGCGATGCAGATGGGATGGTCCAGCGTGGCGTTCATGCTCCAAAACTACGCCCGGTTCTTGCCGGGATGGGGCGACGGGGGAGCTATGGATTCAGCACTTTCCTAACGCGCTAAAAGCCCCACTGACGGGCACGGCGGGTACTCGAACCCTCCGAGTACCCGCCTTTACTGTGGAACATCCACCATCGGCCGAGGATTGTGGAGTTACTCTCCGTGGCCCTTGCCTTTATCTGTCTCATGCGACTGTGAATCTCAGTGGTATAAGCGCGTGTACACCCACATATTGGGTTATCCGCAGTGGTTTAATGCTACATATAGCCCATTATGCATCAACAATCGTGACCTGCTACGCTACTGATGGGATGTAACAAGGCCTCAGAACTATCGGAGCCGCATCCATGGTAGTTTAGGATATTCGGAGGTTACAGGTGTTGGACATTCTTCAGAATCTCACATGGCCAGAGATTGGCGATGCTGCGCCTTTGTTGGCAGGGCTAACGCTAGTGGCAGCACTCATAAGCGGGCTAAGATGGTACAGTCGCAGACGCAAGCAAAGACGGGAAGCAGAAAAGCCGTTCTCTAATCTGGCACCACCTCCGATTGTTTCCGTTAGGCGAGTGCCGCGTTACTCAACTGAAGAGCAGGCACGCCAGCTTTTTGAAGCTATCTATGATTTAGCTGAAGGTAACCCAGGACAGTGGGTAGCAGGCCCGGAAGCAGCAGAGAGAGCGGGCATACCGTTCACTACGCGGGACTACGACGCGTTATTTCGCCACCTAAAGCAGTCGGGGTTGATAACCACCGACAATCTCGTTCAAAACGAAGTTTGTAAACTAACCCCAAAGGGTGCCAGAGTCATGGAGCGAGTGGGGGATTTAAACGACTAGGATACACGTGAACTATACGCTAGCGTATAGTCGCCGCGCGATGAGTATACGTATACCCCAGAGTTAATGTCTCATAGCTCATAGCCCATGTAACCACTATCAAGCACCCCCTCCTCAATTGGGATTTTTCGACCACCCGGCCCCCACACCACCCTAATTAATGGAACGAGTCGGGACTGTGGGTTGTGCCGCTTGATTGAGGTATCCGCCGACTCAGCGTGCTCGCCACATGGCGGATAATCGTGACACCTGTCGATAATACTCCACATTATCCTTGCCGACCTTGAAATGAGTCAAACAGTTACGGCGCATCAGATAACATACGTTATAAATGCAACTCCTGGTGGACCTCTGCAACAAACAAGCTCACTGTGTGCCTCCGTTACTCGCCCCCGCGCACGAC
>DASYWA010000040.1:0-2797 GCA_035936475.1 Rubrobacter sp. | reverse complement strand
GGCATGGACCGAGTGAGGGACCTGGTGGCGGCCGGGGGCGTCTCCGTCGTGCTGGCCCAAGATCGGGACCGCCTCGCCAGGGAGCCCGCCTACCTCTTCTATCTGCGAGAGGAATTCTCCGAGCGCGGGACCGACCTGCGGGCCCTCAACGACCGCACGGACGGGAGCCCCGAAGGCGAGTTGACGACCGGTATCCTCGACCAGATCGCGCGCTACGAGCGGCTCAAAATCGCGGAACGCAGCCGCCGGGGGAAGCTCAGGAAGGCGAGGGAGGGTAAGGTGATAGCGACCAAGCGCCCGCACTTCGGCTTCCGTTACAACGCCGCGAGGGACGGCTACGAAGTCGAAGAGGAGACGATGGCCGTCGTGCGGCGCATCTTCTGCATGATCGGCACCGAGGGGGCCGCCATCCGGAGAGTAAAGAAGGTGTTCGAGCGCGAGGGGCTGCCCACGCCCGAAGGAAAGGACGTCTGGGGGCAGTTCTTTATCCGAGAAGCGGTTAACGACGACGCGTACCGACCGCACACCTGGGAGGAGATAGAGGCGCTCGTGGCCAAGGGACAGATGGCGCGGGAGGTTGCCGCCCGGCTCGACCCTAAGAAGCGCTACGGGATCTGGTGGTTCAACAGGCGTCGGACGAAGAGGTACCAGGTGGCCGTCAACGGCCCCGAAGGGAAGACCTACAAGAAGCGCGCCAAGATCACGACGAGGCCGGAGGCCGAGTGGATCGCCGTCCCCATCGCCGACTCCGGTATCCCCCGCGAGTGGGTGGACTCGGCGCGGGAGGCGATCAGGGACAACAAGAAGTTCTCGCAGGCCGGCAGGCGGGATTGGCAACTCTCCGGCGGCCTCGCCCGCTGCGCGGAGTGCGGCTGGGCGATGAGGTGCCTCACCTCGCACGGCGGCGGGCGACGCAGAGAGGGAAAGAAGATCAGCTTCTACTACTACTGCTCGCGGGTCAGCGTCGGCTACGAGCACAACCCCTGCCCCAACCGCAAGTCCCACCGCGTAGACAGTGTGGAGCCGCTCGTCTGGGATTACGTCTCCGGCGTGATGAAGGACCCCGAAGGGCTTCGCGCCGACATCGACCGCATGATCGAGCTGGAGAAGGGCACGCGGGGGGACCCGGGCAAGGAAGCCGGGCGATGGGCGGAGAAGCTCGCGGAGGTGGACCGCAAGCGCGCCCGCTACCAGGAGATGGCCGCGGGCGACCTCATAACCCTCGACGAGCTGCGCGCGAGGCTGGCAGAGTTAGAGGAAACACGCGGGGTCGCTGAGCGCGAGCTCGCGGCCGTGCGGGGGCAAGAGGAGCGCGTCAGGGACCTGGAGCGTGACCGGGACGCCCTCGTCGACTCCCTGGAGGCCATGGCGCCCCAGGTCCTCGAATCGCTCACGCCTGAGGAGAGGCACCAGTGGTACAAGCTGCTGCGCCTCCAAGCCGCCATCAGGGCCGACGGTACCGTCGAGGTGAGTTGGGCAGGGGCGCCCCAAAGAACGGCCGTTTGCGAAACGGCAACGTTATCACGACGAGCAACTCTATGAGCGTGAAGCCTCGCCCGTCCACGAGGAACCTCGGCAGACCGCCTGCCTGCTTGGTGAACCCGTCGGGCAAGCCCCTCGCCCCGATACCCACGCCCACGCCCGCCCCGCTTTCGTAGCCGCTTTCGGTCTCCTCCCCCCTTGTCGGCTGTTGCGGCGGAGGCCTTTAGGCGGGGGCGCTCAGCCCCCGTACTCCATCGGGGTGTCGAGGTCCGTGAGGATGTCTGCCGGACGGCGCAGGGTCGCGGCGGCGACCTCGCCCAGGAAGACGGTGTGGTCCCCGGCCTCCATCTTTCCCACGACGCGACATTCGAGGTGGGCGAAGGCGTCCTCGAAGAGCGGGGCCCCGGTCTCCCCGCTGGTGTAGGCGGCGCCGCCGACCGCGCCGTTCTCCGGCTCCAGGGGTCGGGTGAAGCGGAGGGCCAGGTCCTCCTGGCCCGTGTCGAGGAAGTTCAGCGAGAAGACGCCGCCCTGCGCCATAAGCTCGTGGGTTCGCTGGTCCCTTCGGACGGCGACGACGACCTGCTGCGGCTCGAACGAGACCTGCGAGACCCAGCAGGTAGTAAACCCGTTAGCCTCCCCGTCGGCGCCCACCACGCCCGTGATGTAGAAGCCGTAGGGGATCGTCTTGAGGATCTCGCTCCGCGTCTGCTCCATGCTCGCTCCTTCGGAGGCTCTCGGCCCGCTACGGCCTTCGGCCTCCGCTTTCAGCCGTCAGCTAGTTGGTCTTCCTCGAAACTGCCGTTCGCAAACCATTCGCCGGTCCCAGGCATTCTCTCAGAGCGACCAATTTCGCACTACGTACGGAAAAGCTGAGAGACGCGGAGCGTCGGGCTGAAAGCAACCGGAGGGAGCGTGCTGAGAGTGGAGGCCGTCAGGCCGGAACGTGCTGACGAGCGGAGGCGTAGCCGGAGCGCGCTATAAGCGGCCTGAACGTATGATTCCGACGAGTAGGAGCAATCCCAGAACCGCCGCGAAGACAAATCCGATGAGGCCGAAGACGCTGACGCCGAGGAGCTGGAGTCCGCCCTCGACAAAGATGCCGAGCATGGAGGAGCCGATGATGAGGGCGGCTATCAGGAGGGCGAAGACCAGCCGGTTGGCGAGGATGTCGACGCGCCCGATCAGGTCGTCCAGGCCCGCGTGGCGGAACCGGACTTCGACCTCGCCGTCCTTGAGCTCGTCGAGCAGGGCGTGCACCTGGCGCGGGTAGTCCGCGAAGGTGTCGGGCTGGGCGAGCCTGCGCGCCGTCCGGGCC
>DASYWA010000039.1:0-10107 GCA_035936475.1 Rubrobacter sp. | reverse complement strand
TGCTGTGGTGGTGGACGTCGGTATTCACCGGAAGGACGGCGGAGGACTGGTGGGAGACGTGAGGTTCGCGGAGGTGGAGACTAAGGCTTCGGCCATAACCCCCGTCCCCGGGGGCGTCGGCCCCATGACCCGGGCGATGCTCCTGTTCAACACCCTCCAGGCGGCGCGCGGCGGGGTGGGCGGATAGTGTCGGTTCGGCTCCGACGCCCTCCCGCCTCGATGAGGCGGCCCCGGTACACGGGCGGGCCTGGAAGGGCTGCGGGGGCCGAGGTGTTGTCGTGGCCGACGCGCGTCTTACCGGGATTCCCCGCGACAGAGGACCGTCGAGAAGGCGCGCCTGTAAGGCACGGCCCCGGGACGCCAGAAAGGAAGGTAAAGGAATGGAGAACGGAACCTTGCTCCTCGAAGACGCGGAAGAGCGGTACCCTCCCGAACACCGTGTAGACCTGCCCCGCATCGAGCGGGCCGTCCGGGAGATACTGGTCGCCGTAGGGGAGGACCCCGACCGAGAAGGACTGAAGGAAACGCCCGCGCGGGTAGCGAGGGCCTACGAGTTCCTCTTCGCCGGGCTGCACGTAGACCCCGCCCGGCAGCTGACCGTCGGGTTTCAGGAGGATCACCACGAGATGGTCCTCATCCGAGACATCCCCTTCTACAGCACCTGCGAGCACCATATCCTGCCGATGATCGGCAAGGCCCACGTTGGGTACATACCCGACGGTAAGGTCGTGGGGCTTTCGAAGCTGGCCCGGGTGGTGGACGGTTACTCCCGCCGTCCCCAGCTACAGGAGCGCCTCACCGCCCAGGTAGCCGACGCCCTCCACAGAGGCCTCGGAGCCAAAGGCGCCATCGTCGTGGTGGAGGCCGACCACCTGTGCATGACGGTCAGGGGGGTCCAGAAGCCGGGGAGCGTGACCGTCACCAGCGCCGTGCGCGGCGTCTACGCCAAAGACCCTCGCACCCGCCAGGAGGCCATGAGCCTCATAACCGGGCAACGTTAGCGAGCTTCGTCGAGCGGCGCGGGCCACACCGATCGCTCGGATCGTGCCCTTGCCGCGTCGCCTGCGGGCGTGGGTGTCGAGGAACCCCCCGCTAGGCCACGGCTGCGGCGAAAGTCGGTGCGACTTCCACCCTGGGAGGTTAGTAGAACAGTGCGAGTTCACTCAACGGACCCGCGTATGGCGGATCCGCAAGAGACCAAGCCCCCTTTGAGAAGGCGGATACTCGGCAGGCGAGACGCCATGGACCCTCGGACCCGGACGGCATTGAGCCGAACCATAGTGCGAGACATCGTCGAAACCTCCGTCTATCGGCGATCCGACAGGATCATGGCTTACGCTAACTTCGGCAGCGAACTGCGGACCGACGAGTTCGTGCGCCAGGTCCTTGACCAGGGCAAGACCCTGCTTCTCCCTAGGGTCGATCGTCAGAAAGGGTCGTTGGACGTCTACCGAGTACGGGACCCGGTACGGGACCTACGGGTCGGGACGTGGGGTATTCGCGAGCCAAGGCCGGATCGGTGCGCGCGGGTGGGCTCCCAGGCCATCGACTTCGTGCTGGTTCCCGGCGTTGCATTCGACACGCGGGGCGCGCGCCTGGGTTACGGTGGAGGTTTCTACGACAAGCTATTGGCGGACGGCTTGTCGCCGGGCGCGTGGCTGGTCGCCGGGGCCTTCGAAACCCAGATGGTGGAGAAGGTTCCCCTGGACGAGCACGACGTACCGATGGACGTGGTGGTGACCGAGAACGGACACTACCCCCTGGGGCCGCTGCCGAGGTGGGCGAATTATTGAGGGGACGCTCAAGGGGATCGGTGATCCTGGTCCGCGCCGCTCCCGCTTCGGGTGACTCATCACAATCCGGGTGAAGCGTCGGGGAACGCACGACCGGTGAGGGACGGCCAGCGGCAGGTGCAGCAGCGCCGCGCCGCCTTCTGGCTCGCCGCCTACGGACTGACGATCTTGCTGCCCGGCGCGGTCGTCGGCGCGAGCGCTGTGGTAGCGCTTGCGCGGGTGATGGGACCATGGGCCCCGGAAGGGAACGTCCTTAGAGGCCCTCTGACCTCTCTAGATCCGCTAGGAGTTCCGCGGAGATGGAGCCGGGTCCTCCCGTCCCGATAGGCAGGCCGTCGACCTCGGTCAGGGGCACGATCCCGAGCAACGCGTTCGTCAGAAAGACCTCCTCGGCCGCGCGCAGCTCCTCGGGCCGCACCGTCCGCTCTACCACCTCGAGCCCGGCTCGCGGGGCCAGTTCGGCGGCGACCAGCCCCCGCAGGGTCCCGGGTAGGGCGCCAGACGCCGCGCTCGGCGTAACCAGGACGCCGTCGAGCAAGAGGAACAGGTTGGCGGCGCTGGCGCAGGCCAGACCTCCGGCCGTGTTCAGCAGCAGCGCGTCGTCCGCCCCGCGGGCCTCCGCCTCGCGGCGGGCCAGCACGTTATCCAGGTAGTTCAGCGACTTGACCCTCGCGAGTGGTGAGTGCTCGTTGCGCAAGATGCTGCCGACGACCGCCCGCGCTCCCCGGTCGTAGAGCTCGGCCGGGTAGCCAGTGAACGGCTCGGCGTGGACCACCAGCGACGGGCTCGGCTCCGGATGCGGCAGAAGGCCGCGGCTCTTCGGGACGCCTCGGGTTACGGTCAGGCGCACCGCGGCATCGGTGAGCCCGTTGGCCGCCAGCGTCCTCGTGATCGCGTCGGCCAGGTCTTCGTCTCTCGGGAGAGGGGACAGCCCGAGCACGGCCGCGCCGGCCCGCAGGCGCGAGAGGTGGCGTTCGATCCGGAGGACGGCGCCTCCCCTGACCCGCATGGTCTCGAACACCCCGTCGCCTAAAGTGAATCCCCGGTCGCGCGGGTCCACGGCGGCTTCGCCCGCCGGCAACAACTCCCCGTTGACCCACAGGAGACGCGCTTCGCTCACCACTCCTCCGGTTCGGCCCCGAGCGCTCCCAGAAGGGCCCTGCCCTTGGCCAGGGTCTCGGCGTACTCCGCTTCGGGGTCCGAGTCGTAGGTGACCGCGCCGCCTACCTGAAGGTGCATCCGGCCGTCCCTGAGCACGAGCGTGCGGATAACGATGTTTGTGTCCATCGCCCCGGTGAAGCTCAGGTAGCCGATCGCGCCGCAGTAGACCCCCCGCCTGACCGGCTCGAGCTCCTCGATGATCTCCATCGCCCGGATCTTCGGGCAGCCCGTGACCGAGCCGCCGGGAAAACACGCGCGCAGCAGGGCCACGGCGTCCAGCTCCGGGCGGAGCTCGCCGCTCACGGTGCTTACCAGGGGCCAGACGCTGGCGGGTCGTTCGAGGTGAAAGAGCTCGGGCACCCGTACCGAACCGACGCGGGAGACCTTGCCGATGTCGTTGCGCAGCAGATCGACGATCATCAGGTTCTCGGCCCGGTCCTTCTCGCTCGCCAGCAAACCCTCACCCAGGTCACGGTCTTCGTACCGGGTTCTCCCGCGGGGACGGGTCCCTTTGATGGGCCTGGTCTCTACGCGTCCCCCGTCCAGCCTGAGGAACCGCTCGGGGGAGGCGCTCAAGACCTTGGTAGCCCCCAAGTCGAGGTACGCCCCGTACGAGACGGGTGAGGCCGCGCGCAGCCGCTCGTAGAGTGGCCAGGCCGCCCCGCTCCACTCGCCCTCGAGCCGGTGCGAGAGGTTGACCTGGAAGATGTCCCCGGCGGCGATGTACTCCCTGGCCCTCTCGACGGCCCGGAGATAGTCGGTGCGACGGAAGTTCGAGCGCAGCCGCGGGGCCGTCGGGCTCGCGGCGCAGTTCGACGACGGGGCAGGGACCCGAAGCCGCTCCTGGATGCCGGCGAGCCGGGCACGCGCGTCGGCCTCTTTGCCCGTCGGAAGCCCCGTGGCCACCACCCAACTCTCGCCGGACAGGTGGTCGGCGACCAGCACCCAGTCGTAGAAACCGATGTCCAGCTCCGGCATACCCTCGTCGGCGGCGGTGGCGGGCAGCCGCTCCAGCGTGCGGCCCAGATCGTAGCCGAAATAGCCGACGGCGCCGCCCAAAAACGGCGGCAGGCCCTCTACCCGATCCACCCTATAGCGGCGCAGCAGGAGCTGGAGAAGTCTCCAGGGGTCCTCTTCCGTAACTACCCGTCCCGCCGGACCAATAAGCTCGACGCGGCGGCCCCGGCTCCGTACCGTCAGGAAGGGATCGGCCGTGAAGAACGAATAACGCCCACCGCGGCCGTCGGTCAGGCTGCTGTCCAGGAACGCCGGCCGCGGCAGGTCGAGAAGGCGAGGCGCCGCCCGATGGGGGCCCTCGGGCGCCGGAGCGACCACCAGGGCAGGGCCACCCACAGACGGCGGGTCCAGGACACCCAACCCTCCCACGCCCCCTCTCGAAGCGCCGTCACGGAACCCGACCCCCCGCCGAAAGTAGCTGCGCATCTTCGATGCCTCCCATACTCCCATAGAAACAGCGTCTAGATTAGTACACCCCTTGACTCAGCACCCAGCGGTGTGGTAGTTGTTCTATTATAAGCAACAGCTTCAAATAGCGCAACAAAGATCGAGGTGGCGCGGTGGAGTTCGCAGGCCCTCGGTGTCGGGTGGAGCGCATGCGAGGAGCGGGTAAGGGAGCGTGTTCGATGGCAGATGGGGGCAAGTTCGTCTACGGTCTCTCCGAGGGGTCTGGGGGGATGAAGGATCTGCTCGGCGGCAAGGGGGCGGGGCTCGCCGAGATGTGTCGGCTGGGGCTGCCGGTTCCTCCGGGATTCACGCTCACCACGGAGGCCTGCCGGGCGTACACGGGGGTGGGGGAACTCCCCGCGGGTCTCATGGAGTCCGTGACCGAGCACCTGAGGGATCTCGAGGAGGTCACCGGCAAGCGCCTCGGCGACTCCGCAGATCCCTTGCTCGTCTCGGTGAGGAGCGGGGCGGCGGTCTCCATGCCGGGCATGATGGACACGGTCTTGAACCTAGGCCTCAACGACGCCGCCGTGGTCGGGCTCGCGCGGCGCACCGGGGACGAGCGGTTCGCGTACGACTCGTACCGCCGCTTCATCCAGATGTTCGGGGACATCGTGCTCAAGGTTCCGCGAGAGAGGTTCGAGGAGGCCCTTGAGGCGGCCAAGGAGAAGCACGGGGTCGAGGAGGACTCGCAACTGGACGCCGCGGACCTGCGGGAGCTGGTGGGAGTTTACAAGGGTATCGCCGAGGCCGACCGTCCGTTCCCGGAGGACCCCGGGAGGCAGCTCGAGCTCGCGATCCGGGCGGTCTTCGACTCCTGGGACAACGACCGGGCCGTTGCATACCGCAGGGAGTTCGGCATCCCGGGGGGCCTGGGCACCGCCGTCACGGTGCAGGCCATGGTCTTCGGCAACATGGGTGAAACCTCGGCCACGGGGGTGGCCTTCACGCGCGATCCGGCCACGGGAGAGCAGGGGATCTTCGGGGAGTTCCTGCTCAACGCCCAGGGCGAGGACGTCGTGGCGGGCATACGCACGCCTCGGCCGCTGGAGGAGATGATGGGCGCCATGCCCCGCGCCTTCTCCGAGCTTCTCGGGACTATGCGGAAGCTCGAGAGCGAGTACCGCGACATGCAGGACGTGGAGTTCACCGTGGAGCGGGACGAGCTTTACGTGCTGCAGACGAGGTGCGGCAAGAGGACGGCCGCGGCGGCGCTCAAGATCGCCCGGGAGATGGCCGAGGAGGGCCTGATCTCCCGCGAGGAGGCCCTCCTCCGCGTGGATCCCGGCCAGCTGGAGCAGCTGCTGCACCCACGCATAGACCCCAAAGCGGAAGTGGAGGTCCTGTGCACGGGACTCGGGGCGTCTCCCGGGGCCGCCACGGGCAGGATCGTCCTGACAGCCCGGGAAGCCGCCGAGCGCGGCGGGGCCGGGGAAGCCGTCATCCTGGTCCGCAAGGAAACCGACCCCGACGACGTGGAGGGCATGATGCGCGCCAAAGGCGTGCTCACGGCCCTGGGGGGCATGACCAGCCACGCGGCGGTGGTGGCGCGGGGGATGGGCAAACCGGCGGTTACCGGGTGCAAGGCCCTCGACCCGGACCCCGCGCGGGGCAAAGTGCGCCTGGACGGCAAGACCTTCGAGGCCGGCGACACCCTGACCATCGACGGGGCCGAGGGGAGCGTCATGGAGGGCGCCGTACCGCTCGTGGAGCCCGGGATCAACGAGGACCTCGAGACGCTCCTGCGCTGGGCGGACGGGGTACGCGCCCTCGGGGTGAGGGCCAACGCGGATACCCCCGAGGACGCTGGGCGCGCTCGCGAGTTCGGCGCCGAGGGCATCGGCCTGTGCCGCACCGAGCACATGTTCATGGAGGAGGGGAGACTGCGCATCGTGCGGGAGATGATCCTTTCGGAGGGGGAGGACGCGACGCGGAGAGCGCTCGCCGAGCTCGAGCCGCTCCAGAGGGGGGACTTCGGGGAGATCTTCCGGGCCATGGACGGCCTGCCGGTTACCGTGCGGCTCCTCGATCCGCCGCTGCACGAGTTCCTCCCCGACTCCAAGGCCCTGGCGACGGAGATAGCGGAAGCCGAGGCCCGGGGAGAGGACGCCGCGGAGCCCCGCCGACGGCTGCGGGTCGTCGAGAGCCTGGAGGAGGCGAACCCCATGCTGGGCCTAAGGGGATGCAGGCTCGGCCTCGTGCGACCGGAGATCTACCGGATGCAGGCCAGGGCGGTCGCCGAGGCCGTCAGGGACGCGAGGGAGGACGGGTACGAGCCGGTCGCCGAGATCATGATCCCCCTGGTGGCCTTCTCGGCGGAGTTGGAGAGGGCGAGAGGGGAGACCGAGGCCGTAGTCAGAGAAGTCCTCGGCGACGACGGCGCGATCCCCATCGGCACCATGATAGAGCTGCCCCGGTCCTGCACCACCGCCGACGCGATAGCCCAAAGGGCCGACTTCTTCTCCTTCGGCACCAACGACCTCACCCAGACCACCTGCGGTCTCTCCCGCGACGACGCCGAGGGTGGCTTCCTGGGCCGGTACCTCGAGGAGGGCGTCCTCGCCAATAACCCCTTCGAGACGCTCGACCGCGACGGCGTGGGCAAGCTGGTCTCGATGGCCTGCGAGCTGGGTCGCAAGACAAACCCGTCCCTCAAGCTGGGCGTCTGCGGCGAACACGGCGGCGACCCGCAGAGCATAGCCTTCTTCCACGAGGCAGGCCTCGACTACGTCTCCTGCTCCCCCTACCGGGTACCGGTCGCCCGCCTGGCCGCGGCGCAGGCGGCCCTTCGGTCCGGGGACGACCGGCGCGCAACCCTGACGTCTCGGGTAGAAGCCGGGCCGCCCCACGGCGCCAGGCGTCTACCCGGCACCTCAGGGCCGCCCGAGCCGGGACGAGAAGCGGTACTAGCCCTTGACTCGAATACGGACGTATGTTAGTAGTTTCGTATACAGAAAACCGATGCGTAATACGCAACAAAGTACGGGCGTACGGCGGGTTCTCTCTGGACCACGTGCGGCGGACGGAGGAGTAGCGGTGGAAGATAGGGCGAGCGTCGTGGTCATCGGGGCCGGAATCGTCGGCTGCAGCGCCGCCGAGCACCTGACCGAGCTCGGCTGGCGGGACGTGGTGGTCCTGGACCAGGGGCCGCTGTTCGAGGCGGGCGGGTCGACCTCGCACGCGCCAGGGCTAGTCTTCCAGACCAACCCGTCGAAGACGATGACCAACCTCGCGAGCTACGGGGTCGAGCGGTACTCGGGGCTGGAGCTCGACGGCGAGCCGTGCTTCTACGGGGTCGGGAGCATCGAGGTCGCGGCGACGGCCGAGCGTTGGAAGGACCTGAAGAGGAAGCAGGGCATCGCGACCTCCTGGGGGGTCGAGTCTGAGTTGCTCTCGCCCGAGGAGTGCGTCGAGAAGAGCCCGCTCCTGGATCCCGAGAAGATCCGGGGCGGCCTCTACGTGCCCTCCGACGGGATCGCCAAGGCCGTCAGGGTGAGCGAGGCGATGGCCCGGGAGGCCCAGAGCCGGGGAGCGAAGTTCTACGGCGAGACCGAGGTGACGGGGATAGAGGTCGAGGGGGGACGCGTCAGGGCGGTCGAGACCTCGCGGGGCCGGATCGAGACCGAGAACGTGCTCAGCTGTGCCGGGATGTGGGGGCCGCGCATCGGCCGGATGGCAGGGGCCTTCGTTCCGCTCCTGACGCCGATGCAGCACCAGTACGTCTTGACCACGCCGGTGCCGGGTCTCGAGGCGCCGGTCTCTGAGGAGTCCGACCACGTCATCCTCAGGCACCAGGACCATGCTATGTACTTCCGGCAGGTCGGGGGGCGCTACGGGATCGGCTCCTACAAGCACCGCACGATGCCCGTCTCGCCGGACGAGATCCCCAGAAAACACGAGCCCGGTCGGGAGATGCCTTCGCTCATGGAGTTCACGCCCGAGGACTTCGAGGGGCCGTGGGAAGAGTCGCAAAGGTTGCTTCCCGCGCTACGGGAGTCGGAGGTAGAGCGGGGAATAAACGGGTTGTTCTCGTTCACGCCGGACGGCGGGTCGCTGCTCGGCGAGTCCGGGGAGGTGCGCGGCTTCTGGATGGCGGAGGCCATATGGGTCACGCACGCGGCGGGCGCGGCCAGGATGATAGCGGAGTGGATGACCGACGGCGCCCCAGGCATCGACCCGAGCACGGTCGACGTCCACCGCTTCGACTCGTTTCAGAAGAGCCCCTCCTACGTGCTCGCGCGCAGCTCGCAGTCCTTCCAGGAGGTCTACGACATTATCCACCCCCAGCAGCCCATGGAGGAGCCACGGCCCCTGCGGACGAGCCCCTTCTACATCCGCCAGAGAGAGCTGGGCGCGTACTTCCTTGAGGCCTCCGGCTGGGAGCGTCCGCAGTGGTACGGGGCCAACGACTCGCTGCTCGCCGAATACGAGGTCCCCGAGATGGAGGAGTGGGCCGGACGGTACTGGTCACCGATAGTCGGGGCCGAGCACCTCGCCACCCGCGAGAGGGTAGCCCTCTTCGACATGGCCTCGCTCAAGAAGGTCGAGGTCACCGGCCCGGGGGCTCTCGGGTTGCTCCAGAAGCTCAACACCAACGAGCTCGACAAGCCCCCGGGCAGCGTCACCTACACCCTGATGCTCGACGGGAAGGCTGGCGTGAGGAGCGACATCACCGTCGCGCGGCTCGAGGAGAACCACTTCCAGCTAGGCCTCAACGGGCCGCGGGACATCGAGTGGATGGAGCGGCACCTTCCGGAGGACGGTTCAGTGCAGATCCGGGACATCTCGGGCGGGACCTGCTGCGTCGGGGTGTGGGGTCCGCAGGCTCGTGAACTCGTGCAGGAGTTGAGTCCCGACGACCTCTCGGGCGAGGCGTTCGGCTTCTTCAAGGCCCGGCGCATTCACGTCGGCGAGGTGCCGGTCGTGGCCTTGCGCGTCTCCTACGTCGGTGAGCTCGGGTGGGAGCTCTACGCCACGGCGGACATGGGCCTGAGGCTCTGGGACCTCCTCTACGGGGCGGGACGGCCTCTCGGCGTGATCGCTGGTGGCCGCGGCGCCTTCTCCGGTCTGAGGCTGGAGAAGGGCTACCGTTTGTGGGGCGCGGATATGACCATCGAGCACGACCCCTACGAGGCGGGCCTGGGCTTCGCGGTGAAGCCGGAGAAGGGCGACTTCCTCGGCAGGGAGGCGCTCTTGCGGCGCAGGGAAGAGGGGCTCCGGCGCAGGCTCTCTTGCCTCCTCCTCGACGACCCGAGGGTGGTAATCGTGGGCGGTGAGCCGGTCTACTCCGAAGGCGCGCCGGTCGGCTACGTCACCAGCGCGGGGTACGGGTACTCGATCGGGCAGAGCATCGCCTACGCCTGGCTGCCGCCGGGGCTCTCGGTAGAGGGGGCGAAGGTCGAGGTCGAGTACTTCGGCGAGCGCCACGGCGCGACGGTGGCCGAGGAGCCGCTCCTCGACCCGGCCATGAAGCGGATGCGCGGTTGAAGGGGGAGGCGTCGTGATCGGGACTCGTCAACCAAGTCAGGGCCGGGCTCTCGCCGTCGATGTGCTGGACGCGATAGGAAATACGCCACTAGTAGAGCTCGAAGGTGTTTACGCAAAACTGGAGTACCTGAACCCCTCCGGCTCCATCAAGGCCCGCATCGCCAAGTACATGGTAGAGAAGGCCGAGAGCGAAGGCCTGCTC
>DASYWA010000038.1:0-3779 GCA_035936475.1 Rubrobacter sp. | reverse complement strand
GAACTCGCATGCCGGGGCGAAGGCGTGTATGGCGCACTCGAAGCTGTCGAAGGTGCGCGCCGGGGCGTCGGGCATCGTCACCTCGAACGCCTTGTCGTTCCGTACACCGATAACAAACACGCCGACGCTCACGGTAGCGCTCACGCGCTAGAAGCCATGTATATCAGAGCCCACTCGCGCTAATCTCCTGTCGCCTCCCTGCCTCGTACCGGTCGGCTTGCTGACGATCCACTGCGTATGTATATAAGTGCATATTGATGCACGTACGCGATATGTTGTGGGTAGACGCCTTTGCAACTGCGCGGTAGAGCCAGCTGATCCCTTGGGGCAACGAGAAGATCGGGTAATGCTATCCAGGATGGTGCATGCGGACTTCGTGGAACACCCCTTCCACGCACTCCGGTGAATAGCAGTGTCAGCTTCCCGAGGACAGCAGCACGACGGCCACCACCGCGGCCAGGGCGAAGCGGTAGTAGGCGAAGATGCGCAGGGTGTGGTTGGCCAGGAAGCGCAGGAGGAACCTTATCGCCAGGTACCCTACCACCCCAGAAGAGACCGACCCCGCAAGGAACATCAACGCCTCGTGGGAGTCCATGCCCTCGCCAGTCGCCTCGGCTAGGCTCAGGCCCGCCGCCGCGGCCGTCACGGGCACGCTCATAAGGAACGAGAAGCGCGCCGCCTCCTCGCGCCTTAGGCCCAGGAACAGCCCGCAAGTTATCGTCGCCCCCGACCTAGAGACCCCCGGCACGAGCGCCGCAGCCTGAGCCAGTCCCACCCCGAAGGCCCCCAAGGGGCCGAGCTTGGAGGCGCCCTCCGTCTTGCGCCCGACGGACTCGGCCACCAAAAACAGGATCCCCACGAACACGAGGTTGAAGACCACCACCCAAGGGGAGCGCACCTCGGTTGCGAAGAAGTCCTCGAAGAAGAACCCGATCAGGGCGGCAGGGACGGTCGCGACGAGGATCAGGTAGGCCAAGCGCACCTCTGCGTCCGAGAAGTCCGGGCGGGGCAGCGAGCGGAGGAAGGCTTGCGCCATGGAGAGGAGGTCCCCACGGAAGTACCACACCACCGCGAGCACCGTCCCGGTGTGGATGGCCGCGTCGAAGGGGAGGCCGAAGCGCTCCGGGTCCATCCCGAGGAAGTACTGGCTAAGCAAGAGGTGCCCCGAGCTGGAGACGGGCAGGAACTCGGTGAGCCCCTGCACCACACCCAAAAACACCGCTTGGAGGAGTTCTAGCACGCGCGGTAGTGTAGGTTCTCGAGAGGACGAGCGCATCCGCCACACGGGCTATCTTCGGACCGACTTCCGAGAACAACCCTTCCACGCACTCCGGTGAATAAGGCGACAGGAGGAACGTCTAGGGGCGGCTTGTCTCGCTCCGGCGCCTCTTGACGCAGGGCCTTGTGGTGGCGCAGCTCGGCCCCGGCCTCTAACCTCCGGCCAACGCTCCGCGGCTATCGCGTAGGTCTCGCCCCTCGCCTTGCTCCCCGAAACCTTGCGGATGGTTGTTGGTCCCCCTTGATCCGAACCCGGGTACCGCTGCGTAAGCTGCGTAAGCATCGGCGTAGGAGGATTTGGGGCGTTTTCGGTGCTTTCCGACATCTGTCGGGTCACGCGAGCCGGAGAGGGGTTTCGATGCCGAACAGGGTAACCGAGAGCGCGGAGTTCACCCGCGAGGAGATGCTGCAGGCCCAGAGGTGCCACAGCATGCACGCGGAGGGCCTGCGCTATCCCGTAACCCCCATAGGCATGCACTTCCTCCTCATCCACTACGACATACCCTACATAGACCCCGAGACCTACGAGCTCGAGGTTGGGGGCCTCGTCCGGGAGCCGCTGAAGCTGACCCTCGAGGACATCAAGGCCCGCCCGAAGGTCACCGAGCCCGTCATGATGGAGTGCGCCGGCACCGGCCGCTCGCACGCCTCCCCCCGCACCGTGTTCGTCCCATGGTTCGACGGGGCGATCGGGTGCGCCGAGTGGACCGGCACGCTGCTCGGGCCGATCCTGGAGGAAGCCGGGTTGCTCGAGGGGACGGTAGAGGTCCTCTTCACCGGCCACGACCGCGGCGTCGAGCAGGGCGTCGAGCAGGACTTCGAGCGCAGCCTCACCCTCGAGGAGGCCTCGGGCGAGGGGGTGATGCTCGCCTACGAGGTGAACGGCGTACCCCTCCCCCCCCAGCACGGCGCGCCCCTGAGGCTCATGGTACCCGACTGGTACGGGATGGCCTCCGTGAAGTGGCTCAAGCGCGTGGAGGCCCTCGGCGATCCCTTCGACGGTTTCCAGCAGGGAAACCAGTACCGCTACAAGCGCTCCGCCGACGACAAGGGCGTGGCCGTCACCCGCCAGAGGCCCCGCGCCATGATGGCGCCGCCCGGTATGCCCTCCCAGCTCGGCCGAACGCGCTACGTGGAAGCCGGACGGGTCCTTATCGAGGGCCGCGCGTGGTCGGGGTGGGGGCCCGTGGAGCGTGTGCAGTTCAGCTCGGACGGCGGGGGCACGTGGGAGGACGCCGGGCTCGGCGAGCCGGTCGGGCGGTTCGGTTGGACGCCGTGGTCCCACGAATGGGAAGCCGGCGAGCCGGGCGAGTACGAGCTGTGCGCCAGGGCCACCGACGCGGCCGGCAACGCCCAACCCCTCGACGCCGAGGAGGTGTGGAACCACGGCACCTACGGGATCAACACCGTACAGCGCGTCCCCGTCATCGTCGGAGAGAGGGGGGAACACGAGCGGCAGAACTGACCAACGGCCTCCGGCAACTTCGGAGAATAACGCCCCGAATCCGTCGAGGGGGCGATTATTCGACCGCCATCCCCCGAAGCTCGACGTGAGCGCGCAGCTTCCGCAAACCGAGCCGCGAGCGCCCCTTTACGGTGCCCAGCGGCAGGCCGAGGCGCTCGGACACCTCCGCCTGCGTCAGGCCCCAAAAGTGCAGGAGTGCTAGGACCTCGCGCTGTTCGCGCGGGAGGTCCCGGAGGGCTACGAGCGTCCGCCCCCTTCTATGGTTGCGCCAGGCCTGGGTGAAAACCTCGTTCGGCTGCGGCCTCGGTGCCTCCGCCTCGGCCACCTCCCGCGTCCTGCGGCGGGTCGCCTGCGAGCGGAGCCGGTCCACCCCGCGGTTGCGGACCACGGAGAGGATCCAGGCGCGCGCGCTGCCCCTGTGGGCCCGGTAGGTGCCCGCCGAGCGCCAGACCTTGAGGAAGGCGTCTTGGGCGAGGTCCTCGGCTGACTGCCTCTCGCCCATCATGCGCCAGGCCAGCGAGTAGACGGCGCGGGAGTGGCGGTCGTAGAGCGCGGCGAAGGCGCGCGCGTCGCCCGCCCCGACCAGCGAGATCAACTCCTCGTCGGCGAGGCGCGCGTAGCGCCCCCCCTTGACCGCGGCGGCTCGCGTTTCGCTGGGCAGCGACTCCTCCTTCGACGGCCCGGCCGCCCCTCCGCCCGGGAGGGGCCCGTACGCTTTGCGCCCCCGCCTCGCGACGGGTTTGCCTTTTTCGGGGCCGTGCCGAATATACCCCACGCCGGATGCTTCAAACTTGGGCCGCGGACGTCGTGGGTCGTGCCCCCGCTAGTACGATCCTCCCTTGGCGTACTGGGCGGCCGGGGCCGGCGAAGCGGGTTCGGACGCGGCGGGCGGGGCGGATTCGGGAGAGGCGGATGCGGCGTCCGCGTTCGGTGGCGTGCCCCCATAATCTCCGGAGTTCGGAGGATCGCCTAAGCCGCCTGAGTCGTTTCTTTCTGCGCGGTTTGTCTGTCGATCGCCCGGGGTGGGGTCCGGGGC
>DASYWA010000037.1:0-4730 GCA_035936475.1 Rubrobacter sp. | reverse complement strand
CGCCGCTACGCCAGCGAGGAGGGCAACTTCTCCTACAAGAACTGCGTGGTAGCCGAGCGGGATGGGGCGGTGATCGGGATGCTCTTTGCCTTCCCCATAGAGGACGGGCAGGAAGCGGGCGACGGACCCGTGGACTCCATCCTGGAGCCCTACGGGAAGCTGGAGATCCCGGGCAGCTTCTATATCTGCGCTTTGGCGCTGTTGCCGAGGTTTCGCGGTAGGGGAGTGGGCACAAAGATGCTCTCCATAGCCAGGGAGCAGGCGCGTGAAAGAGGGTTCGACACTTTAAGCCTGCTGGTCTTCGAGCAGAACGAGAGAGCGGTCGGGCTCTATGAGCATAACGGCTTCAAGGTCGTTGACCGGGCTCAGGTAGTCCCACACAACCTTATCCACCACACCGGCGACGTTCTTTTGATGGCGTCGGAGGTCTGAACTCCGGACGGCACACCCGAAGGAAGTGTGCCACCACCCCCGACATTGAGCAACAGCGAGGTACTCACGCTTGCCATCCTCGCTCAATGGCCGCGTTTTCGCAGCGAGCGGGACTTCTGGCGGTTCGCCGACGCGTACCTGCGTCAGTACTTCCCGAATTTTCTCAGCCAGGGCCGACTCAACCGGCGAATGCGTACCCTCATGAGGATTTTCTACCGCGGCTTTCCGGTCTCGGGGGTAAGGCGGTTCACGACAGGACGGCCGCCGCGGCGAGGACGAGCCCGGCGGTAGCAAGACCTATGGCCGCGCCCGCGAGCACGTCCACGGGGAAGTGGACGCCGAGGTAGACGCGGGAGAGGACGACGAGGAGGCCGGCCGACACCAGGAGCGGGGCGAAAGCCGGGTAGATCGCGGAGAGCGTCAGGGCGCCAGCCGCGGCCGTGGCGGAGTGGCCGGACGGGAAGGAGCTCGAGGACGGGGTCTTTATGAGGGGGGCCACCTCCGTGTCCCAGATAAAGGGCCTGGCCCGGTCGAAGAGAAACTTCGCGCCCTCCGCTATCGTCCATGAGGCGGCGACGGCGGCCCAGGGGACGAGGAGGTTCGAGGGTTTGAGGCCCGCCAGGAGGAAGGCCACGAAGGCGAAGGATCCCCAGAGAAAGCCGGCGGTGCCGACCACCGTAAAGAAGCGCAGCACGGCCGTGAGCGGCGTCCACTTGAGGCCGAACACCGCCCGGAAGGCGGCCCGGTCGAGGTCCCTCACCCTGCGCGCCAAGCCCTTCAAAACCCTCCGTCCGTCGTCCCGTCCGTCCGGCGGACATTGTAGACGAAGGGGAGGGCCGCTCCTACCGGGTCGGGTTTCTAAAGTAGAATAGGCCGGAAGTTCGCAGACGCCTATCCCATAGCGAGGAGCCGCAAGCATGAAAAAAGAGCTGATCCAGAAGGCCATAGAAGAGGCGGCGAAAGAGGACGCGAACCTGGTGATCTGGGACCGCCACGACACCTTCACCGTCGAGAACGGCGACGTGAAGGACATAGAGGCCGAGGACGACCACCTGCGCGTCAGGATGCAGGACGGCAAGGCCACGGTCTTTGTCGAGTACGACTCGATATACAAGCTCGTGGTGGACAAGGAGCGCGCCGGCAAGGGCCGCCCGGGCTCCCGCGCCGGCTTCGGCGCCGCGACCGGCTAGCGGCCGGTTCCGCCGTGGGAGACCCCGCACCCAAGCGCCTCGACGAGATGGACGACCTGCGGGACATGGGCCGCTTTCCTGTCCCGATCTACGTCGGCGCCACCGCAAACATCCTGCTGACGATCTGCGTGACCTACTGGCTCAAGGGCCGCTTCGCCGGGCCGCTGGCGCTGCCGGCGTGGGCGGTCGGCATCGTCTGCGCGAACGTGCTTCCGGTGGTGGCGCTCCGCTCGCGCATGGACGAGGACACTAGCTTCCCGCCCATCGAGGAGATGGGCTTCTTCGGCGACCAGCACAAGTTCTCGAACTGGGTCTACGCCGTGGCCTCGGGGAACATGGTGTTCTGGATCTTGCTCTCCTGGAGCGTCTTCTCGCGCCGCCGCGACGGCAAGACGCTCGCCGGCGTGCTCGCCCTCGCGTTCGCGTGCACGTTCTTCCCGGCTTGGGTGAGGTTGTTCCGCCGGACGTAGGGGGGCGGCTTTCGAACCCACCCCTACGTTTGGATCGGCGGGTCGGACCCCGCCGCGTTGCCCGAAACCTATCCCTCTACGATCCTGACGCCGTCTTCGCCGGCGACGACGGCGGCGAGCGCGAGGCCGACGAAGAGGCCGCACTCGAGGGCGCCTGGGATGGCCCTGATGGCGGCTTCGAGGGCGGCCGGGTCCCCTATCCCGTCGAAAGCGCAGTCGGCGGTGTAGTGGCCGCCGTCGGTGACGAAGGGCTGCTCGGGGTCGGCGGCGTCCATGCGCAGCCGGGGCTGGCAGCCCAAAGCGGAGAGGGCTTCGAAGGTCGCCTGCCAGCCGAAGGGGTCGACCTCGACGGGGACGGGGGCCCGGGTGCCTAGAGCGTCAACCGTCTTGGATGCGTCGGCGACGAGGACGAGGCCCGTGGTGGAGGAGGCGGCGACTATCTTCTCGCGCAGGAGGGCGCCGCCGAGGCCCTTGACGGCCGTAAGCCCGGGCCCGATCTCGTCGGCGCCGTCGAGGGTGAGCGTGGGCCTGGCCTCAGAGAGCGAAACGATGGGGATGCCGACCTCCCTCGCGAGCGCGTCCGTGCCCTCTGAGGTCGGGATGCCGCGTACATCCCGAAGCTCTCCAGCGTCCAGCAACTCGCCGATCCTCCTCACCACGAAGGCCGAGGTGGTGCCGGAGCCGAGGCCGATGGTAGCGCCGCTCCGGACGAAGCGTTCGACCGCCGCGTCGGCGGCGGCGCGCTTCTGGCCTTCGGCGTCGGTCATCGGGCGCCTCCTACGCGTCGTCCGGACGGGGGGCTATGGTCACCTCGACCTCGCGCGGCTCCCCGTCCGGGGAGACCACCGTGAGGGTGAGCCTGTCCCCGGGGTCCGTGGCGTTGACGGCCTCTATGACGTCGTCTGAGGCAGAGACCTTCTCGCCGTCCACGGCGGTGATGACGTCCCCCTCGACGGGCACGTTAGGGACGACCTCGATGTCCTCCGTGCCCCCGCCGCTGATGCCGGCCTTCTCGGCCGGGCCGCCGGGGGTCACCTCCTTGACGAGGGCGCCGTTGGCCGGGAGGCCGTACCGCTCCGAGAGCTCCTCGGTCGAGAGGCCCGTGTAGGCCGAGATCTCGTCGACCCCGAACTCGAACATCTGCACCCCTATAAACCCGTGGGCCACCTCGCCGGTCGTTATGAGCTCCTCCACGACGCCCCTGACGGTGTCGATCGGCACGGCGAACCCGACCCCCTGGGCCACGCCCTGGGAACCGGCCGAGGCGACCTGAGAGTTGATCCCGATGACCGTCCCCCGCGCGTCCAGGAGCGGCCCCCCGGAGTTGCCGGAGCTTATGGCCGCGTCGGTCTGGACGGCGTTGCTTATGGTGAAGTTGTTCGGGGCGGTGATGGGCCGCCCGAGCCCGCTCACGATCCCGGTGCTGACGCTGATGCCGACGTTGAGCGGGTTGCCGATAGCGATCACCGGATCCCCAACCCCCAGAGCTTCCGAATCCCCGAGCGTCAGCGGGCGGAGCAAGCTCTCCGGCGCGTCTACCCGGATGAGCGCGACGTCCGTTGAGGGGTCCTCCCCCACGAGCTCGGCCGTCCTCCTGATACCGCCGGCGAACCTGACCGAGATCTCCTCCGCCCCGTCTACGACGTGCTGGTTGGTCACGATGTGCCCCCCCTCGTCCAGCACGAACCCCGACCCGCCGCCGGGCCCCATCTTTTGCGACGACACGTCGACGCTGACGACGCCCGGGCCGTCCTCCCGGTACACCTCGTGCACGGAGAGCCCCTCCTCGCCGACGACCGCCGAGGTCTCCGAAGCCTCCCTCGGTGCCGGCGCCTGCTTTATAGTCACGTCGCCCGAGCCGGCCCCGGCTTCCAGGCTGCCCCACATCCCGACGAGCAGGAAGAGCGCGGTCACGAGCCCCCCGATGATCGCCGATACCAGTGCCGTCAATGCGGTCTTCAGAACGATTCCCTTCCGTTGTCCATAATTCGCTGTTCTACGCGGGTCGACTGCTGATGGGGTTGACCGTCCATCCGCTAATTATCCATCTATCGCCACTCTTTACGACCGTCCAGGTACCTTCGTTACGCTCGACCCGGTCGTCGTGCGTGGCGACCGTTTGGCCGGTAACGGTTGCCGTGTCGCCGGAGACCTCCACCGTGGGCTCTCCCTCGAACCTGACGCTCCGGAGGCTGTCGAAAGTGATCTCGAAATCGCTTCGGGTCGGGAAGTACTCCTCGCGCCACCCCGCGCTCAACAGCGCGGAAGATTTGTCGTAGTTCTCTGCGGCTGCCGCCGTGTAGAACTCTTCTACCGCCTGCGCGGCGGCCTGCTCTGGAGAGTCATTTTGTTCCTGTTGCCCGTTCTGCTCGGGCTCGTTTTCAGAAGGCGCAGGCGTCTGCTCCGAATCAGCCCGGTTTTGGACGGTCGGCTCGGGCGTGTTCTCGACGGCGCCGCCGCCACCGTCGCCCTGGGATCCCTGGTTGTCACCGCCGCCTTCCCTGTTCGAGCTTCCTGCCACGGCCTGTCTGTTGGGGGGGTCGCCCTGCGAGGTGTTCGAGTTCCCGTCGAGCAGGTTCGGCACGGTGAAGGCCCCGATCACGGCGAGCACGGCCACGAGCGCGAGGGCGGCCAACAC
>DASYWA010000036.1:0-1691 GCA_035936475.1 Rubrobacter sp. | reverse complement strand
CAGTCCTGAAAGGAGTCGAGGTATGAACGCCGCAGAAGTTATGCGCAGGATCGGAGAGCAACGCCCGCTCGTCCACCACATAACCAACTACGTTACGGTCAACCTGGTCGCCAACGTCACCCTCTCGACCGGGGCCCTTCCGGTCATGGCTCACGCCCGCGAGGAGGTCGAGGAGATGGCCTCCCTGGCCTCGGCGCTCGTCTTGAACATCGGCACGCTGGACCCGGCTCAGATAGACGCCATGCTCCTCACCGGCAAGAGGGCCAACGAACGCGGCATCCCCGTGGTCCTCGATCCTGTGGGCGCCGGTGCGACGACCCTGCGCACGAGGACGGCCGAGCGTCTGCTCTCCGAACTCGAGGTCTTCGCCGTCTGCGGCAACGCCGGGGAGATCGCCACGCTCGCCGGGCTCGCCGCCGAGGTGCGCGGCGTCGAGAGCCTCGCGGGCGACGCGAGGGCCGCGGCCGAGAAGGCCGCAAGCGCCTTCGGCGTCACGGTCGCGGCCACCGGGGAGACGGACTTCGTGAGCGGCGGCGGGCGCACGTTCGCGGTCGAAAACGGCCACCCCCTCATGGGCCGCGTCGTCGGGAGCGGCTGCGCCTCGACGGCCGTGGTCGGGTGCTTCGCCGCCGTCGGGCACGAAGGCGGGAACGCGGAGACCGTGGCCGACGCCCTCGCCTACTTCGGGCTCGCCGGCGAGGTCGCGGCCGAGGGGATCTCCGACAAGGCTGGCGGCCCCGGCACCTTCGAGGCCCGCCTGCTGGACGCCCTCGTGGCGCTGGCCGCGGACCCGGAGCGGCTCGGCGGCGGGATAAGGGCCCAGAAGCTTACCCGTGGTGGGTAACTTGCCACCGCGGAGCGGGCGAAGCCAAGGGAACCCGTGCCTCAAGAGGCAATAAGGGGGGCGCGGCTGCTCCTGGTCACCGACCCCCGCCCAGACCTCGCCGCCCGGGTCGCGGCCGCGGTCCGCGGCGGGGTGGACGTGGTGCAACTCAGGGAGAAGCGCGCCGCGAAGGAGCGCGAAGCGAGGGAGGAACTCCTGGAGCTGGCCGAGGAGCTGCGCCGGATCTGCGCCCGCGGCGGCGCCCTCTTCACCGTGAACGACGACGTGGAGCTCGCCCGTCTATCCGGCGCCGACGGGGTACACCTCGGGCAGGAGGACGAGGCCATCGCCAAGGCTAGAGAGGCCCTCGGTCCGGGAGCCGTGGTAGGGCGCTCGGCGGGTTCCATCGGAGAGGCGCTCGAAGC
The DNA here is from genome assembly GCA_035936475.1 of Rubrobacter sp. Taxonomy (GTDB): domain Bacteria; phylum Actinomycetota; class Rubrobacteria; order Rubrobacterales; family Rubrobacteraceae; genus Rubrobacter_D. The sequence goes on along the minus strand of DASYWA010000036.1, from coordinate 443 downwards.
GGTGCAGGAGGGCGCCGACTACCTCGGCGTCGGCACCATCTTCGCCACCCCCACCAAGCCCGACGCCGAGGTGGCGGGGCTCGCGCTCGTCGAAGGGGTAGCCCGGGAGCGACTGCCGGTGCCGTGGTTCGCCATCGGCGGGGTCACGCTCAAGACCGCCCCCGAGGTCGCCGCGGCGGGCGCAAAAGGCTTCGCGGTCGTGCGCGCGATCCTCGACGCCCACGACCCGGAGGCCGCCGCCCACGAGCTCCGTCGCCTCCTCTTGTCGGGATGATCGGAGTGGATGACCGAGGTGGATGCTCGGAGTACGGAAGGAACCGGGAGGCCGAGTACCGCATCCCGCGCGGGACCCGCACGCCGCGCAAGCCCGACCCTTCCTCTTGCGCTGTTCACTCGAGTGCGTGGAAGGGTTGTTCCGCGAACTTCGCGCCGAGGGGGTTCTC
>DASYWA010000035.1:0-5061 GCA_035936475.1 Rubrobacter sp. | reverse complement strand
AACAGGGAGACGAGCGAGCGGTTCGCCGAGTACGCGGGTATCGTCTACGAGGCCCTCTCGGACTCGGTGGCGTTCTGGATCACCCTGAACGAGCCCTGGGTCTCCGCCTGGCTCGGCTACGGCATCGGCATCCACGCCCCCGGCGTGCGGGATACCGGGGCCGCCCTCGCCGCCACCCACCACCTCCTGCTCGGCCACGGCCTCGCCCTCGAGAGGATGCGCTCCGCAGGGGACGACAACCAGCTCGGCATCACGCTCAACCTCTCGCCCGTCAGGCCGGCCACTGACGATCCGGCCGACGCGGAGGCGGCGCGTCGGGTGGACGGCAACGCCAACCGGCTCTACCTCGACCCGCTCTTCCGGGGCTCCTACCCTGAGGATATGGTCGAGCACTACCGCGCCGCGAGCGACCTCTCCTTCGTGCAGGAGGGGGACCTGGAGAGGATCTCGGCGCCGGTAGACTTTCTCGGCATCAACTTCTACATGCGCCACACGGTGCGCGACGTCGCCGGGGGCGGTTCGTCCGACGTCCCGACGGGGATGCGCTTCGACGAGCTTGGCGCGGAGACCGTGGTGCCGCCCGGCGTGGAGACCACCGCGATGGGCTGGCCCGTCGAGCCCGACGCCCTCACCGAGCTGCTTGTCCGCCTGCACGAGGAGTACACGCAGGTCCCGCTCTACGTCACCGAGAACGGCCGCGCCGTGCACGACTACGTCGACCCGGAGGGCGAGGTAGACGACGAGGAGCGAGTCTCGTACCTCGACGCTCACTTCCGCGCCGCGCACGAGGCCATAGACAGGGGCGCGGACCTGCGAGGGTACATGGTGTGGTCTTTCCTGGACAACTTCGAGTGGGCCGAGGGGTACTCCAAGCGGTTCGGGATCGTGTTCGTGGACTACGGCACACAGCGGCGCGTCCCCAAAGCGAGTGCGCGCTGGTACTCTGGGGTGATCCGGCGCAACGGGCTGGAGTAGGGACTACATACCGGAGGGGGCACAGCCATGCGGTACAGGGAACTTGGGGAGACGGGGATGCGGGTCTCGGAGATCAGCCTGGGGACTTGGGCGTTCGGGGGCGACTGGGGGACGGTCGGCGAGGACGACGCCTACGCCGCCCTGAACCGCGCGGTCGACCTCGGCGTCAACTTCCTGGACACGGCGGACGCGTACGGCGACGGGCGCAGCGAGAGGCTCATCGGCAGGCTCCTCAAGGACCGCCCCGACGACGAGATCCTGGTAGCCACCAAGGCCGGGCGCCGCCTCGACCCGCACACCGCCGAGGGCTACGACCACGAGAACCTCTCGGCCTTCGTCGAGCGGAGCCTGGATAACCTCGGTGTAGAGGCCCTCGACCTGCTGCAACTGCACTGCCCGCCGACGGAAGCCTACCGCCAGGACTCCACCTTCGAGGCCCTGGACGCCCTGAAGCAGGCCGGTAAACTCCGGCATTACGGCGTGAGCGTGGAGAAGGTGGAGGAGGCGCGGATGGCGCTGGACTACCCGAACGTCGCGACCGTCCAGATCATCTTCAACGTCTTCCGCCAGAAGCCGGCCGAGGAGTTCTTCCCGCTCGCCGAGGAGCGGAACGTCGGTATCCTCGCCCGCGTCCCCCTCGCGAGCGGCCTCCTCTCCGGCAAGATGAGCGCAGACCGCGCCTTCTCGGAGGACGACCACCGCAACTACAACCGCGACGGCGAGGCCTTCGACAGGGGCGAGACCTTCGCCGGCGTAAACTTCGAGACGGGTCTCGAGGCCGCCGAGGAGCTCAAAGCGCTCGTGCCGGAGGGCAGCACGCTGGCGCAGTTCGCGCTGCGTTGGATCCTGATGCACCCGGCCGTCTCCTGCGCCATCCCCGGCGGAAAGAACTCGTCCCAGGTCGAGGATAACGTCGCCGCCGCCGAGATGCCGCCGCTCTCCGACGAGACCATGCAGCGCGCGAAGGAGATCTACGACCGGTACGTCCGGGCGGAGGTCCATCACCTCTGGTAGCGGGGACAGCGGTGACGCCACGGCCCGTCGCCCTCTTCGAGTAGCCGTCACGCCCCTGAGCCTTTTGATGGCAGGATAGACCGTCCGCCACAGCCTTTCGGCGGGCCGTGGGCGCCGGGGTCGTCCGAGACCTCCCGCTAGCCGCGCGCCCGAGAGCCCGCCCCGGGACATCGGTTTGCTGTATATTCCTACCTTCAGCGTTCGCGCCGTTTCGAGGGGAGGAGATTGGTGAGCACCACACCGCGTCCCGAATATCCGCGTCCACAATTCTGCCGTGAGGGCTGGACCAACCTCAACGGCGAGTGGCGGTTCGCCTTCGATGATGAGGACACTGGGATCGCCGCGGGCTGGTGGAACGTCTCCGCGCGGGATCTCGGGGCGGACGGTTCGCCTTTCGACCGGGCGATAACCGTACCGTTCTGCTTCCAGTCGAAGCTCTCCGGCATCGGAGACCCGGCCTTCCACGACGTCGTCTGGTACGCCCGGACGTTCGAGCACGCACCAGCGAACGACGAACGCCTGCTGCTCCATTTCGGTGCCGTGGACTACCGGGCGACGGTCTGGGTGAACGGGGCGCACGTGGTCTCGCACGAGGGCGGGCACACGCCGTTCTCGGCTGACGTTACCCACGCCCTCCTGAGCGGGGAGAACGTCCTGGTCGTCCGGGCTGAGGACCCTTCCAGCGACGTGACGATCCCGCGGGGCAAGCAGTACTGGAAGGAGGAGTCGGAGGGCATTTTCTACACCCGGACCACCGGGATCTGGCAGACCGTCTGGCTCGAGCCGGTGGGGCGTCGGCGGATAGACTCCCTGCGCCTGACCCCGGACCTGGACGCGGCCGCACTCGACGCCGAGGTCGGCGTCGAGGGGTTCGAGCCGGGCCTGATCCTGCGTCTCACCGTTGCCTACGAGGGCGAACGCGTGCTCGACGACCGAGTCGGGGTGCAGTCGGCGCTCGTCGAGCGGCGCCTGCCGCTCGTCACGCGCGGCGAGCAGCCCGCGTCCCCATACCCGAGCAGGTGGGGCAAGCCACCGTACTGGAGCCCCGAGGAGCCGAACCTCCTCGACCTGAGGGTGGAGCTGCTGGATGCCGAAGGCCGGGTGCTGGACGCCGTGGACAGCTACTTCGGGATGCGAAAGATCGAGGTCCGCGACGGGAAGGTTTTCTTGAACAACCGTCCCCTCTACCAGCGCCTCGTCCTCGACCAGGGCTACTTCCCCGACGGCATCCTGACCGCGCCCACCGACGACGACCTGCGCCGGGACATAGTGCTGGCGCAGGAGATGGGCTTCAACGGGGCGCGCAAGCACCAGAAGGTCGAGGACCCCAGGTGGCTCTACTGGGCCGACCGTCTGGGCTTCCTGGTCTGGGGCGAGATGGCGAACGCCTACCAGTACTCGCCTGATTACGTAGGCCGGATCACCGCCGAGTGGCAGCAGGCTGTCCGGCGCGACTACAACCACCCCTGCATCGTAGCCTGGGTGCCGATGAACGAGAGCTGGGGAGTGCGCGAGCTCGCCACGGACCCGAGGCAGGTCGAGCACCTGCTGGCCATGTACCACCTCACGCGCTCGCTCGACGGCTCGCGGCCGGTGGTGTCCAACGACGGGTGGGAGCACGCACTGACAGATCTTTGCGCGATCCACGATTACAGGAATGCGGCCGCCCTGGGAGGACGCTACCGGACGCCCGAGACGAGCCTCGCGGAGCCCGAGAGGCGGCCCGTGTATGCGCCGGGTCACGGCTACAGGGGCGAGCCGATCCTCATCACCGAGTTCGGCGGCATCGCCTTCAAGACGGCGGACCCTGAATCCTGGGGTTACCGCACCGTCTCGAACGCCGAAGAGCTTGTGGAGCGCTACGGGGCCCTGGTCTCCGCGCTGCTGCAGAGCGAGGTCGTGCAGGGCTTCTGTTACACCCAACTCACCGATGTCGAGCAGGAGATCAACGGCCTCCTCACCTACGACCGACGCCCGAAGGCAGACCTCGCCCGCATCCGGGAGATAACTACCGCGCGAGGACGAGAGACCGGGGAGCGGTCGGGGATCGAGCCGTACGAGTCGTGAGCTCGCGCGTCGCGGGAGGATCGCACCTGGTGTGCATGGCCGGGCATCCCTCGAAGAGGCCGACCCCATGAGCGGGCGAACCTACACCAACCCCGTCTACGACGGCTACCTGGGCGACCCGTTCGTGCTCAAGCACAACGGGGAGTACTACGCCTACGGCACCGTGCCTCTGGACGAGCTCGCTGTCCCGGTGCTGCTCTCCCGGGACCTGGCGAACTGGCGCCCGCTGGGAAACGCCCTCACCCTGCACGACGATACCTTCGAGGCCCTCTGGGCGCCTGAGGTCGCCTACGATAACGGCACGTTCTACATGTACTACTCTGCGGGCGGGGAGAAAGGAGAGGATCACCGGTTGCGCGTGGCCACGGCCTCCCACCCGGCCGGGCCTTTCGAGGACAGCGGCGCCGTGCTCACGCCCGACGACCCGTTTACGATAGACGCCCACCCGTTCCGCGACGAGGACGGCCGGTGGTACCTCTACTACTGCCGCGATTTCCTCGACCTCGACGCCGAAGGACGGGTTGGCACGGGGGTCGTGGTGGACCGGCTGGTCGGCATGACCCGGCTCGCGGGCGAGCGCCGCACCGTCGTGCGGCCGTACGCGGATTGGCAACTCTACGAGCGGCGGCGAGTGTGGTACGGGCGCGTGTGGGACTGGTACACTGTGGAGGGTGCCTTCGTTCGCAAGCACGAAGGCCGCTACTACTGCCTCTACAGCGGCGGCGCGTGGAGGGAGCCGAACTACGGGGTCTCCTACGTGGCAGCGGACCATCCCATGGGGCCGTTCGCCCCTGAGGCTGACGCCGAAGGCCCTGGCATACTGCGCACCTCGCCGGAACGGGTGATCGGACCTGGGCATGCCTCGGTAGTGCACGCTCCCGACAACACTCGCGAGTACCTCGTCTACCACGCGTGGGACCCCGGGCACAAGCGTCGCCGGATGCGGATAGACCCGTTGAACTGGGGCAAGAGGGGACCGTCTTCTTCCGGACCGACGCTCGACCC
>DASYWA010000034.1:0-2543 GCA_035936475.1 Rubrobacter sp. | reverse complement strand
CTCAAGGACGACGAGTACCAGAAGTACTTCAAGGGCGTGCTATCGAGGAAGCTCCTGGAGGGCGGGCTCATCTGCCGCTTCGACGACAAGGAGGACCCGGTGATCCAGTTCTCCCCGGCGCTCGTCGCCGACAGGGAGACCCTCTCGAAGATAGCCGAGATCACCGACGGCGCCCTCACGGAGCTCGAGCGAGAGCTCGGCTACCGGAGCTAGCATGAGAGTAGCCGAGCGCCCCGACGAGATCGTGATCGGAGCGAGGCTCTTCGGCGCCCGCAACGGGACCGGCGGACAAGAGGAGCGAGGTTGACCAGCACCGCCGGCGCGCAGAGGAGCGCCAGCCCCGAGGCCAAGGACTACCGCTCCTACAGCTTCTGGCTGGAGACCACGGGCGAGGAACTCGTCCCGAGGCCGTCGCTGCGCGGTCACGCCGAGGCAGACGTGGCGATCCTGGGGGCTGGCTTTACGGGATTGTGGACCGCCTACTACCTGCTGAAGCAGGAACCCTCATTGCGGGTGGTGGTGCTCGAGGCCGAGATCGCCGGTTTCGGGGCTTCGGGGCGCAACGGCGCCTGGTGCAACTCGGCCTTCCCCGTGAGCCCCGGAGAACTGACGCGGCGCTTCGGCAAGGAGGCCGCGCGGGACCTCCTGCTCGAGATGCGAGGCGCGGTACAGGAGGTGGGCAGGGTCTCGGGGGCGGAGGGGATCGACGCCCAGTACTTCCGCGGCGGGCAGCTCCGCGTGGCCCGCGGGCCGAGCCAGCTTCCGGGGTTAGAGCAGGCCTACGAGTCCGCCCGCGCGCTGGGTCTCGAGGGTGATCTCCGGTTGCTCGACGCGGAGGAGACAGCCGGGCGCGTCAGGATCACGGGCGCCAGGGGCGCGCTCTACAACCCGCACTGCGCGACCGTCCACCCGGCCCGGCTCGCGCGCGGGCTCGCCCGGGCCGTCGAGCGCCTCGGCGGCGAGATCTTCGAGCAGACCCCCGCAACCGATTACGAGACCGGCGGCCGGACCGGCGGTCCGCGGCTGGTGACGGAGAGCGGCGGGGTGCGCGCGCGCACGGTGGTGCTCGCCGGGGAGGCCTACCTGGCGCGGTTTCGCAAGTTGCGCCGTCAGGTGCTGCCCATCTACTCCCTCATCGTCCTGACCGAGCCCCTCTCCGAGGCACAGTGGGCCCAGATCGGTTGGGAGGGCCGCGAGTGCGTGGCATCCAACCGCTACACCGTCGATTATCTCTCGCGGACCGCCGACGGGCGCATACTGTTCGGGGGCCGCGGCGCGCCCTACCACTACGGCTCGCGCATAGAAGACGAGTACGACCGCCACGATCCCACGCACGAGATGCTGCGTCGCGCGGCGAGGGCCTGGTTCCCGGCCCTCCAAGACGTGCGGTTCACCCACGCGTGGGGAGGACCGCTGGCCATGCCCCGCGACTGGATGCCGACGATGTCCTACGACCCCGCGAGCGGGGTAGCGACCGCGCGCGGCTACACGGGGCAGGGTGTGGCGACCGCGAATCTCTCCGGCCGCACGCTGGCGGACTTGATCCTGGGTAGGGACACCGCCGTAACACACCTGCCCGCCGTCAACCACGAGCCTCGCCCCTGGGAGCCAGAACCGTTACGCTGGCTGGGCGCCAGGTACGTGCAGCGGGGTCTGATGAAGGTGGACGACCGTGCCGAACGGACCGGGGAGCCACCGACGGGCAGGACGCTAGCCGAGCGGCTCGGCAAGCACTGAAGGCCGGGCTTGCCGAGAAGGTGAAAACCGAGAAGGCTCGCTTATACGCTACGGGTATAGGAGGCTGAGGGTGGAAGAGAGACGCATCAAGGAGCGATCGCCGGAGGAGGTGGAAGAAGCTCGACAAGAACCCGGAAGAAGGGTGGCCGTAGAGTTGGCGAGGGTCACCAAGCGCTTCGGGGACTTTGTGGCGGTGGACGACCTCTCGCTCGACATCTACGAGGGCGAGTTCTTCTCGCTGCTGGGGCCGAGCGGGTGCGGCAAGACCACGACGCTGCGCATGATCGCGGGCTTCGAGGACCCGACTGAGGGCTCCATCTCCGTCGCCGGCGAGGAGGTGCAGGGCGTCCCCCCCTACCGCCGGCCCGTCAACACCGTCTTCCAGTCGTACGCGATCTTCCCCCATCTCAACGTCTTCGACAACGTGGCCTTCGGGCTCAGGAGAAGCGGGGTCAAGGGCGAGGAGCTGAACAAGAGGGTCACCGAGGCGTGCGAGATGGTGCAGCTCTCCGGGTTCGAGAAGCGCAAGCCCACCATGCTCTCGGGCGGCCAGCAGCAGCGGGTGGCGCTCGCCCGCGCGCTCGTCAACCGCCCCAAGGTGCTGCTCCTGGACGAGCCTTTGGGGGCGCTGGATCTCAAGCTCCGCAAAGAGCTGCAGTTAGAGTTGAGGAGCTTGCAGCACGAGGTTGGGATCACCTTCGTCTACGTCACCCACGACCAGGAGGAGGCGCTCACCATGAGCGACAGGATCGCGGTGATGAACGAGGGCAGGGTACAGCAGATAGCGGATCCCACGACGCTCTACG
>DASYWA010000033.1:0-44185 GCA_035936475.1 Rubrobacter sp. | reverse complement strand
GACGTGGGGAGGATCGTGGAGATCGGCCAGAAGTATGGCCTGGAGATACCGCCACCCCCCGAACAGTAGGCAGGTCTTCGGGAACACCCCGCATAAGTGAACGTTGGAGGATCATCCTTCCAGACACTCGGGTGAATAATAGGGATAAGAAGAAGGGCCGGCGCATGCTGCCCTGGCCCTGAGGCCTCCTGTGACGCTAGTGAACCCTAGCGCACCACCTTGAAACTCCAGCTCTTGGCCGCCCTGAGACCCATCTCGTCGCGGGCGACGACCTGCACGTCGTGCCTCCCGAACGATAGATTGCTGGCCGGCGTGTAGCTAAGCCGGTCGGTCGCCCTATCGTAGGAGAAAGCCTTGCGTGGGACCGCGTTACCATCTAGAGAAAGAGTTACATTGGCCTTGGCGAGGTTGGTCTGCTTGTCGCCGACGGTGGCCGCTATGGTGGGGGTGCGGTCGCGGGTTTCGGAGCCAGCGGAGGGACGTACCCCCCCTATGGTGGGGGCGCTGTTGGACTGCCAGTCGAGGTCGACCTCGCCCGTCTTGGCCGTGACCTGCACCGCCTGGGTGCTACTGCCGTCGGCGTTCGCCACGTAGATCCCGTAAGCGGACCCAGCGACGTTGCCGTTGTGCTCGAAGATTATCTTCGTGCCGTCGGGGGACCAGGCGGGGTCGAGCTCCTGGCCCGGGTACCTCTTGTCTGTGTCGCTAGCCCCGGGCAGGAGGACCCTCGACATCCCCCCGCCGGAAGGCACCACGAAGATGTCGCCGTGGTACTCGGCGGCGATCTCCGAGCCGTCGGGCGAGAAGGCGGGGTCCGCGGCGACGGGTTCCACTACTACAGCTGCCGATCCAGGTACAACACCGGGCCCAGCCGGGGATGCGCCAACACGAAACACCTCAGGCGGAGGGGATAGAGGGGCAGGTTTGGGACTTCGTGCGCGGGCTGCTCAAGGACCCCGAGCGCATACGAGCCGGCCTAGACCGGCTGATAGAGGAAGAAAGGATGAGCGTCGGCCGAGACCCCGGCCGCGACGCGGAGTTCTGGTCGAAGAGGATGGCGGAGGCAGAGGTGGAACGACGCGGCTACCACAGGCTCGCCGCCAGGGGACACATGAGCGACGAGGAGTTGACCGCCGCGCTTTCGGACCTCGACGAGGCGCGCGAGGCCGCGGAGCGTGAGCTCGAAACCGCGCGGGCAAGGGGAGAGGCGCTCCGGCGCTTGGAGCACGACAGGGACGCCCTCATGGAGTCCTACGCCGGGACGGTCGGGGAGGCGCCTTAGAAGACCTTTCCCCCGAGGAACGCGACCGCGTGTATAAGCTGCTCAGGCTCGACGTTCGCTTCCGCCCGGACTGGCCGCTGGAGATCTTGGGCATCTTCGCGGAGGTTACCGAAGAGGCGGAGGCCGGTTTGTCGTATCGCAATCCTTCGCCACGTAGCGTATAAAGGGATCGTGAAGCGGCGACTTTCAGAGAGGATCCCTTCCCGTGTACGGTGAGAACGCGCCGCCGTCCTGGGCGCGGCTGCCGGGGGCGCGGTGCCGGGCGGTGGAGCACCTGACCAAGCTCGAAGGGCTCAAGGAGTTCGAGCTCTTAGAGGGGCTCGACGAGGGGTTCTTCCAGGCGCTCGCGATCTCGGCCGAGGTGCTGGAGCTCGGCGCGGGGACGGCGCTCTACCGGGAGGGCGAGCCTTCGGGAGCCGTGTACTTTATGCGGGAGGGGCGGGCGAAGCTCTACCGTTCGGTCGGCGGTCCGAAGGCGCGCGACCAGATCCTTGGCGTCGTCGGCGACGGCTCCGTCCTTGGCCTCGGCGCCGCCCTCGAAGGCCGCCCGCAGAGCCAGGGCGCCACGGCGCTGACCGACTGCGTGCTCTACGCCGTCTTCCGCGACGACCTCTTCGACGTGATGGGCCGCTTCCCGGCCGGCGCCGTCCGCTTGAACCGGGTGCTCGCCGCCCGCGCCCGCGAGCTGGAAGACCTCGTCGGCGACCTCGTCTTCCGCAGCGCCCCCCAGAGGGTGGCCCGCATGCTCCTGAACCTCGCAACGGAGGAGGGCCGCGTCACCAAGCGGGGCGTCGTCTTCGAGCCCTCGCTCTCCCGCCAGGAGATGGCCGAGGCGACCGGTATCTCGCGCGAGGCCCTCTCCCGCGCCCTCTCCCGCCTCGCCCAGGAGGGCATCCTGGGCCTCGACGGCAAGACCGTGACCATCCTCAAGCCCGCCGAGCTCCGCTCCCGGACGTGAGAGAGGGTTCTGTGGCTCCAGGTATCAGGTCCTCTAAGCCTTAGAACCTGAGAACCTTTCCCAATAACCCGCCGATTTGCGGGATTTTTGATCTAGATCACACCGCGCGATGACCCCGGTCATGGGCGACGATGACGGCCGTCAACGGCGGGTGGTTTGGTCGCTATGCGGCTGTTATAAAGCCGCCAGGACGAGAGGTTTTACGAGAGGAGAAGCCAGATGACCTACGTTATCACGGAGCCGTGCATCGGCACGAAGGACCAGTCCTGCGTCGAGGTATGCCCGGTGGACTGCATCTACGACGCGGGCGACCATTTCATGATCAACCCCGAAGAGTGCATCGACTGCGGCGCCTGCGAGCCGGAGTGCCCGGTCGAGGCTATCTACCCAGAGGACGAGGTCCCCGACGACCAGGAGAGCTACATCGCCAAGGCCGCCAACTACTTCGAGTAGAGACCGGCCACAGATCTGGTGAGGGAGGGGCCCGAGGGGGGGGCCCCTTTTTTGGTGCCCGACCGAAGCAAACTTCCGTCAACCCCGGGCGACAAGCGCGGGCCGAGAGAGGCGAACGTGGGACCTGCGGAGGTACTGGATCTCACCGGTGACGCCCCGAAACGCTGCGATAGCGTACTACACGCGCCGCCCTGCGCTACCGGGGAGGCGGCAAGACCGTAAAGTCGCTGCGTGGGCAGCAGACAAGGACCCCGCCTGCGACCGTGGCGGCGTCCTTATCCGGCGGGTCGCGCCGCCGGACCCACGAGCACCCGCGACTCCTCTCCCGAGACCAGCCCGCCGAGCCGCAGAAGCGAACGCCTCAGGTGGCCGCGGGCCGCGCTTCTTGCGACCCCACCGCGGGCGAGCCGGGCGAGAAGCGGATCGGCCGGCACAACCTCCGTCCTGAAGGTGGCTACCGCCCCGTCCCCGACGCCTTCTACGAAACACTCGCCCCAACCCTCGACCGGACCATCGTAGGTCCAGCGCAGCCGTGACAGAGCCTCCGCCTCCTCCAGCACGCTGGGTATCTTCATCGTGAGACCCAGGAACGAGACCTCCCACTCCGAGAGCATCCCGGCTCCTCCCTCCCCCGAGAGCACCTCGACCCGCCGCACCCCTGGCGCCCACACCGGGAAACCGCGCACGTCGAGCACCGCCCAAAAGAAATCTTCGGGCGCCACGGGCGCGAAGACGCTCGCCCCGACCTCGATACCATGCGTCATGTTCGATGTTGTAACGTTCACGGAGCAAGATTATACAGACGGTGAGGATATACTCCGGCGCATGGAGGACGGGAGCTGGCGGACGCTTGGGCGCGAGTACATCTACCGGAGCCCGTGGTGCGCGTTCCGGGTGGACGGGGTGGAGTTGCCGGGCGGGCAGGCCATCGAGTACGGGGTTCTGGAGAGCGGCGGGTTCGCGGCCGTGGTCGCCGTGACGGGGGGGAACGACCTGGTGCTGGTGCGGCAGTGGCGGCAGCCGCTCGGCGCGTTCACGCTGGAGTTGCCGAGCGGGGGGGTTGAGGTGGGGGAGGAGGCGTCGGAGGCGGCGCGGCGGGAGCTTATGGAGGAGGCCGGGTACAGGGCCGAGGGGCTCGAGCGGCTGACGAGCGTGCACACGAGCACCGGGCGTAGCACGGAGGTCGGGCACGTCTTCAGGTGCCTGGCGGTGAGGGATGGGCGGGGGCCAAGTCCGGAGCCGACGGAGTTTATCCGGGTGGTGGAGGTGCCGTTCGGGGAGGCGCTGGCCATGGTTCGGGATGGACGCATCTCGGACGCGGCGACGGTACTCGGACTGTTGTGGGAGGCGGGGGGTGGCGCGGGGGGCGCCCTTTAGATAGACTAGGGGAACAAACAACCGGGGAGCCGCGAGGCTGAGAGGGCAGATGGACCTGAGGGTCCGGAGCCGACCCGCTGAACCTGATCCGGGTAATGCCGGCGCAGGGAGATAAGAGAGTCTCGTCGGCGCATCCCCGAGTATCCGAAGGAGGGTGCGCTTTTGAACGCTTTCAGGGACACGAGGGTCTTGACCGAGGCGGCCCTCGCCATCGCGCTCGCGTTCGTTCTGGGCCTGATCAAGTTCTTCAAGATGCCCTACGGGGGGTCCATCTCCCTGGAGATGGTGCCGCTGATATTGCTGGCCCTGCGCCAGGGGCCGTGGGTCGGGATAGTCTCCGGCGTGGTCTACAGCCTGCTGAACCTGGCCACGGACCCGCAGGTCTACCACCCGGTGCAGGTCCTCTTCGATTACCCGCTGGCCTTCGGCGCCCTCGGGCTTGCCGGCCTTTTCCGGCCGACCGTGCGGGGGGCGGTTATCGGGGCCACGGTCGCCGTAGCGGCGCGCCTCGCCTGCCACTTCGTCTCCGGCGTGGTCTTTTTCGCCTCCTACGCGCCGGAGGGCTGGAACCCTTACGTCTACTCGGGCGTGTACAACGTGGCGTACCTGGTCCCGAGCCTCGCCATAGCCCTCGTGGTCGTGGTGGTGTTGCTGCGGGCGCTTGAGGGGGCGCAGCCGTCGCCGCGCCAGGTCCGGTACCGGCGCTCCACCGTTCACTAGCTTGCGCGCGGCCGTCTTCCTCAACGGGGCTGCGGACCCGCCGGACCTCTTGCGGCTCGTCGCCGGGCGGGCCAACCTCGTGGTCGCGGCCGACGGCGGCGCCCTTCACGCGCTGCGCGAGGGCATCGTCCCCGACCTCGTCGTCGGCGACATGGACTCGCTGGGGGAGGAGGGGGCGCGAAAGTTGGGGGATCGGGGGGCCTCCCTGGAGCGCCACCCGCCGAGGAAGGACAAGATGGACGGGCACCTGGCCGTGCTGGCCGCCGGCAAGAGGGGGGCGGCCGACATGGACCTTCTCTGCGCCGCGGGGGGGAGGCTCGACGCCGTCTTTGCGCTGCCGCACCTGCTGCTGGCGGCGGAGCGGATGGGGGTTCGGGCGACCGCCCTTGCCGCCTGGGGGGAGATGTTCGTGGTCGAGGACGGCTCCCGCACGGTGGAGGGGGAGGTGGGGGAGAGCGTCTCCGTCTTTCCGGTCGCCGGGCCGGCGCTGGGCGTCACTCTCGAGGGCTTCGAGTACCCGCTCCGGGACGCTCGACTGGAGGCGGGGGACACTTTAGGGTTCCATAACGAGCTGTCCGCCGGGAAGGCGTGGGTGGCCGTGGGGGAGGGCGCGCTGTTGGTGATCCGCGAGAAGGAGAACGCGCTCGCGTGAAGGGTACGTTGGAAGGGGCAAGCCTTCCCGACGGAAACGCACGCGCCGCCCAGGGGCGTGCGGGCCGCAAGAGATGGGGAGATTTAGAAGAGCATCGGGCGTCGGTCCGCCAGACGACAACGCCGAAGGAGAGAAGATTGCTTGTACCGTTTATCGAGGTTCGGGGCATTGCGGACGGCCCTCGGCGGGACGAGTTGTGAAGGCCCGCGAGCTGGTCCAACGGCACGCGGAGGCCTGGCGTAAAGCGACCCGGCACCCGTTCCTCGACGGCGTGCGTGACGGGGGGCTGCCCGAGGGGGCCTTCGAGGCCTGGCTCGTGCAGGACTACCTGTTCGTCTCCGACCTTCTGGTGTTCCAGTCGCGTCTGCTCGCGCGGGCGCCCCGCCCGGCCCAGGCCGTAATAATCGGCGGACTGGTGGCGCTTGAGGAAGAGCTCGGATGGTTCGAGGGCCTCGCGGCGGACCAGGGGCTCGCGCTCGACGTTTCGCGTCACCCGACGACCGCCGCCTACCGAGATCTGCTCTCCGAGCTGGAAGACGGGTCTTACCCGGCCGGGATCGTGGCGCTCTGGGCCGCCGAGCGGGCCTACCTCGATGCCTGGAAGGGCGCGGCGCCGGGCCATCCGGACTACCGCCCCTTTGTCGAGCACTGGACCGTCCCCGGTTTCGCCGGCTACGTGGCCGGGCTCGAGGAGGCGGCCGACGGCGCCCTCGAGGGGGCGGCGGGGGAGGAATGTGAGGGGGCGGAGGAGGCCTTCCTGGCGGTCGCCCGGCTGGAGCGGGATTTCTGGGGGATGGCCTTCGCCGGGGGGGCCGCATGAGCCTCGCCGCCGCCCTGTGGAAGGAGAGCGCAGATCTCGCCCGGGCGGCGCTCGGGCACCGTTTCGTACGGGGCCTCGGTGACGGGACCCTGCCCCTCGGGGACTTCCAGGATTACGTGGCCCAGGACGCCTTCTTTCTGGAGGCCTTCGCCCGCGCCTACGCGCTCGCCCTCGCCCGCAGCCCGGATCGCGGCGGCGTAGAAGCCTTCGCGGGGCTCCTGTCGGGCGTGATCGAGGAGCTGGAGTTGCACGGCGGCTACGTGGAGCGGTGGGGGGCGTCCCTCGACGGGGTCGGGCCGGGGGAGGCGACGCTCGCCTACACGGAGTTCTTGCTCTCAACCGCCGCGCTCGGGGACGTCGGCGAGATCTGCGCGGCGATGACGCCCTGCATGAGGCTCTACGCCTTTCTCGGGCGCTCCCTCGCCGAGGAGGGGCACGACGAAGAGGGCCCGTACGCGGAGTGGATCCGGACCTACGCCGACCCCGGGTTCGAGGCGCTCGCCGCCCGGCTGGAGGGGCTGCTCGACCGCTACGCCGACGACACCCCCGCCGTGCGGGCCGCCTACCGCCGGGCGATGAGGCTAGAGGTCGCCTTCTTCGAGGCGAACGCGGGGAGGGCCTGATCCGCGCATGAAGAACACCGGGACGCGACTGACCGGGCCGGTGGGTACGGAGCCGAAGCTTGCCGTCCGGGGCGTGGGGGTTACGAGGGGTGGGGTGAGGATCCTGGAAGGCATGGACCTCGAGGTCGAGCCGGGAACCTTCGTCGCCCTGATCGGGCCCTCCGGCGCGGGCAAGTCTACCCTGCTCGGCCTCCTCGCCGGCCTCGAAGTCCCCGACGAGGGTGCCGTTCTCCTCGACGGCGTCCCGCTCACGGGTGCCGGCTCCGTCGCCTACATGCCCCAGAGCGACCTGCTCCTACCGTGGCGCAGCGTCCTCGCCAACGTCTCCTTGGGCCTGGAGGCCGGCGGGACGCCCAGGAGGGAGGCGCGTGCCCGGGCGGCGGAGGCGCTCGCGAGGTTTGGGCTCGGGGACTTCGCGAAGAGGCCTCCGTGGACGCTCTCGGGCGGGATGCGGTCGCGCGCGGCGCTCCTGAGGACGGCCCTGCTCGGGCGCGACGTCTTGCTGCTCGACGAGCCGTTCGGGGCTCTCGACGCCCTTACCCGCCGGCACCTCCAGGAGTGGCTCCTCGGTGTCCGGGACAAGCTCGCCGCGACGATCGTCCTCGTCACCCACGACGTAGACGAGGCGCTGCTGCTCGCCGACCGGGTCGTCGTCCTCACGGCGAGGCCGGCCCGCGTCGCCCTGGACCTCCCTGTGGACCTCGAGCGTCCCCGCACGATGGGTGTCGAGACCACGGGCGGGTTCGCCCGCCTCAAGGGAAGGCTCCTGGGCGCCTTGGGGGTGGCGGTTTGAGGGGCCGGGCCGGGCGCGCGCTGCCGGCGGCCCTGCTCGCCGTCCTGGTTCTGGCGGGGTGGGAGGCCGTCGTGCGCCTTTTCGGGGTGCCGGCGTTCTTGTTGCCCGGACCCGCGGCGATCGCCGGGGCGTTCTGGGAGTCGCGCGGGTTGCTCCTGGAGCACGCGCTGCCCACGGCGGGGGAGGCCGCCGCGGGGTTCTTGGGGGCGGTCGTCGCCGGGGTGGTCTCGGGGGTCGTCATCAATCGATCGCCACTCATGGAGAGGTCGCTCTACCCGTGGCTCGTCGCGTCGCAGACCTTGCCTATCATCGCCGTCGCGCCGATACTCGTCACGTGGTTCGGGTACGGGCCCCTGCCGAAGGTGCTCGTGGTGGTCTTGTTCTGCTTTTTCCCGATAACGGTGGCGACGGTGGACGGGCTACGGGCGACGGAGCCGGACCTGATCCGGCTGATGCGCTCGTTCGGGGCGGGACGGTGGCGCACGTTTTTTATGGTCGAGGTGCCGGGGGCGCTGCCCTTCCTGTTCGGGGGGTTGAGGCTCGCCGTGACGTACTGCGTCGTCGGGGCTGTGATCGGGGAGTGGGTGGGGTCGAGCGCAGGGCTGGGGTTCCTCATGATCCAGGACAAGGCCCAGTTCGAGATACCGCGCCTCTTTGCCGAGATAGCGCTCCTCTCCGCCATGGGCGTCTCCCTCTTCCTCGCTGTCGCCCTCCTGCAACGCCTAGCCGCCCCTTGGACCTTACGGCGCGGGCGGGAGGGGGCTCTGCTATAGTCCGCACAACAAACCACGGCGGAGCTTCCCCGAGACCCGGGGCGGCTGAGAGTCGGCGATCGGCCGAGACGCTTTGAACCTGAAGTGGGTAATCCCACCGGAAGGGAGTGAGCCTGATGGTAGCCGTCACGTAACCCCCCGTCGCGCACCGGTCCCGTTTAATCGTGCCCAGGGAGGTTCCCTTGAGAAAGGTCTTTGTGGTTTTACTCGTAAGTTCTCTGTGCGCCGCGCTCGCGGCGTGCGGCGGGGCCTCGGGGAGCGAAGGCTCCCCCAGGGGTCCCGAGAAGGTGACGCTGACGCTCGACTGGTACCCAAACGCCGACCACGCCGGCATCTACGCGGCCCAGGAGAGGGGTTTCTTCGGGGACGCCGGCCTGGAGGTCGCCATCCGTCAGCCCTCCGACCCGGCGGCCGTGCTCCAGCTCGTCGCCGCCGGGCGCAGCGAGTTCGGCATCTCTTACGAGAACGAGATGACCAACGCCGCCGCGCGCGACGTGCCCGCCGTCTCCGTCATGGCGGTAATGCAGGAGCCGCTGAACTCCATCATCAGCCTAAAAGATTCCGGCATCACGGGGCCCGAGGACCTGGCGGGCAAGAAGGTCGGCTACGCGGGGACCCCGTTCGGGACGGCGGTCATAGACACCGTCCTGCGCGAGGCCGGCCAGGACCCTTCGAGCGTCGAGAAGGTAAACGTCGGCTACGACCTCAGGCCGGCCCTGACCTCCGGGCGGGTGGACGCCGTGGTGGACGCCTACTGGAACATAGAGGCCGTCGAGCTCGCCCAGGAGGGCTTCGAGACGAACGTCATAAAGCTCTCCGAGGTCGGCGTTCCGAACTACAATGAGCTCGTCGTCGCCACGAGCGACGGCTACGCGCGCGAGGAGCCGGAGACCGTGCGCCGGTTCGTCGGCGCCTTGGCCAAGGGCCACGCCTACGCCGCGGAGCACCCCGGGTCCGCCAGGCACGCCCTGACGAACGCCAACGAGGAGCTAGATCCAAAGGTGGTCGAGGAGACCCTGCGCCTGACGGCGCCCCTCTTCGTCGAGAAGGGGGAGCCGGTCGGCTACCAGGACCCCGTGGAGTGGGAGACCTACGTGGACTGGGCCGTCGAGAACGGGGTTCTCCCCCGGCCCGTCGAGGTGGACGCGGCGATGACCAACGAGTACCTGCCGGAAGGAGGCTCTTGAAAAGGGTGATGAGCATAGCGACGAGCGATTCGGGGGCCGGGGCCGGCATACAGGCGGACCTCAAGGCGTTCTTGCGCTGCGGGGTCTACGGTACGACCGCCATCGTCGCCACCACCGCCCAGAACACCGTGGGCGTTGCGGACATCTACCCGTTCCCGCCGGAGGTCGCGGTAAAGCAGATGGAGGCCGTCGCCGAGGACATAGGGGCGGACGCCATGAAGACCGGGATGCTGTTCAACGCCGGCATCATCTCCGCCGTGGCCGGCGCGGTCGGGCGCCTGGGGCTGCCGAACCTCGTCGTCGACCCCGTCATGGTTGCCGAGAGCGGGGCGACCCTGCTGGAGCCCGCGGCCGTCGAGACGTACAAGAGAGAGCTCTTCCCGCTCGCTCGGGTCCTGACGCCGAACGTGAACGAGGCGTTCGCGATCCTCGGCGAGCCCGTGGATGAGGGCAGGATCGAGGAAGCCGCGGCGGCGCTCCACGAGTTCGGACCGGGCGCCGTGATCGTCACCGGCGGTCACACCTCTTCGGGCGCGGACCTTCTCTACGACGGCGAAAGGTTCGAGAGGATAGAGGGTCCCGTGCATCCCTCGGAGAACACCCACGGGGCGGGCTGCACGCACTCTTCGGCGCTGGCGAGCTTTCTGGCTCGGAACCTGGATCTTGTAGAGGCGGCCCGGCGCGCCCGGGCGGTCGCCTCCGAGGCGGTCCGGCACGGGCTCGGGGAGATCGGGGCCGGCGCGGGCCCGGTCCACGCGCTCGGCGGTATTTTGGGGGGTGTCGACGATGAACGCTTCTGAGGCGTTGCGGAGGCTCGGGGAGGAACGACCGCTCGTGCATCACCTTACCAACTACGTCACCGTCAACCTCGTCGCCAACGCGACGCTCGCGACGGGTGCGCTGCCGGTGATGGCGAACGCCGTAGAGGAGGTGGAGGAGATGGCGGCGACCGCCTCAGCGCTCGTCATCAACATGGGGACGCTGGACGGGGCCTGGGTGGAGGCCATGATCCTGGCCGGCAGGGAGGCCAACCGCCGCGGCATCCCCGTCGTCCTCGACCCCGTCGGCGCCGGGGCCACCCGCTTCCGGACCGAGACGCCCGAGAGGCTCCTCTCGGAGATAGATTTCGCGGCCGTCTGCGGCAACGCCGGCGAGATCTCGACGCTCGCCGGCCTCGCCGCCGAGGTGCGCGGCGTCGAGAGCATCGGCGGCGACGCGAGGACCGCCGTCGTTGGGGCCGCCGGGCGCCTCGGCACCACCGTCGCGGCGACCGGCGAGGCGGATTACGTGTGCGACGGGGAGCGCCTCTTGGCCGTTAAGAACGGCGACCCCATGATGGGCCGCATCGTCGGGAGCGGCTGCGCCTCCACGGCCATAGTCGGATGCTTCGCCGCCGTCTGCGGCGGCGCGGAGACGGTGGCCGGGGCCCTCTCCTACTTCGGACGGGCGGGGGAGGTCGCCGCTGAGGCGGCCGATGGCCCCGGCACCTTCGAACCCCGCCTGCTCGACGCCCTGGCAAACCTCGCCGCCGACCCGGATGGCCTCGACGGGCATCTTGGGGTGGAGGAACTGCCCGTTGGGTAGTGGCGTCCGGGGACCGGCGGGCAGGGCCACCCGCAAGCTCGTGCTGGCGGCGCTCTTCGCGGGGTTGGGGGTTTTGCTCTCGTCCTTCGCCGTGCCCGTCGGCGCCTCGCGCGTCTTCCCCTTCCAGCACGCCATAAACGCGGTCGCCGGGGTCTTGCTGGGACCGTGGTGGGCCGCGGGCTCGGCGCTCGTCACCGCGACCTTGAGGTTCTCCGTGGGTACGGGAAGCGTGTTCGCCTTTCCGGGGAGCCCCTTCGGGGCGCTCGCGGTCGGCTTCGCCTACCGGTACCTGCGCCGGGACGAGGCCGCGCTGTTCGAGCCGGTCGGCACCGTGCTCGTCGGGGCGACGCTCGGGGCGGTCTTGATCTCGCCGTTCCTCGGGGCGGCGGGCGGCGGCCTGGTCGCCCTGATGGTCGCCTTTGCCCTCTCCAGCATCCCCGGCGCCGTTATCGGCTACGTGCTCCTGAGAGCCTTGAGAAGGTCCGGGTGGGTCGGATGAGTGCGGCGCGGAACCCGGCGTCGGGGTCGCCGTTCACTGAAAGGGGGGAGGGAAGGGCGTATCTTCCGGGCATGAGTCGGACGCCCGGGGCGGAGGAGATTCTGAAGAACGCGGACCACCGCGCGTACCCGGTGCCCGCGGGCCCCTGGGCCCTGAGCATGAGCTGGCACGACCTGCTCTTCATGCACTGGCCCGTCCCCGCCGACGAGCTGCGCCCGCTCGTGCCACTGGCCCTGAACCTCGACACCTTCGACGGCGAAGCGTGGCTCGGCGTCGTCCCGTTCCGCATGAGCGGCGTGAGACCCCGCTTTCTGCCGGCCGTGCCGGGGCTCTCGGCCTTCCCCGAGCTGAACCTCCGCACGTACGTGAGCGCCGGCGGGAAGCCCGGAATCTGGTTCTTCTCCCTCGACGCGCACAACCCCGTTGCCGTCCGCCTCGCGCGGGCCACCTTCCACCTGCCGTACTTCGACGCCCGGATGTCCTGCCGCAAGGAGGGCGAGGAGGTCCACTACCGCAGCGTCCGTACCCACCGGGGCGCCCCGCCGGCGGAGTTCGCGGGGCGCTACCGGCCGGCGGGCGGGCCGTTCGAGAGCCGGCCGGGGTCGCTGGAGAGGTTCCTGACGGAGCGCTACTGCCTCTATGCCGCGGACGGGAGGGGCAACGTGCGGCGGGGGGAGATCCACCATCAGCTCTGGCCGCTGCGCCCCGCGGAGGCCGACGTCCGGACGCTCCGGATGACCGAGCAGATCGGGGTAGCCCTTCCCGACACGCCGCCGCTCCTGCACTTCTCGGAACGCCTCGACGTGCTCGCCTGGCCCCCAAAAAGGCTCGAGAAGTCGTGAAGATCAGTGGGGCCAAGCTCCTCCTGGTCACGGACCCGCGCCCCGACCTCGCAGACCGCGTGGAGGCCGCCGTCCGGGGCGGGGTAGATATAGTCCAACTGCGAGACAAGAGGGCCCCGAGGGAGGAGTTGATCCCGCTCGCCGAGAGGCTCAAGGAAGCGTGCGGGCGCGCCGGCGCCCGGTTCACCGTCAACGACGACGTGGAGCTCGCCCGCCTCGTCGGGGCGGCCGGCGTGCACCTCGGCGAGGACGACGCCTCTACGCCGCTTGCCCGCAGCGTCCTCGGCCCGGGCGCGGTGGTCGGGCGCTCCGCCGGGGGGGTCGCAGAAGCCCTGGAGGCCGTCCGCGGGGGCGCGGATTACCTCGGCGTCGGGGCGGTCTACGCCACCCCGACAAAGCCGGACGGTGAGGTGGCCGGGCTTGCCCTGATCCGGGCTTTGGCCCGCGAAGACCTCCCCGTCCCGTGGTTCGCCATCGGCGGCGTAACCCTCGAGACCGCCCCCGCCGTCGCCGCCGCCGGAGCCCCCGGCTTCGCCGTCGTCCGCGCCGTCCTCGACGCCGAAGATCCTGAGGGGGCGGCCCGCGAGCTGCGGTCGATCCTGGGATAGAGGCGCGTGAGGCTTTAGGCTCAAAACCCAAGACCTCGCCAAAAGATATACTCCTCGGGTGCCGGAACCTCTAAAAACCTCTCCGTCGTGAGGGCAGATCTCGTCGCCGGCATCCTGCCGGTTCGGGGCGACGGGCGGATGCTCTTGCTCCAGCGGCCGACGGGCACCTGGGAGCCGCCGGCGGGGCGTTTGAGCCCGGGCGAGGGCTTCGAGCAGGGCGCGGTGCGGGAGCTCTACGAGGAGACGGGCATGCTCGTCGCCCCGCAGGGCATCCTTGCGACCTGGGTGGGGCAGGCCCCGAGCGGGCGCGCGCTGGCCGCCGTGACCTTCGTCGGCAGGACCGCCGAGGAGGAGGTGAGGATCTCCCACGAGCACCTCGACCACAGGTGGGTCACCCTCGAAGAGTGGCTCGAACTGCCGAGCTGGTGGGCCCCCGAGAACGTCCGCCGCGTGGCCGGCCCCGTCGGGGCGCTCGGCCGGGCGTCGCCGAACAGACCCGCCCCGCCCGCCGGCGGGGGCGACGATGGGGTGGCCAACGCCATCCTGGGGGCGGGCGTGGTGATCGCCGACCCGGAGGGTCCCGAGCCGCGCGCCCTCCTCATGCGGCGCAGGAAGCCCCCCGCGGGGCTCTGGGAGAACCCGGGCGGGATGCTCGAGCCCGGCGAGGACTTCGAGGTCTGCGCCAGGCGCGAGGCGGGCGAGGAGACGGGCCTAAAGATCGACGGTCCCCTGCGGCCGTGGTGGACGCGGGTCGAGCCCTGGAAGGCCCCCGACGACCCGGAGCTGTACGCGTGGGTCGGCTTTCTCGCCCGGTACGGGGGCGGCGAGGTCCGGTTGGAGGAGGCAGCCCACGACGGGCACCTGTGGGCGACGGAGGAGGAGTGGCGCGGCCTCCGCACCTGGTACACGCCCGAAGACTCGGACCGGATGTGGGCCGAGATCCGGGCGATGGAGAGTTGAATGGGGCGTCGGGAGACCCCCGGGGCGGACCCCCGCGCCGCGCGCTACCTCGGCATCGCGCTTCTCGCGCCCGCTCTCCCGATGTGGGGGCTGGTCCCGGTCACCCCTCTTGCTGCCGCCCTCCGCCCCGCGGCCCGCGGCCGTCGAGGGGGCTCTCTGGGTCTCGGCCGTCGTTCTCGGGAGGTGATCCGGCGCTACCGGGCGTACCTCGACCCGGGCCGGCACTTCCGGCGCGGGGACCGTTGAACGAGTTCGACGTCGTCCGGCGGCTCTCGGGCCTGCTACCGCCGGCGCCGGCTGAGGTCCTCGTGCCCATCGGCGACGACTGCGCCGTGGTGATGATAGGGGGCAGGACCTGGGCCGCGGCCTCGGACATGCTGGTCGCGGGGCGTCACTTCGAGGCTTCCTGGGCGAGGCCTGAGGACGTGGGCTACAAGGCGGTGGCCGTCAACGCCTCGGACGTGGCGGCCATGGGGGGGATTCCGCGGTTCGTCCTGGTCTCGGGGGCGGCGCCCGACCCGGAGACGGCCCTCGGCGTCTTCGGGGGGGTCGCCGAGGCTTGCCGCGAGTTCGGCGTCTACCCGCTCGGCGGCGACACTACCGGCGCCGACGCCCTCACGGTGGACGTCGCCATCCTCGGCGAGTTGGAGACGGGGCCGGTCTTGCGCTCGGGGGCGAGGCCGGGGCACCTGCTGGCCGTGACGGGGGATCTCGGCGCGTCCGCGGCGGGGCTTCTCGCGCTTCAAGGGGGCATCGACGGTTTCGAGGGGCTGAAGGGGAGGCACCTGCGGCCCCGGCCCAGGGTGGAGGCCGGGCGGGCGGCGGCCCGGCTTGGGGTGGGGGCCATGATCGACCTCTCCGACGGCCTCGCCTCCGACGTGCGCCACGTCTGCGAGAGGAGCGGGGTCGGTTGCGTGGTGGACCTCGACAGGCTCCCGGTGTCCGAAGACACGCGAGGGCTCGCGGCGGGCCTCGGCCGAGATCCCCTGATGCTCGCCGCGACCGGTGGGGAGGACTACGAGCTTCTGGTCTCCGCCCCCGAGCGGGTCCTGGCGGCCCTCGCCAGGGCTAGCGAGGTGCCCGTGACGGTAGTGGGGGAAGTTACGGGGTCGGGGGAGGCCGCCTTCAGGCGCGACGGGGACGTCGTGGAAGACCTGTCGGGCTGGGACCACTTCGCCTGAGCCTCCCCGCCGGCCGGCGACGATCGTTCGTCGTCCGGCCGGGTACTGAACGGGACATGCTAATGGAATGAGAAGGGGTGTTATGTAAGCAGATCACGCAGTTGCCGGGCGGCGTGAAGAACAACCTGCCCAAGCACGCCCAGGAGATCTACAAGGAGGCCTTCGACTCCGCCGAGATGCAGTACGGGGAGGAGAGCCGCGCCCCACGCGTCGCGTGGAGCGCCGTCGAGAACAAGTACGAGAAGAACGAGAAGGGCAACTGGGTGCAGAAGCAGCTTTCAGGCATCAGAGGTTTCGGTTGCCCGGGCACCGGCTCCTGATCGGCGGGAGGCTTCCCTTACGACCGGGCGATGGCCGCGTCCGACCGCTGCTCGCGGACGTAGGAGATCACGCGCTCCAGGATCTCTTCCAGCGGGTTCTCAGGGCTCCAGCCGAAAAGCGCGTTCACGCTCATCTGCGCGCCCACAAGCTCGACAGCATACCGGGCGCGGCCGGGGGCGTCGAGAGCCCGGTCCTCATCTGCGACCCCCGTGTCGCGGCCGGGCGGCGGGAGGGTTAGCGTTGGATCCAGTCGACGCGGGTGTACCCGTCCTGCCCGGGCTCTCTGCCTGGCAGCCACTCAGGGTACCAGGCGTTCACCATCAGCTTCATGGAGTCTCCCGGGAGCCCCTCGTCGAAGGTATGCACGGGCCTGCCGTCCACCGAGAACTCGGCCCTCGTCGGGTAGAGGTCTATGCGGTACTCGTGGAAGCCGGCCGTCGCCTCGAAGGGCAGCTTCTTCTCGACGGTGTTGGTCTGCTCCCCGTCGGCGTAGGTGGTGAAAAGTCGTGTTCGCCAGGCGCGTCAGGTACTTTGTCGAGCCGGCCCAGATCATGGCGCCTATCATGGCCTTGGCCCCCTCGCCCCTCTCGCCCGGTTGGGCCAGCTCGCCCACGACCCGCCGCGTAACACCCCGCTCCTCGAGGGTGGCCACGGCCCGGTCGCGGGCGTAACGGTCGGCGCCTTCTAGGACGCGGGCGAGCGCCCGCTCCCCCTCGGGGCCTATGTTCGCGAGGGCCCGGCTGGCGTTGAGCCGCACCCACCACTCCCGGTCGAGGGTGAGCTCTTGCAGCGCGGGGATCGTCGAGACGTCCCCGATCATCTCAAGGGCGTTGGCGGCCTGCGCCCGCACGGGCCACTCCTCGTCGCCGGCGGCCTCCTGGAGGGCCGGCACGTCTTCTGGGTTGCCTATCTTGCCGAGGGCGAGGGTCGCCTGCGCCCGCAGATCGGTGAGCTGGCCTTCTAGCATAGCCCTCTTGAGGGCCGGGCGGGCCTCCGCGGCCCTGAGGTAACCGAGGATCCGGGCCGCCAGCACCCTGGCCTGCCCGGCCGCGTCGCCTTCCAGGGTCGCTACGAGGGGGTCGACCGCCAAAGCGCCGATGCGCTCCAGGTTCTCCGCCATCCGCAGCCGGGTGAGCTCCGAGGGGTCGTTCAGGGTCTCGGCGAGGGACTCGGCGGCCTCCCTGGTCCCGATGCGGGCCAGGGCCCTGGCGGCCACAGCCCGGACGGTCTCGTCCGGGTGACCGAGGAGCGTCGTCAGGGGGGCCACCGCCGCGGGGCCGCCGAAGTACCCGAGGTTCTCCGCGGCCCGCGCCTTGCGCCACCGGTGGCGCGAGCGCAGCCTGTCGAAGTAGCTTTTCACGAGGCCGGATTCCTCCGCAAGACCCACGAGCCGGTCCTTCTCCGTCCCGCTCAGCACCGAGAGGTACTCGACCATCAGGATCGCGAGCAGGTCCTTCTCCCGGTCGTTCAGGTCGAGAAGGTCAGGGTGGACCTCGCCGGTGATCAGGGAATTGTCCAGGGCAGACTCGAGCTTGTTGGTGCTCGCCTTCGTCCTGCGCCACCTCAGGCCGCGCAGGGCCTTGGTCCCCACCGTGAGCGCCACCATGAAGATGTTGAGGACGGCCATGGCCGCGACGGCCCACAGCGTAAGACTCAGACTCTGCGACAAGTTACAATCCCTCTAGTGGTTGGACCTATGATTCCTACCCGACGTTGCAGTTCGGTAATGTGTACGCTAGCACTTAGCGAGGCGATCAACTCTTGGATACAAGCGGCTCGAAGATTCTGATGGCCGACGACGACCGCATCGTGCGGCGCATAGTGGTCGCGAAGCTCTCCGGCCTCGGCTACGACATGACCCAGGCCGAGGACGGACAGGAGGCGCTGCGCCTGCTGGAGGACGGGTTCGTGCCCGACCTCGTCATCACCGACAGCCTGATGCCCAGGATGACGGGCCTGGAGCTCGCCCGGAGCATCAGGAGCAGCCCCGACGCCGACGTGGCGAAGCTCCCGATCATCATGCTCACCTCCCGCCAGGGGGAGCACGACGTCATAGAGGGCCTCCAGACCGGCCTCGACGACTACGTGACGAAGCCCTTCTCCCCGGACGAGCTGGCGGCCCGCGTCAGGACCGCCCTGTGGCGCGCGAGGCGCTAGGCGATACGCTGAGCGATACACCGAGGCGTTTCTCTCCCGCCGCGTCCCGCGCCTGACGCCTGGGGCCTTCGGCGGGGGCATCGTCGTTGTTGGTCTCGTGCCCAACTTTCTACCCGGCCCGAGAGACGCGGTTGCGGCCGGCCTTCTTGGCGGCGTAGAGGGCATCGTCGGCGGCCTTGAGCAGCGCGTCGGCGTCCCTGGCCTCTGTGGAGATAGCGACGCCGGCGCTGATCGTGACCACGCCCCGGGGGGTCCCGTCGGCGTGCGGTATTTGTAGGGCCTCCACGGCCCCGCGCAGCCGGTCGGTGGTGGCGGCGGCGGCCCGCGCGTCCTGCTCGGGGAGCACCACCAGGAACTCTTCCCCGCCGTAGCGGTACGCCGCGTCGCCGGTGCGCAGGCCGGAGGAGATGGTCGCGGCCACCCGCCGGAGCACGTCGTCGCCGGCGAGGTGTCCGTAGCGGTCGTTGTAGGCCTTGAAGAAGTCCACGTCGCAGAGCGCTACGGCGTAGCTGTGGCCGTAGCGCTCCGTCCGGCTCTGCAGGACCTGGAGGTCCTCCCGGAGGCGCAGCCGGTTGCCCAGAGAGGTCAGCGGGTCCTGGCGGGACTGCTCGAAGAGCATCCGGTTGAGCTTCTCGAGCTCCTCGTTCTGGAAGGCGAGGCGCCGGTGCAGCTCGGTGACGCGCAGGGCCGAGGTCAGGCGCATCCCGAGCTCGTCCCGGTCGAGGGGCTTGGAGAGGTAGTCGTCGGCCCCGGCCTCGAGGCCCTGGAGGAGGTGCTCCCTGTCCCCGAGGGCCGTGAGGAAGATAAAGTAGGTGTAGCCCTCCCGACCGTGGTCGCGGACCCTGCGGCAGAGCTCGAGCCCGTCCACCCCCGGCATCATCCAGTCGCTGATGATGACGTCGATGTCGGGGTTCTCCTTGTAGAGGCCCCAGGCCTCCTCGCCGTCGGAGGCCGCCAGGCACCCGTGGCCGAGCTTCTCCACGGCGCGCCGTAGGATCGTGCGGGAGACGGCGTCGTCTTCGGCGATCAGTATCTTCAAGGCCCGTCCTCGAGCTCCGCCTCCAGCGCCGGGCGGACGCGCCCGAACTCCTCTTCGAGCCGTTCGAGCAGCCCCCGAGCGCGTGCCAGGTCACCGGAGGCCCCGACGTCCTGCAGCTCGGAGCAGATGGCTGACATCCGCGCGGCCCCCATGTTGCCGCTGCTCCCCTTGAGGGTGTGGGCGACCCGCTTCACCCCCGCTGCGTCCCCGGCCTCGACGGCCTCCCGTAGCTCCTCAAGGCGCGAGGAGGCGTCGTCGAAGAACATCCCGGCGAGCTCCGCAAGCAACTCCGCGTCCCCGAGGTCCCTCAGGTTCGCCAGCACCTCCGGGTCGAGGGCGCTACCGTTCCCGTCCTGAACCGCCTGGGCCGCCGGGGCGCCGTCTTCGGAGGCGACGCCGGCCTCCTCCCGGGAGACCCAGCGGCCCAGAACCTCTTCGAGCTCTTCCTGGCGCACCGGCTTGGCGAGGTAGTCGTCCATGCCGGCGGCGAGCGCCTTCTCCCGGTCGCCCTGCATGGCGTTCGCGGTCATCGCGATGATCGGGATGCCCGTCCCCCCGTCCCCTCCTGCCAGCGTCGCCGCTTCGCGCTCGCGGCGACGGATCTCGGCCGTCGCCGCGTGGCCGTCCATCACGGGCATCTGCACGTCCATCAGGACGGCGGCGTAGCGGTTGCGCGCGAGGGCTTCGAGCGCCTCCAGGCCGTTCTGGGCCACGTCCACCCGGTAGCCGAGCCTCTCGAGTATGCTGGCCGCGACCTTCTGGTTTACCGGGTTGTCCTCGGCGAGGAGCAGGTGGGCGCGGTGGCCGGTATGCATCTCGCGCAGGGTGTGGCGGGTGACGAGCGGCGCGCCCTCCTCTCCGGCCTCCTCTGGGGTGCCCATCACGGTGGCGATGGCGTCGTAGAGCTCCGACTGCCTCACCGGCTTGGTCAGGTAGGCCTCAATGCCCGCCCGCCGCGCCTCGTCGCCGTCGCCGCGCTGGCCTATCGAGGTCAGGAGGATCATCCGGGTCCTGGCGATGGCGGGGTCTTTGCTTATGCGCCGGGCGAGCCCCATGCCGTCCATCCCCGGCATCTGCATGTCGAGGATGGCCAGGCCGTAGGGGGCGCCCCTCTGCGCGGCCTCGCGGAGCTCCTCCAGGGCGGTGAAGCCCTCCTCGGCCTCGCCGCTCTCCATCCCCCAGGAAGAGAGCTGCTTGCGCAGGATGTGGCGGTTCGTGGCGTTGTCGTCGACGATCAGCACCCGCAGGTCCCTGAGGTCGGCCGGGGGGCCTGTCGCCCTGCGGGCGTCGCCCGGCTGCTTTTTCAGCGGCAGCGTGAAGAAGAAGGTGGAGCCGACGCCCGGCTCGCTCTCGACGCCGATCTCCCCGCCCATCAACCCGACCATCTGCTTGGAGATGGTAAGGCCGAGGCCCGTGCCGCCGTAGCGGCGGGTGGTGGAGGCGTCGGCCTGGGAGAACGACTCGAAGACGCGGGCCTGCTGCTCCTCCGTCATGCCTATGCCCGTGTCCTTGACGGAGATGCGCACCGTGGCCCGCTCGGGGTCCTCCTCGGCCAGCTCCGCGCGCAGCACGACCTCGCCCTCTTCGGTGAACTTGATGGCGTTGCCGACGAGGTTCGTGAGGATCTGGCGGATGCGGCCGGGGTCGCCTTCCAGGGCGGTCGGCACGTCGTAGTCCACCAGGCTCGCCAGCTCGAGGCCCTTGTCGTGGGCTCGCTCCGCGAAGAGGGCCACCACGTCCTCGACCGCCGTGCGCAGGTCGAAGTCTATGGTCTCCAGGCGCATCTCACCCGCCTCTATCTTGGAGAAGTCCAGGATGTCGTTGATGATCGAGAGCAGGCTCTCCCCGGAGAGCTGGATCGTGTCGGCGTACTCCTTCTGCTCCTCGGTGAGGTCCGTGTCCAGAAGGAGTCCCGTCATGCCGATGACCCCGTTCATGGGGGTTCTTATCTCGTGGGACATGTTGGCCAGGAACTCGCTCTTGGCCCGGTTGGCCGACTCTGCCTCCTCCTTGGCCCTCCTCAGGTTCTCGCCCGCCCGCTCGAGCTCGAAGATGGCGTTCTGGAGCTGGGCGGTGCGCTCCTCGACCCGGTTTTCGAGGGACTCGTTGAGGCGCCGGATCTCCTCCTCGGCCCGCTTGCGCTCGGTGATGTCCGTCACGGTGCCGGCCATGCGGAACGGCTTCCCGTCCCCGTCGCGCTGGGCCTTGCCGCGGCTTATGCATGTACGGTACTCGCCCCCCGCGTGCCGCATCCCGAACTCGACCTCGAACTCCTCGCCGCGCTCGAAGTGCGCCGTGAGGTTCTCGGAGACCTTTTCGCGGTCGTCCGGGCGCACGAGCTCGAAGAAGGCGTCGATCGTCGGCGTGAAGGTCTGGCGCGAGAGGCCGACGATCTCGAAGAGGCGGTCGTTCCAGAAGATCTTGCCGTCGAGAAGGTCCCAGTCGAAGATGCCGTCGTTGGAGCCCTCGACCACCAGGCTGTAGCGTTCCTCGCTCGCCCTCAGCTCGGCGGTGCGCTCCTCGACCCGGTTTTCGAGGGACTCGTTGAGCTCGCGGATCTCCTCCTCGGCCTTCTTGCGCTCGGTGACGTCTTGGACGGTGCCGAGCATCCTGAGCGGTCTGCCTTCCTCGTCGCGGACCACCCGCGCCCTGCGGTGGACCACGCGCTCCGCGCCGTCGGGCAGGATCACCCGGTGCTCGAAGTCGTAGGGCTCGTCCCGCTCCACAACGCCTTCGAGGCGCTCGGTGAGCAGGTGCCTGTCGTCGGGGTGCACCATCTCCAGCAGCCTGTCGAACGTGGGGACGTACGCTTGCGGGTCGTAGCCGTAGATGCGGAAGACCTCGTCGGACCAGGTTACCTCCCCGGTCGTCAGGTCGTACTCCCAGTTGCCGATGCTGGCCATGCGCTGCGCCTCGGCCAGGCGGGCCTGGCTCTTGCGCAACCGCGCCTCGGCCTCCTTGCGCTCGGTTATGTCCTGCATCTGGGCGATCAGGTACAGCGGGGACCCCTCGGAATCCCTCACGGCGGAGACGCTGAGCGCCGCCCAGACCGGTCGACCGTCGGCGTGGAGGTAGCGCTTCTCCAGCTGGTACCCCTCTATCTTCCCCTCCAGAAGCTCCGCGACCCGGCTCACGCTGACGTCCAGGTCTTCCGGATGGCTGATGTCCTTGAACGTGCGGCTGAGGAGCTCTTCCTCCGTGTAGCCGAGCATCTCGCACAGCGAGCGGTTGACCTGCGTGAAGCGTCCGTCGAGGTCGTTGAGGGCCATACCGACGGCGGCATCGTCGAACGCGCTGCGGAAGAGCTCTTCGGCCTCGCGAAGCTCCTGCTCGGCCCTCCTGCGCTCGGTGACGTCGAAGATGGTCTGGACCGCCCCGGCGTACGAGCCGTCGGCGTCGAAGATAGGTGAACCCGTCGCGGAGAGGATCTTCTCCGTGCCATCGGCGGCCTTGGCGATGACCTCGTAAGACGAGCTTACGCCCCCGTGGCGCAGCTCCCGCTGCCGGAGCATCTTCTCCCTCTCCTCCCCTTCGAGAAAGTCGAAGAAGGACTTGCCGACGATCTCCGCGGCCGTGAGGCCCAGGATCTCGGCGTACGCCTCGTTGCAGTAGCTGATTCGCCCGCCATCTGGGTCGATAAAGGCTATGCCTTCCTGGACGGCCTCGACGAGGGTGCGGTACCTCTCCTCGCTCTCCCTGAGGGCCTCCTCGGCCCGCCTGCGCTCGGTGACGTCGCGGGCCGAGGCGAAGATCAGACGCTCCCCGCCATAGTTCACGGACCCCACGTACACCTCAACGGGGAAGGTGGTGCCGTCCTTGCGGCGGTGCGCCCCCCGGTGGATGCCCGCGACCTTGCCGGGCTCGCCGGAGAGCGCGCGCTCCCAGAGCGTTGGCTCCCCTACCGAACGCATCTCCGCGGCGGTGACCAGGTTGGCCGAGATGTCCCTTATTTGCAGCGCGAGGAGCTCCTCCCGCTCGTAGCCGAGCGACCGGCAGGCCTCCGCGTTGCAGTCCACGATGTTGCCGGAGGCGTCGTGGACCAGCAGGGCATCCACCGACTGGTCGAAGAGCTGCCTGAACCTCTCCTCGTTCTCCCTGACGGCCTCCTCGGCGGCCTTGCGCTCGGTTATGTCGAGCAGGACGCCCTGCCAGTAGAGGGGCGTGCCCTCGTCGTCGCGCACGAGCACGGCCTCGTCGCGCACCCACACGACGCTCCCGTCTTTGGCGTACTGCCGGTACTCGGCGGCGAATGGCTCGCCCGTCTTGTTGGTCCGCTCGTCCTCGGCCAGGACCCGCTCGAGGTCCTCGGGATGGAGCGTCTTTGTCCAGTGCTCGGGGTCGGCCAGCGTCTCCTGGGGGGTGTAGCCTTGCATGGTCTCTATCTGCGGGCTCACGTACGTCGTGAGGCTCGGATCCCCCGGTTGCTGGGTGTAGATGACGGCCGGTATGTTCTCGACCAGCGAGCGGTAGCGGACCTCGGCCTCGCGCAGCCTCTTCTCCGCCTCCCTCTCCTCTGTGACGTCCAGCAGGAAGCCTTGCCAGAACAGCGGGGTCCCGCCCTCGTCGCGCACGAGCACGGCCTCGTCGCGCAGCCACACGATGCTTCCGTCCCGCGCGAGCATCCGGTACTCGATCTTGAAGGGCTCGCCCGTCTCGTCGGTCCGGTCGTCCTCGGCCAGGACCCGCTCTCGGTCGTCCGGGTGGATGAGCCTGACCCAGAGATCCTGGTCGGAGACGTACTCCTCGGGCGTGACCCCGAGCACGTCCTCTACCTGCGGGCTGACGTAAGTGATCATGCCGCCGTGGTCGACTTCTTGGGAGTAGGTGATGGCGGGTATCTGCTCCACCACGGTGCGGTAACGGGCCTCCGCCTCCCGCAGCCTGTCGTCCGCCTGCTTGCGCTCCGTTACGTCGGCGACGAGGCCCTCTATCGCCAGCACGTCGCCTCTCTCGTCGAAGATGCCCTGTCCGTACTCTTCCACCCGCCTCGTGGTGCCGTCCGTGTGGCAGATCGAGTAGGAGATCCTGAAGCGCTCCCGCGCGGCGAGGGCGGCCTGCACCTCGTCCCACACCCTCCCCCGGTCTTCCTCCACGATCAGGCTCTCGTACTGGAGGCCGCCGTCGCCCAGGAATTCCTCGGCGGCATGTCCGGTGAGCTCGTAGACGTAGGCGCTGACGAACTCGAAGGGCCAGCCGGGTTCGTTCGCGCACCGGTAGACCATGGTGGGGGCGTTGGAGAGCAGGGTGGCGAAGCGGCGCTCGCTCTCCTTGAGCGCCTCGTCTGACTCCTGACGCCTGTCGAGCATATCGTTGAAGGCCACGGCCACCGCGCCGAGCTCGTCGTTGGAGCGGAGGTCTATCCTGTGACCCAGGTCCCCCGCCCCTACCTTTGTGGCCCCTTCCCTGAGCCTCTGGAGCGGGGAGATCACGCCGCGGCGGACGTAGAGCACGTAGCCCAAGACCGTCAGAACGGCTAAGGTGCCGAGCAGGATCGCCAGCGTCGTCTCCCGCCTGACGGCGTCCTGGGTGCCCTCGCGGGCCTCCCGCTGGCTCTCCCTGGCCTGTTCTTGCAGGCGGGCCAGGATCTCCCTGGCGCTGTCCATCTCGGCCCTGCCCCGGCCGAGTTGGAGCGCCTCGGGGCTCGTCTCGCCCCCGCGGCGGGTCGCTATCTGCTCCTCGAAGAGGTCGACGATGGTCTCGTACTGCGCCTCGAGCTCGTCCAGGGTGCGCGGATCTAGCACCTCCCTGCCCGCCGCGTTGATCTGGCGGGCCTCCTCGAGCTCCTCCTCGAAGTCCCTGCGGCCCCGCTCGTAGGGCTCGAGGAACACCTCCTGGCCGTTTAGCAGGAAGCCGCGCTTGCCGGTCTCCATGTTGAGAAGGCCGATCTCGAAGTCGTCGACGCGCTGGTGCAGGTCGACCGCCCGCTCCTGGTACTCGAGGTTGACGGCGGAGATCCTGTAGGACTCGTAGGCGACCACGCCGGCCAGCAGCAGGATCATCGCGAGCAGCAGCGCGAACCCCAGGTACAGACGCGCCCGGACCGTGTTCAAAGCGTCCTTGGGGCCCATCCCGACCCCGCAACACACCGCTCCTCAGCCCGCCCGCCGAGAGGGTAGACCCGGCGGGAGGCCGGGGAGGGTTCGGGCGAAAGTTTGCACGCCATCTTCATGTTTTACCTCTTGCTTGCATCGGTTCACGCCACCCGAGGGCCACGCCAGGCACAGTAGCCCGCCTCCGGTACGCATTCTGGGACGTATTTTACGACGAAGCGGCCCCCGGGGCCACGTGGCCCCAGCGAGGTCCGGGGCGAGGGCAACCGCCGGCTCAGGCGCGGGGCAGGCGGACGGTGAAGGTCGTGCCCTCCCCTGGGGTGCTCTCGACCGTGACCCGTCCCCCGTGGTTCTCGGCGACGTGGCGGACGATGGAGAGGCCGAGGCCCGTACCGCCGGTCGCCTTCGAGCGCGCCTTGTCCACCCTGTAGAACCGCTCGAAGATGCGCGAGAGCTTTTCCTCGGGGATGCCGATGCCCGTGTCGGCGATGCTGACGACGATCTCGTCCCCCTCCGTCCCCCCCGTGACCTCGACCCTGCCCCCGGGCGGCGTGTACTTCACGGCGTTATCCACTAGATTAGTGAACATGGAGGTGAGCTGCGTCTCGTCGCCGCGGACGGCGTAGCGGGCCGCCTTGCCGAAGCGTTTCCACTGCAGCGTGATGTCCTTTATGCGGGCCACCCTCCTCATGCCGGAGAGCACGGTCATGAGGACGCCGCGCACGTCCACGAGGGCCGGGTAGTCCGTCCTCTCCTGGCTCTCCAGGCGGGCAAGGTCGAGGAGGTCGGTGATCAGGTTTGCGAGCCGCCCGGTCTCCCTTTTGAGCTGGGCGGCGAAGAGGCGGGCCTGGACGGGGTCCTCGTCCAGGCTCTCCTCCAGGCTCTCGGCGAGGAGCTTCAGGCTGGTCGCGGGGGTCTTGAGCTCGTGGGAGACGTTGGCGACGAAGTCGCGCCGGATCTTGTTGACCCTCTGCAGCTCGTCGGGGCTGACGGGGCCGGGCCTCGCCTCCTCGCGTCCCCCGTTCTCGCGCCCCTCAGGCGCCAACCGCTACCCCGGCTGCCCGGCGGCGCCGGCCCTGAGCCTGGCCTCGAACCGGTAGCCCAGGCCCCGCGCCGTGTGGATGAAATCGTAGGAGCTCTTCTCCTCCAGCGCGGCCCGTATTCGCCGTATGTGCACGTCTATGGTGCGCGAAGAGCCGACGCCCGCGTGCCCCCAGACCTCTTTGGCGAGTTCCTCGCGGCTCCTGAGTTCCCCCGGCGTGGAGGCAAGCGCCGCCAGCAGCTCGAACTCCTTGAGGCGCAAATCCAGCGGCTCGTCGCCCGCGCGGGCCGTGAAGTTCTTCGTGTCCAGTTGCAGGTCGCCGGCCTCGATCAGCTTGCCCCGCCCGCCCGTCTCGCCCCTCTTCAGGTTCGCGTTGATGCGGGCGACGAGCTCCTTCATCCCGAACGGCTTGGTGACGTAGTCGTCAGCGCCGGCCTCGAAGCCGCGGACCTTGTCCTCTTCGGCGTCCTTGGCCGTGATCATGACGATCATCACGCCCCGGTCCCGCTCCCTGATCCTCTCGCACACCTCTATACCCGACTCGCCCGGAAGCATGATGTCCAGAAGGATGAGGTCTGGCCTGAGCTTGCGCGCCATCCGCAACGCCTCGACCCCCGTCGTCGCCTGGCTTACCCCGAAGCCGCTCCGGGTGAGGTTGTAGGCGAGGGTGCCCATGATGACCTCGTCGTCCTCGACTATCAGGATCTCCGCCTCGTTCGCCACCAGAGCCCGCCCTCTCCCGCTCTTCTGACCCGGACGACTGCAGTATAAACGCCGGGTTCCCACGCTTCAGTTTTTTAACCAGCATTTAACTGTGGGCTTCGAACGGGCGACTCGACCACCATTTTCGGTCACACTACGGTAC
Source organism: Rubrobacter sp. (assembly GCA_035936475.1). Classification (GTDB taxonomy): domain Bacteria; phylum Actinomycetota; class Rubrobacteria; order Rubrobacterales; family Rubrobacteraceae; genus Rubrobacter_D. The sequence goes on along the minus strand of DASYWA010000033.1, from coordinate 17,399 downwards.
GCCTCTCGTCCTTATGGGAGGTATCGCGTGGCGAAATCACACCCGGGTCTCCTTTACTTCGCATAAGGGGTGCTACGCGCGGATGGCCGGATGTATTCGGTTTGGAAACCTAAGCTTCGACCTGGGCCGTGGGCCGGTCTCGTGCTCGGAGCTTCGTCGTGTAACCCTTTTACGTGCGCGGGTGAATGGCATGGTAATTTCGGAAGATGTCGCGCTCGGAGATTTTTGGCCTTGCCGGTTGGCGTATCAAGCCCGTCCGCGACGAGGGAACCCCTTGAACCGGTGGGTGGTCGCCGCGGCTTCGGTCGCGATGATGGCCGGGCTCGGGTCCTTCAACGCCTGGAGCGTCTTCCGGCGTCCGCTCTCCGAACTCTACGGCGCGAACGTGACGGACGTAAACACGGCGTTCTTCGTGTCGAGCCTCGTGTTCGGACTGGTGGCCTCCGTATCCGCCCTCCTGGTGGGCAGGGTGGGCCCCCGCGCCGTCGGCGTCACGGGCGCCCTCCTCTACGGGCTCGGGGTCTTCCTGAGCAGCTTCGCCGGGGAGAGCCTCCCCTTGCTGTACCTGACGTACGGGCTCGTGGCGGCCGTCGGGCTGGGGCTGGCCGTCATGGCCCCCATCGCGGCACTCCCATCGTGGTTCCCCGAGAGGCCGGGGTTCGCCTACGGCATCGCGTTCATCGGGTTCGGCATGGGGCCGTTGGTCAACGTACCCCTCATGGAGGGCCTGCTCTCGGCGACGGGCGGGCCGCTGAAGACCTTCTATTTCCTGGGACTTATCTATGCCGCCCTCATCGGCTGCGCCGCCTGGTTCGTGAGCTACCGGCCCGGGCAAGCGGGCCCCGCGGGCGATTCGCCCGGCGCGTATAGCGCCGAGAAGAAGGGAGGGGGCGCGTGGCGCCTGCGCGACGCCCTCAAGACGTGGCAGCTGTATGCCCTCTGGGCCGTGTTCTTCCTCAACACGACCGCAGGGCTCGCCATCCTCTCCGAGGCCAGGGTGTTGGCCACCTCCATCGGTAGCGCCTCGGCCGCCCTGGCCGCGGCCTTCATCATGATCATCTCCGTGTCGGATGCCGCGGGGCGTCTAGTGTGGCCTGCCCTGTCGGACAGGATCGGCGGGCGCGGCGTCTTTATGATGATGTTCTGCTTGCAGGCCGCGGCTTTCTCCCTGATGCCGACGCTTGCGGTAGGGTCGTTGGTGGTCTTCTGCGTCCTGTGCATGGTGGTGATGAGTTGCTACGGGGGCGGCTACGGGACGATCTCGGTATTGGTAGCTTCGTACTACGGCGCCAGGGGCCTCGGGGCGGTCTACGCGGGCGTATTCAGCGCCTCTGCCATCGCCAGCTTCGGCGCGCCGGTGCTGCTGGCGCGCTCGGCGGACCTGCTCGGCTCCTACTATCCGGCCCTCTACGCGACGGCGGGATTGATGATGGTCGGGGCCATCGTCGCGTCGCTGGTCGGTCCGCCCGGCGTCTGGCGAGGACGGGGGTAGCTTCGCCGGGTTGGTCCGGCTCCCGGGTCGATCGTGCTCGACCTCCGAGAAGGGACCTTCTGCGATCCACGCCTTTGTACACTTGATCGACGCGCCGCCCTTGGGCCTGTTCGCCTTCGGCGCGATCGGCGTCTACCTCTCCCGGGCTGCGAGGCTTGAGAGGATAGCGAAGGCTGGCTTCTGCCTAACCCTCGCGGGGTTCGGGCCCTCCGCGGCCAGCGGGCTCGCCATCATGGCGGTTGACTCTCCGTCGGAGAGGAGGCAACGCTGGGCGTCACGTCTCTTAGGTTCGGACCCCCGCGCCTTGGCCCGAATCTCCGCGCCCGCCGCCGCTACAATGTGACTGACGGGACTCGCGCGGAGGGGAGCATCTTGCGGACGAGGGTGCGGAAGTTGACGGTGCACACCAGACGCGCCTTCGCCATCGCGCGCTCCTCCGACGACACCTTCGAGCGCGTCGTCCTCGAGGTCGAAGAAGAGGGGTTCACCGGCCGGGGCGAGGCCGCGCCCTCGGGCCGCTACGACCAGGACGCGGAGGGCGTCGCCGCGGCGCTGGAGGGCGCCGAGATCGGGGCCGCGTGGGACATCGAGGGCACGCTGCGTTTGAACGCCGGCCTGCCCCCGGCGGCGCTGGGCGCGCTGGACAATGCCCTCCACGACCTCGCCGCCAAGCGGCTCGCGGTGCCGGTCTACCGGATGCTCGGGCTCGGCAAGCCCGTACCGGTCTCCGCGTACACCTTGGGGATAGCCGACAGGGAGACGACGGTTGCGGATGCGCAGAGGCTTCGACATTACCCGATCCTCAAGGTCAAGCTCGGCGGGTGGGACGACGTCGAGACGCTGCGGGCCGTGCGGGAGGTATCGGACGCGGAGCTCTGGGTGGACGCGAACGAGGCGTTCTCGGGCGACGAGGCGGTCGAGTTGGCGCGCGAGTTGCGCGGCACCGTTGGCATGATCGAGCAGCCCGTCCCCGCCTCCGCAGGTCCGGAGGCGCTGCGGGCGGTCACGGAGGCCGCCCATCCGGTGCCGGTGATCGCCGACGAGGGTGCCGTGGACGCCCGCGACGTGCCGAAGCTTGCCGGCTCCGTCTCCGGGGTCAACGTCAAGCTCGCCAAGTGCGGTGGCATCCGGGGGGCCCTGGAGATGGTCCACACCGCGCGCGCCCACGGGATGAGGCTCATGCTCGGCTGCATGGTCGAGACCTCGCTTGGGATCGCTGCGGCGGCCCACGTCTCCGGCCTCTTCGATTTCGTGGACCTCGACGGCGCGATGCTCCTCGCGGACGACCCGTTCGCCGGCCCCGTCTACGACAAGGGGCGTATCCTGCTCCCGGACGCCCCCGGCCTCGGGGCGGAGCCGCTATGACCGCCGCGCCGCGACGCAGGAGGTACGCGATCCTGGCCGAGGGCCGCCTCCGCGACGCGAAGACCGCCCACGGAGTGCTTCGCTACGGCACGGACGAGGTAGTCGCCGTGCTCGACTCGAACCTGGCTGGCCGGACCGTCGCCGAAGCGATGCCGGGGCTTCTGCCAGGCCCCGAGCGCGACGCCCCGGTAGTGGCGTCGTTGGAGGAGGCGCTCGCGCACGAGCCTACCTCCGTGCTCGTCGGGGTCGCCCCGGCCGGGGGGCGGTTGCCGGGGGAGTGGATGCAGACGTTGAGGGGGGCCGCCGATGCCGGGCTCGAGATCGTGGGCGGGCTGCACCAGCGCCTCGCGCCTGAGTTTCCGGGCGCCGAGGTATGGGACGTGCGCGAGCCGCCCGCACGGGTGCCGATCTTCTCCGGCGAGGGCTTCGCCGTCGGGCCGAAGGTCGCGCTCACCGTGGGGACCGACGCCGCCATCGGCAAGATGACCGCTACGCTCGAGGTGGAGAGGGCGGCGGGGGAGGCCGGAGTCTCGACCGGCTTCGTCCCGACCGGGCAGACGGGGGTGATCGTGGCCGGGTGGGGGGTCTGCGTGGACGCCGTCGTCTCGGACTTCGTGGCCGGCGTCTCGGAGATGCTCGTGCTCGAGGCGGCGAAGTCTTCTCCGGATCTGATCCTGGTAGAGGGACAGGGCTCGCTGGCCCACCCGGCCTACTCGGGCGTCACTTTGGGCCTCCTGCACGGCTCCTGCCCGGACTGCCTCGTCCTGTGCGTCTCACCCGACGACTCCTTGGGCTACGCCGGCGTCCCCCGCCCGACCCCGGCCCGCGCCGCCCGCCTCTACGAGGAGGTCGCGGCCCTCGTCAAACCCGCCCCCGTCGTGGCCGTGAGCGCCAACACGAGGGGCCTCACGGACGAGGCCGCGCGGGCCTTCGTGGAGAAGGTCGCCGACGAGACCGGGTTGCCAGCGGCCGACCCGTTCCGAACGGGCGCGAGCCCCATCCTGGAAGCGGTGCTCGGGAGCTAGTCAGCCCGCTCTATCCCGCGCGCCCAAGCATAACCTTATGTTAGAATCCCGGACGTGGCACGATGCTTGACGCTCAACGCTAGCTACGAGCCCGTGGCCCTGGTGCCGGTCAAGAGGGCCATCGTCCTCGTTGTCTCCGAGAAGGCCGAGATCGTCGAGGCCAACCTGGAGCAGCGGTTCCGCTCGGAGAGGTCCGAGTACCCTTACCCGCTCGTGATCCGGCTCGTCAAGTACGTCGAGATACCCCGTCGTTTGCGAAAGCACGTGACGAACGCGATCCTCTTCGCCCGCGACAACTACCGCTGCCAGTACTGCTCCAGGCACAGGGGCGACCTCGGACGCCGCGACCGACTCACCCGCGACCACGTGAAGCCGATCTCCAAGGGCGGCCTGAACACCTGGGACAACGTGGTCACCGCCTGCACCAAGTGCAACGCGAGGAAGGGCAACCGCCTGCCCATGGAGTGCGGCATGTACCCGAAGACCACCCCCAAAGAACCGCGCTACGTGGTGATGGTCTGGTACTCCCGCGACCTGAACGAGGTCCAGCGCCGCTACGTGGACCAGTTTTACGGAGGCCTGCCGGCCTCCTAGCACGCCTCCCTGCGGGAGGCTTTCAGCCCGCTGCGCCCTTCGGGCTCCGCTCTCAGCGCGTTACGCCCTTCGGCCGTCACTTTCAGCCCGCTTCGGGCCTGAAGGCCCTCGCTTTCAGCCAGAAGCGTTCGGGACGCACCTGTTGCCGCACGCGCGGTCCGGTTCTGGCCGGATCGTTCGTTCTGGGAAGTGCGCCTGGCGCTGGAGGTCGCGCTGGCCACCGAAAAAACTGAAAGCCGCCGTCAGGCGGCGTGCTGAGAGCGACCGGAGGGAGCGTGCTGAAAGGCCCCGAAGGGGCCGTGCTGACAAGCGGAGCCCGAAGGGCGCAGCGTGCGCGACTACCGAAGGGCGGAGCACAGGATATAATCTCTTCTCGTCGCAAGATCACGGACAGGATTTCTTTGGATTACAACGGTTTCTCGGAGCGGGTCGGACGCATCGTCGACAACGTCGAGCGCGCCGTGTCCGGCAAGCGCGAGGGCGTCTTTGTTGCCGTGGTGGCGATGCTGGCGGGGGGGCACGTGCTGATCGAGGACGTGCCGGGGGTCGGCAAGACCCTGCTGGCGAAGTCGCTGGCGCGGTCCATCCGGGCGGAGTTCCGCAGGATACAGTTCACGCCGGACCTTCTGCCGGCCGACGTGACGGGCCTCAACGTCTACAACCAGGGGGACGGGGACTTCGAGTTCTGGGCCGGGCCCATCTTCGCCAACGTGGTGCTCGCCGACGAGATCAACCGCGCCTCCCCGAAGACCCAGAGCGCCCTACTTGAGGCCATGGAGGAGGGCTCCGTGACGGTGGACGGGGTGACGCGGCAACTGCCGCAGCCCTTCGGCGTGGTCGCGACCCAGAACCCCGTCGAGCACGAGGGGACCTACCCCCTTCCGCACGCGGAGCTCGACCGGTTCATGGTCAAGATGCGCATAGGCTACCCGGACGAGGACGCCGAGACGGAGATGCTCCGCCTCTCCCGCGACCCCGTCGCCGACCTCTCGCCGGTCGTCGAGGCCGAAGAGTTCATGGAGATGCGCCGGCTCGTCGAGGAGGTCTACGCCAGCGAGGCCGTCCTGCGCTACGTGGTCTCGGTGACGTCCGCTACGAGGGAGCACCGCGGGATCAACCTCGGCGCCTCCCCCCGCGCGAGCCGGATGCTCCTGTCGGCCGCCCGCGCCAGGGCGGCGGCCAACGGCCGCTCCTACTGCGCCCCCGACGACGTCAAGGCGATGGCGCCTGGCGTTTTGGGGCACAGGATCATCCCGTCCGCCGGCGCGGACGATGGTTCCTCCGGGGCCTCAGAGGGGATCGTGCGCGACATCCTCTCCTCGGTGCCGGTTACCGAGGCGGTCTAGGGACGGTGCTCTGGAGGTCCGCCCGCGACGTGGAGGGCAAAACCCGGCTCGTCGTCAGGCCGACGTCCGCCGGCTGGCAGGTGCTCGCGGCCGGGGCGGCTGTCTTCTTTATCGCCCGCCTCATAGGTACCACCCAGTTCCACCAGCTCGCGTACGCGCTGCTGGCCTTGCCCGTCGCCTCGTTCGTCCTCGGGATGGCCGGGAGCCGGGGGGTCCGCTTCTCGCGCGTCGTGCCGCCGGGGACCCACCTCACGGCCGGGGGGACCTCGGGCGTGGTCCTCGAGCTCTCGCGCTCGCGGTTCGGCGCCTCGGAGGCCGGGGTCGTCGACCGCCTGCCGGAGCCCCGAAACCTCAAGTTCCCGGCCCCGAAGGGTGACGGCCGGACGGCGCGGCTTGAGGTCCCGCTCTCCTTCCCGCGGCGCGGGGTCTACGAGCTAGGGCCGGCCGAGATACGGATCTTCGACCCCATCGGCCTGCTCGGCTTCTCCCGCACCTTCCCCGAGAAGACGGAGGTGGTCGTCTACCCGAAGACCCACCCTCTCCCCGGTTTCCCCCTGCGCGGCGGGGATATGGAGGCGGGCTCCCGGGGCTCGCGTGGCCAGCGGGGGGACGAGTTCGCGAGCCTGCGCGAGTACCGTCGGGGCGACGACCGGCGCCACATCCACTGGAAGAGCGTGGCCCGCACGGGCGAGCTCTTCGTCAAGGAGTTCTCTTTGGAAGCCCCGCGCCGCCACACGGTCGCGCTGGACTGCCGGCGGGAGGGCATAAGGGTTAACGAGGACGAGGTCGAGGACGCCGTCTCCTCGGCCGCCTCCGTGCTGCGGCACCTGGCCCACGAACGCCTGCCCCTGCGCCTGCTGTGCGCGAACGCGGCCGTGGAGGCCACGCCTTTCGGCGACGAGGAGGCCTACCGGCAGGCGATGAGGCTCCTGGCCCGGGTAAGGGCCGACGGGGCCCGCCCCCTCTCCGAGGTCGTGCTCGAAGGGCGGGGCGCCCTGGGCGAGGGCGTGGTCCTCGTCTCGCGCACCCGCGACCCGGGGCTCCCGGCGGCGGTCCGCTCCCTGCGGGACGCCGGGCTCTCCGTCGTCGTGGTGGCCCTCGCCTCCCACGCCTACCGCACGCCCCCAGGCACCGGCGGGAGCGCGCAGGGGCGCGAAGAGGAGTTCGCGCGGTCGCTGCGGCTGCTGGAGACCTCAGGGGCCACGGTGCGCGTGGTCGCGGGACCAGGGGGCGTGGCCGGCCTCTCAGGGGGGCGGCAGGCGACGCGGACGGGGGGGTTCGGGTGAGGTACTGGCTCTACGCTGCGGTGCTGGTGACGGGGGCGGCCTTCTCGATCCTCTTTACCGGCGAGGTGTACATGGAGCCCGCGACGGGCTTCGGCGACCTCTCGGTCGTCTCGATCATCGCGGGGGAGAGGGCCTTCTTGCCGCTGCTCTTCGCGGCTGGCGTGGGGGCGGCCGTCGGATCGGCGGGGCGGTGGCGCTTCGTCTTGCTCATGCCGGCGGGGGCGCTCTACACCATCCTCGCCGTCTACGGGATGCCGCCCGTGTTCTCCCCGGGCGAGTGGCGGACGTTCGGGTACAGGATCGGCAACGACGTCATCGAATCGGCGCTGGTCATGTACGCCCAGCCCGTGCCCTACGACCTGGCGCCCGGCGTCTTCGTCGTGCTCCTGCCCGTGGTCGTGATCGTCGCGGCCTTCGCCACGTCGGCGGCGCTCTACGAGGGGAGCCCCGTGCTCTCCGTGGCCGTGCTGGGGCTGACCATAGGCGTCCTCTCGACCGTCGCCTTCGAGGACGGGGCGGGACCTTTCTTCACGATCTTTCTGGCGTGCGCCGTGGGGCTGTTGCTCTCGGCGGGCTCCGTCGGGGAGGAGGGGCCTGGGCGGGCCGCGATCGTGGCGGGGACGGCCGTGGTGGCGCTCGCGCTGCTCGCGCCCCGGCTGCCCCTCAACGACGCCACCGTCAGCCCCGGCATGATCGACTGGACCCGCATCGGCACCGGCGGCACCTCCCGCCTCGACGTGCAGGCCGACGTCGGGGACTACCTGGAGGCGGGCAGGGACGCCGAGCTCTTCAGGGTCCAGAGTTCGGAGCCGCTCCTGTGGCGCGGGGGGACGCTCGACTCCTTCGACGGCGTCCGGTGGTCGGACACCACGGGCCCCGCCGAGGACGACGGGCCGGAGCTCTACCCCGAGGTATCCACCAGGGTCGTGGAGCAGGACGTCGAGGTCCTCAACGCGAAGACGGACGTCCTGTTCGGTGGCTACATGGTCATAGACACCAGCCTCCTCGACGCCGTCCAGAACTCCGACTCCTCCTGGTCGGTCGACGAGCCGTTCGAGGAGGGGAGCACGTACGGCGTCACCTCCCTGGTCCCGCAGCCGACCGAGGACCAGCTCCAGGCCGCCGGCACCACCTACCCGGCGGCCGTGCAGAGAAAGTTCCTGGAGCTTCCGCCCAGCACCCCCGGGGTCGTCGCCGAGACGGCCCGGAAGATAGAGGGGGACTACGACACCTCCACGCCCTACGACGCGGCGCGGGCGGTGGAGCGGTACCTGATCTACGACGGCGGCTTCGTCTACAACCTGGACGTGAGCTACCGACGCGCCGACAAGGCCGTCGAGGAGTTCCTGGGCGACGGCAAGGAGGGCTTCTGCACCCAGTTCTCGACCTCGATGGCCCTGATCATGCGCGACATGGGCATCCCCTCGCGCGTCGTCTACGGCGCCACCACGGGCGACGAGGTGGAAGCCGGCGAGTACGTCGTGACCGGCTCGAACATGCACACCTGGGTGGAGGTCTACTTTCCCGGCGTCGGCTGGTACCCGTTCAACCCGACGCCCGGCTTCTCGATGCCCTCGGCCATGGAGGCCAACGCCCCGAGGCCCGACCTTCCCTACCCGACCTCGCCGCTCGGCCCGGAGGAGGCGCGCCTGGCCCAGCAGCGCCTGCCGTCGGAGCAGGGCCCGACCCCCGAGCAGCAGGATCGGGAGGTCGACCGGCAGAAAGAGGAAGCCCGGTCGGGGTCCGGCGAGGAGCGGGCCCCGGCGTGGCCGCTCTTCGTCGCCCTGCCGGCGCTGCTCGCCGCCGCGGTCCCGGTCTCCAAGAAGGCGCTCGCGGCCCGCGGCAGGCCAGAAGACCTCTACGGCGACCTCACGGGACGCCTGCGCGACGTCCTGCGCCCCAACACCGCCGCCGTGGCGGACTCGCCGGCCCTGACCCCCACCGAACGTCTCCTGCTGCTCGCGGGCGCCGCGGGCGTGTACGAGGAGCCCGTGCGCCGCTTCGCCAGGGCCTACTCGGACCACCTCTACTCCGCGAACGGGGGCGCCGAAGGGTTGGACCCCTCGTACCGCCGCGCCCTGCGGGCCTACGGGGAGCTGCCGCCGTGGAAGAGGGCGCTCGCCGCCCTCAACCCGGGCTCGCTCCTCGCGCGGGCGGGCAGGGCCATCGCTTCGGGGAGGACGCGGGCCGGCAAGGCGCTGCGGGGCAAGGCGCGCGCGTTGCTCGGGAAGGGGCGTTGAAGTATACGGAGGGGGGTGTAATAATTCGTCCACCAACCATCCCCCTACAGCACGGGAGGTGCTGATGCAGCAGAGCGAACAGGGCACCATCGTTAGCATTACCGACAACGCCGCGGAGAAGGTCAAAAGCCTCATGGCGCAGGAGGGCGAAGAGGATCTCGCGCTCCGCATCGGCGTCAGGCCCGGCGGCTGCTCCGGCTTCCAGTACAACATCTACTTCGACGACGAGATCGCCGCCGACGACGAGGTCTTCGAGACCAAGGGCGTGAAGCTCGCCATCGACGCCATGAGCGTCCCCTACATCATGGGCAGCGAGTTCGATTACGTCGACGGCCTCATGGGCGCCGGCTTCGCCGTCAACAACCCGAACGTCCAGGGCGGCTGCGGCTGCGGCAGCTCCTTCACCTGCTAGGCGGTCTCCGGAGGAGACCGCGCTTTCAGCGGTCAGCTATCAGCTTTAGAACGAGGTTCGAAGCCCGGGGAGAAACCCCGGGCTTTCTCTTTGCGTCGATCCCGTAGAATCCGCACGCGGCGCCGGGTGCCGCGGGCCCGTTAACGGTTCTCCCTGCAAACCGCCGCGAGGCTGGCACGCTGACAGCGGAACCCTCGCGGCACCCGGAAGCTGACCGCTGAAAGCTGATGGCTGACGGCGCGATCTGCGAAGCGGATCGCTTTAGACCGCGTCGGCGGCGGCGAGGTCTTCGAGGATGGCGACGCATTCGGGGTCGAGCTTGGTGCTGCTCTCCTCGCGCAAGATGTCGAGGACCTTCTCCTGGGGCAGGGCCTTGTGGTACGGGCGGTCTGCGGAGAGGGCGTCGTAGATGTCGGCGACGGCGAGGATGCGGGAGTGGAGGTCGAGGTCTTCCGCCCCGATGCCGCGGTGGTAGCCGGAGCCGTCGAGTTTCTCGTGGTGGTTCGCGGCCGTCTCGGCGGTGGGCCTGAAGGGGCCGACGCGGGAGAGGATGTCGTAGGTGAGCCTCGGGTGCTGCTTGATCTTCGCGTACTCCTCCTCGGTGAGGCTGCCGGTTTTTTCAAGGATGCGGTTGGAGATGCCAAGCTTGCCGATGTCGTGCAGGAGGGCGGCCCGCATCAGGTTTCGCGTCGCTTCCGGCCCCAGGCCTGCGCGTCCGGCCATCGCCACGGCCACCGCCGCCACCCCCTCGGAGTGGCGGTAGGTGAAGGGGGACTTGGCGTCGATGATCTCGCCGAAGGCCCGGGCCACGAGGTCCACGCGCTCGGGGGTGGCCTTCAGGGCGCGGTCGTCGGGCTCCAGGCGCGAGACCTCCCGCCACGGGTCCTTCCGGGACAGGTCGTCCCAGAGCCCGTTCTCCCGAGCCTCGGCCAGCAGGACCTCCGCCAGCGCGGGGTCGAACCAGCGCCCGCTGCGCAACCGGACGACCTCCTCCGTTGCGGCCGGGCCACGGTCGGTGAGAAAGACCTCGGCCGTCTGGGCGAGGCCGCAGATCCTCGCGAGAAGCGGTATCTCCTCGCCCCGCAGGCCGTCGGGGTGGACCTTGCCGTCCCAGTGCTCGTCGAGGCCCCGGATCGCCTGGGCCGTCTCCTCCGGAAAGCCCATGAGGCGCGTGATCTCCGCCCCCCGCTCGCAGCGGATCCGGACGAGCGACCGCGAGGCCTCCTGGCCCCTGACCGCGAACTCGAGCATGCGCCCGGCCTTCGCCAGCAACGACCCTTCCGGGCTGACGGTGCGCGCCGCGTAGAGCGCCGCGTGGGGCAGGCTGGTCCAGTCCACGGTCTTCGCCCTCTTCTTCGCCTCCATGTCGTCGGCGTCGAAGAGGGTGGACATCTTGGAGGCGTTGCTCGAGCACCCGGCGTCCTTGAGCAACAAGGCGTAGAAGAGCGCCGAGCGCCTCTCCTCGTCGAGCCCGAGCCGGTTTGCGATCCTCATCCCCATCCAACAACTGCGGACGGTGTGCCCCTCCGGCTGCCCTTCCACCAGGTCCAGCGCGAAAGAGAGCGCCGAGAGCACCTCAGAGAACCTGAAATCCTCCGCTTCCGGGTCGCTCCTCGTGCAGGTTCTCACCGCGTCCCAACTCCCCGGTAACCTTCGTACCACTTCCGCACATTGTTGCCGGATGGGGGCGGGGCGTTGAGATCACGCATACAAAACCGGTACGTCGCCCGACCGTAGGCAAAAATTTATGTATGATTTTGCACCCATGGGCACCATCTTAACCCGAAATGCGGGCTCGTTCTCGCTTTTGGCCTTCCGCGCCGCGGGTCAAGAACGCTCGCCGAGCCGGTCCAGGGCGAGCATAACGGCGGCGACGCCGCTCGAAGAGACGATCTCGCCGGCCCGGACGAGACCGGACACCTTCTCAAGCGGCACGCGCACCACCTCGATGGTCTCGTGCTCGTCGGGGTCGGGCGGGGCCGTCTCCCGAACACCGCGCGCGAGAAACAGGTAGGCCCAGTTGTCCTTGAGGCTCGGGGAGGAGGCGAGCGCGCCGAGCGGCTCCCACTCCCCGCCGCCAAAGCCGGTCTCCTCCGACAACTCGCGCCTGGCCGCGGCCTCCGGCTCCTCGCCGGGCTCGACGAGGCCCGCCGGCAACCCGAGCTCCAGCCGCTCCAGTGGCGGCCGGTACTGGCGCACCAGCACGACCTCCCCTCCCTCCGTGACCGGGAAGATTGTCGCCGCGTCGGGGCGCTCCAGGACGTAGTACGGGTCCTTCACGGAGCCGTCCGGCAAACGCAGCCGGTCGGAGCGGAGGTTGAAGTACGGCGTCTCGAGAAGCGTCTCGCCGCCGAGGCGCTCCCAGGCGCCGTCAGCCAACGCCGGCCTCGTCCACCGTGTCGGAGGGCCCGTTCCCGGCGAGCACCCTCGGCAGGTCCTTCGTGAAGGCGCTGCGGGCCATGACGCGGTCGCAGCCGGCCTCCTTCGCGGCGACCGCGAGGTCCTTCTGGACGTGGGAGAGGAAGCCCACCGTCTTCAAGTCCCTCGCTCCCTCCTCGGACTTCACGGACTGCAGGAGGCGCAGGGGCTCGAAGCGGGAGGAGTTGAGGTCCAGGATCAGGAGGTCCGGGGGGGAGGTGCGGAGGGCGTCTTCGAGCTTCTTGGGGCTGCGGGGGAAGGAGGCCTCGACGCCGAGTTGGGTGGCCGTCTCGGAGATCTTGCTCCGGAAGAGCAGGTCTTCTACGGCTGCGATCACTCTTCTTGCCAAGGTCTGTACGCCTCCACGCTTCTTGTTGGTATGCCTCGCACATTCTACCCCGCGGGGGTGCGGTATCCTATTTGAGTGAAAAGATTGATCGAAGCCCGCGCCGGCCTTCGGCGCACGAGAGAGACGCTCTCGAACTTCACGCCCTTCCTCAAGACCCGCCGCAAGGGCCTGCTCTTCGCCCTGCTCGTGCTGCTCCTCGAGACGGGAACGAGCCTGGCCCAACCGTGGCCGCTCGCCCTGACCATCGACTACGTCCTCACGGACAACAAACCCCCGCCGGTCTTCCTGCCCGCCTTTATGCAGGACAAGGCCGTGCTGCTCGCCGCGATAGCGTTCCTCATAGTGCTCATCTTCACCCTCACCCGCAGCGTGGCCTCGTTCCGGCGCTTCCTGCTACAAAAGCTCGGTCAGGAGACCGTCTTCGACATGCGCGAGGCCCTGTACGCGAAGGTCCACGCTTTGGGCCTCGACTACCACGGCAAGAAGCGGACCGGCGACACCATCACCCGCGTCACCAGCGACGTGAAGGAGGTCCGCACGCTGCTCGTGGACTCCGTGGTGGAGGTGCTCTCTTCGTTCATGATCCTGCTAGGGATGCTCGTCGTGATGCTCTGGCTGGACTGGCAGCTCACCCTGCTCGCCCTCGTTACCGTCCCGTTCCTGTTTTTGGCCGTCACCCGCTACCGGCGGGCGCTGGTCGAGCGGATGCGGGTCGTCAGGACGAAGGAGGGCATCATCGCGAGCGTGATGCAGGAGGCCATAACGGGCATCCGGGCCGTCAAGCTCTTCGCCCGCGAGGACGACGAGATGGAGCGCTTCCGCAAGGAGAGCCGCGACTCTTTGCGCGCCAGCGTGGACAGCGCCGTCATCGAGGCCAAGTTCAGCGCCGTCCTCGGCGTCGTCGGCGGCCTCGGCACCGCGCTCGTGGTCTACTTCGGCGCCCGGCAGGTGCTCGCGGGCAGCCTCTCTTTGGGCGACCTTACCGTCTTTATTGCCTACCTGGCCCTCTTCCTCTCACCGCTGTGGGCGCTGAGCCGCCAGGTGAACCAGATCGGCAAGTCCCTCGTCTCCGGCGAGCGCATCATAGACCTCCTGAACGCCGAACCCTCCGTAAAGGACGAGCCCGGCGCCGTTCCGGCACCAGCCCTCCAGGGGCGGGTCCTCTTCGAGGACGTGCGCTTCGCCTACGAGGACGGGGCGGGCGAGGTCCTGCGGGGGGTGGACTTCGAGGTCGAGGCCGGCAGCCGGGTCGCCCTCGTGGGCGTCAGCGGCGTCGGGAAGACCACCGTCACCGCCCTCATAGCCCGCCTCTACGACCCGCAAGGCGGGCGGGTGCTGGTAGACGGGCGCAACATAAAGGGGTTCACGCTAAAGTCTTTGCGGGACCAGATCACCTTTGTCCCCCAGGACCCGATGCTCTTCCGCGCGACGGTCGCCGAGAACATCTCCTACGGCGAACCGACCGCGGCCCGGGACGAGATAGAGGCCGTGGCCAGCCTCGCCGGTGCCGACGACTTTGTCCGCGAGATGCCAGAGGGCTACGACACCATGCTCTCCGAGCGCGGCGAGAGCCTCTCGGGAGGCCAGCGCCAGCGCATCTCCATAGCGAGGGCGATGCTGCGCGACACCCCGATCCTGATCCTGGACGAGCCCCAGGCCGGCCTGGACGCCGAGGCGGCGAACGCCGTGGAGGAGAGCTGGCGGGAGCTCACGGCGGGCAGGACCACCTTCGTCATCGCCCACGAGCTACGGCTCGTCAGGAACGTGGACCAGATACTGGTCTTCGAAGAGGGCCATGTCGCCGAGGCCGGAACCCACGAGGACCTCGCCTCCTCCGGCGGCCTCTACGCGAGGCTCCTCTCCCTCCAAGAACGCGACCCCGTCCAACCGTAGAAGGGAGAACCCTGAAAGAATTGCTGATAATAAGCATTGTCCTGACCGCCGTGGCGGTCTTTATCTACGCCTCGTTCGCGTAAGGTGCCGGTGCGGCCGGAGGCTGACGCCACACCGGGCGGCGGGTCCGCGGGGCGCTGTGCTTCGCGTAAACCCGGCATGCCGGTGTCTCTGGGCGATACGCGCGTGGAATCGAGGTCGCGATCGGACGCATAGAGTCGGGTTGGCGGACCTTCGCGGCAGCTAGGCCAGGGTTCCGCTTCCGCGAGCGCTACCGGCTCCGCCGGGGCCGCAGGTCCGGCAGGTTCGACCTCGCGAGCCTTTTGCACCTCCTCGGCGGCGCGGCGCTCATCGTCTTGAGCGCCCTGTTCGGTTGGCTGCCGGTACTGGGTTGGGGGACCGCCATCCTGGGACTGGGCATGATCGCCGGCGAGTTCTACCCCGCCGCGCGCTTGATGGACTGGCTGGAGGTGAGGGCAAGAAGGCTCTTTGGACCTCCGGGTAGAGCCTTCGCAAAGTTGCCTGCCTGGGTGCAACTCTCCGCCTCCTTGACGCTGGCGCTGGCGACTTTCGCGTTGGTGTACGGGATCTACTCGCTCGTCCTCGCCGGCTAGAGCCGTTCGCGCGAGCCTCCCGCCCCGAGGTCCTCGTAGGCCCGGCAAGGGCCGAAGGGTTCCGTTTGGCCGGGCGACGGATGGGTAATATCCTGCGTGTTGGGTCTGGCCTTCATGTCTACCCCAAGCACAAGACAGAAGAATCGCATGCGCGGACGCAAGAGAGCCTCCCCGGAAGACGGGGGCCCGGCGGTCCTCGCGGCGACCGAAACCGAACGGAAAGGGCAGGACGACGGGGATGACCAGATGGTCGAGCAAGCCGTCTCGTTTCGTGCTCGTGACGCTGACGGTCAGCCTCGTCTTCGATCTGTACGGTATGATCTTCGGGCTCTTCTACGAGGGAATCTTCTACGATAACCTCGCGCATTTTCTGACGTCTTTCGCCCTCGTGGCCCTAGCCGCGGAACTGGCCCAGAAGCGCGGTGCGTTGCCGCTCCTCGTCCCCGGTGGCCGGGCGCTGGCGGCGGGCATGGTCGTAGGCCTCGTCGGAGGAGGCGTGTGGGAGGTCTTGGAGATGATCGCCGATACCCTGTTCCCGGTTATATACAATCCGCCGCTGGATACGGTCACGGACATGATCGTCGGCTCCCTGGGCGGCGCCTTGGGGGCGTGGAGGACCGCCGCCTACCTGAACCGTAAACCCTTCCGCAAGATGCCTCGCTGAGGCTCGTCGCAGAAAGGTCCCGGCCCCCGCACTATCCGCCGCGAAATCGAGCGTCCGGCCGGTTCGCGTCATAGGGGCGAGAAGACAGGCGCCGTATCCCGAGCCCTGATCGGGGGCCTCTAGTGCGCCAGCATCCCGATCACGAACACCAGGATAAAGGAGAGGGGCGGCTCGTATACGCCCGAGCCCCCGCCCGTGCTTTTTTCTGTGCTTACGTCCCGCGCGCCGCCCCGGCCCTGATCACGTTGCAGACGACCACGACGACGGCCGCGAGCACCAGCAGGTGGAACAGGGCGCCGACGATGCCGAAGACCATCTTCGCCAGCACCCACAACGCCAGCAACAAGATGACAACGGCCCACAAGATGCCCGCCATCTGGTGCCCCTTCCGGTCTGAGGGTAAATCTCTCACGCATACAGCACGAAAGGCCGGGCCCCCCCGTCTGCGGGAGCCCGGCCTTTCGCGACTATCGGCGGCCTGCGGCTAGCTCAGGAGGTCTTTCGCGGCACCTTTTTTCTCCTTGAGGGTGCCCTTGTCCTGGTCCGCTTTCCCCTCGGCCTTCTTGTCTTTGTTGTCGGTCAGGGAGCCCCCGGCCTCCTTCACGCGGCCCTTGGCCTTGTCCATGGCCCCTTCGTTCCTGTCCTTGTCGCCTTCCTTACCCATTCGGGTGCCTTTCTCTAGTGAGCAACCCCCTCTCTGTACCCGCCTCGGCCGACAACAAAGCCCCCGTCGGGCCCCGTCGGGGCACGCTTGCCGGAGGGGACGCCTCTTATCGCTAACCGCCAGGCAAGGGACCGTGCTTCCAGACCCCGCGCGGTCGTCCCGCCAAACTTGACGGTGGACGTACTTCGAGATAGGGTAGGGGGGTATAATAGGGACGGGCCAGCGGGAGGTTGCGGTGCCGGACGGGCACAAGAGGAGCGTCATCGAGTTGCCGGTAACGGGGATGACGTGCGCCTCCTGCGTTCGGCGGGTCGAGAAGGCGCTCGGCAGGGTGGAGGGCGTCGATGAGGTCGGCGTCAACCTGGCGACGGAGAGGGCCCGGGTGTCGGTCGACACCGCGGTGGCTGACGGCGAGAAGCTGCGGGTTGCTGTCGAGGGCGCAGGTTACGGGGTAGGGGAGACGCCTTCTGGGGCGCGGCCGGATGCGGACGGCGGTTCCGGTGGCGGTTCCGGTGGCGAGGTCTCGCTCGCGGTCGAGGGGATGACGTGCGCTTCTTGCGTGCGGCGGGTGGAGCGGGCGCTGCTTAAGGTGCCTGGGGTGGAGTTGGCAGCGGTGAACCTCGCAACGGAGAAGGCGAGGGTCATGTACGACCCCGCGGGCGTGGGCCCAGAAGAGCTGCGGGCCGCCGTCGAGGGGGCGGGCTACGGCGTCGGCGCGGTCGAGAATCGGGCCGCGGCGGCCTCCCGAGAGCCGGCTGCGGGCGGGTCGGGGCTTCGGGAGCGCGAGCGAGGGCGGGAGCTCGAGGACCTCAGGAACAAGTGGGTGGTGAGCCTGGTTCTCGGGGCGCTGATGATGGCGGAGATGTACCTGCCGTTCGGACCCGGTATGGAGGTGATGGCGCCGCTGCTCCTGATCCAGGCGACGGTAGTCCAGTTCTGGGCCGGGGCGACGTTCTACAGGACGGCTTGGGCCTCCGCGAGGCACGGCGGCACCAACATGAGCACCCTCGTGGCGGTCGGGACCAGCGCCGCCTACG
>DASYWA010000032.1:0-2507 GCA_035936475.1 Rubrobacter sp. | reverse complement strand
CGGCATAAATGCCGAGCCTCCCCGAGCCCCTCCGACTTCCCCTACTTGGCCGCCGCGGGGCCCCAGATCCATACCACCCGCCCCCACGTTCGGGAACGGGCCCTCCGCCGAACCGACCGTCCCCCTTAGACCTGAAGCCTAGAACCTACCCCGTCGTCGCCTTCTCGCGCTCGTTCGCGGCCAGCACCTTATCGACGAGGTTGGGCGGGACCTCCTCGTAGTGGCCCGGCTCGACGTGGAAGTTGGCCCGTCCGCCGGTGATGGAGCGGAGGTCGCGGGCGTAGGTGAGCATCTCTATCTGGGGCACCTCGGCCTGCACGACCTGGCGCTCGCCCCGCTGCTCCACCCCCATCGGGCGCCCGCGGCGGCCGGAGAGGTCGCCCATCACGTCCCCGACCATCTCGGCGGGCGCGAGCACCTCCACCTTGACGTAGGGCTCGAGGAGGACGGGGCGGGCGTCTTCTACGGCGTTCTTGAAGGCCATCGAGCCCGCTACCTTGAAGGCCATCTCCGAGGAGTCCACCGTGTGGAAGGCGCCGTCGTGGAGGCGGACTTTGACGTCCACGACCGGGTAGCCGGCGATGGTGCCCTCGCGCATCGCCTCCTCGATGCCCTTCTCGACCGCCGGGATGAACTGGCGCGGGATCGCGCCGCCGACGATGGCGTTCTCGAACTCGAAGCCCGAGCCGCGGGGGAGCGGGGAGACCTCGATCCTCGCGTCCCCGAACTGCCCGCGCCCGCCGGTCTGCTTCTTGTAGCGCCCCTGCGCTTTGGCGGACGTCGTGATCGTCTCCTTGAACGGCACTTTGGGCGCCTCCGCCTCGACCTCGACCCCGTAGCGGCGGTTGATCCGCTCCAGCGCGAGCTCGACGTGCATCTGCGTTAGCCCGGCCAGGATGTCCTCCCCCGTCGACTCCGACCGATAGAGCTTTAGAGAAGGGTCCTCGTCGGTGACGCGCCTTATGGCCTCGAAGACCTTCTCCTCCTCCCCGCGCGCCTTCGCCCCGACCGCGAACGCCGCCGTGGGCTCGGGCAACTCGACCGGCCCGAAGGAGACGGCCTTCTCCGGCTTGCACAGGGTGTCGAAGGTCGCCGTATCCCTGAGCTTGGCGACGGCGATCACGTCCCCGGCGACGGCCTCGTCGACGGGTTCGCGGTCCTTGCCGACGAGGTGCGAGATGCTCCCGAGCCTCTCCTGGGAACCCGTGCGCGGGTTGGTGAGCGCCTCGTCCGAGCGGCACCGGCCGCCCACGACCCGCAGCACGCTCAGGCGTCCCGCGTACGGGTCGATAAAGGTCTTGAAGACGTAGGCCGCGAACGGGCCTTCGGGGTCGCAGGCTACCTCTTCCCCCTCCTCCGTCGTCCAGCGGGCCCGGTCGGCGGGGCTCGGGGCGCTGCCGGCGATGGCGTCCAGCAGCCGGTCGACGCCGATCATGCGCTCGGCGCTCGCGGCGAGGACCGGGATGATGAGGCCTTCGGCTATGCCCTTCCGGATCCCCTCGAAGGCCTCTTCGGTGGAGATCTCCTCCCCTTCGAGGTACTTCTCGAGCAGAGTGTCGTCGCTCTCGGCTATGGCCTCGAAGAGCTGGGTCTTGGCGGCATCAACCTCGTCCTCCATGCCGGCCGGCACCCCGGCGGTCTGCTCCCCGTCCACGAACGCGATGCCAGAGAGCAGCCCGTAGACGCCCGCAAGGTCGTCTTCCCGGCCGATGGGCAGGTTCAGCGGCACCACCGACTGCCCGAAGCGCCCCCTCAGTTGCTCCACGACGGCCCCGAAGTCCGTCCGCTCGCGGTCGAGGTGGTTGACGACTATAAAGTGCGGGATGTCCTCCTTCTCGCCCCGGCGCCAGACGCGCTCGGTGACCACCTGGACGGGGTCCTGCGCGTGCACGACGAGCACGGCGCAGTCCGCCGCCCTCTGGGCGACGAAGGCGTCCCCGATAAAGCCCCCGTCCCCGGGGGTGTCGAGGACGTTGAGCTGGCGCCCCTTCCACTCCACAGACGCCACGCCCATGCCGAGGGTCATGGCGCGTTCTTTCTCCTCTTCGGAGTTGTCCAGGGCGCCGTTCGCGGGGCCTCCCCTGCCCGAGGCCAGGCCTATCATGCCTTCGGCGATGCGCGTCTTGCCGCTGCCCCTGTGCCCTATAAGGCACACGTTCCGGATCGTCTGCGTCTCGGCCGCCACGATTCCTCCTCTCCGAGAGATTGCACCTCTCCACCCGTCCCCACGGGTAGGGCAACCAGCTTAACGCAGCCCGCTTTCTCGCGCAGGTCGCCCGCCGCCCGGGTGCTACAATCCCCTTCTCTTATGGATTTCCCCTCTTCCAGACCCTACAGGGGCGACGACGGGCTCGGGGCCGGCCCGTTGCTCGCGCTCGTCCTGATAGGCCTCCTCGCCGACGTCGCGCGCCCCGAGGAGGCCTACGCCGGTATCGGCTACGGACTCTCGCTGCTGGCGTTCCTGGTCGCGACCGGTGGCGCGGCGTGCCTGACGGGCAGGCTCGCCG
>DASYWA010000031.1:0-12238 GCA_035936475.1 Rubrobacter sp. | reverse complement strand
CATCTATCACCCCGACCACGGTGTACCAGGGGGCCTGCTCCGCCGCCTCCCGCCCTTCCGCCAAAATGCTACCTCCAGCTACCCCCGAAGAGGGACGTAGAACCGCGCTTCTCGAGCCGCCCGACAGCATAACACCGTCGCAGCCCTCCATACTAGCCCGCCCCCCGTACCCCGCGGGGATCTCTTTCACACCCGGGCCTCCCCCCGACACGCCTCGACCTTGTGAAATCTTACCGTTCCCGCCCGGCGCGCTGGGTTAGACTGTCGAACGTGGATACGCGCGACACCAACCGGCTTACGGGCCCCGGTAGGCAGGACGAAGATCTCCGGGAGCGGGGCCTCGGGGCCTGGCTGCGGCGCAACCCATCCCTGCTGATGCGCCTGTTTATCGTGATGGTCTTCTCCTTCGCCGCCTCCACCGTGGCGTCGAACTTCTCCTACGGCCTCGAAGGGGCGCCGACGGTCCTGAGCGTCGAGCAGCTCAACTCCGGCAGGCTCCCGGCGGGCACCGAGATCGGCGACTACGTCCAGGTGCGCGGCACGGCCGACGTCGGCGAGAACCTCGACCGCGTCGGACTGGAGGACTCCGAGATAGCCATCTCCTCCCGCTACAGCACCAGCTACTTCTACTTCAGGCTCCAGGAGACCCAGGGCAACCTCCTCATCCAGACCACGGAGAGCCTCCCCCAGGACCTCAGAAACCCCACCGAGCGCGTCTGGTCCGGCAAGCTCGAGACCGTCGGCACCGTCATCTTCCACGACACCACCCAGCAGGGCCTCAAGCGGGCCGGCCTCCCAACCGACGACAGCATCCCCGTAATAAACACGGGCGAGACGCCGCAGTACTTGCGCCAGATCTTCCCCGCCTACTCGGCCATCATCGGGCTCTGGCTCCTCTCCGTCGCCTGGCTCGTGTGGAAAAAGAACAAGCCGTTTCTGGGGCTCTAGCCCCCGGCCAGAGCCGCACGCTACGCCCTATGGGCTTCGCCTCCGCTCTCAGCCCGCCGCCTAACGGCGGCTCTCAGCTCCTGGTAGACAACGTCGCCCGCGGCGCCTGACGAACCCCAAACGGCAAGAAGCTGACAAGCCGAGAGCGAGACCGCAGGTCGAAGCGTGCTGACAGGCTGACCGGCTAGAGAACCATCCGCTAGACACTTCGTCACGATCTGTCTATATTGGCAACGCATATAGCCGGTGTTCACGGAGGGAGACGGCACCTTGGGAGCGTTCTTCAGGTTCTCGGAGCGGGGGACGAACTTTCGGACGGAGGTGCTCGCCGGCCTGACCACCTTCATGACCATGGCCTACATCATCTTCGTGAACCCGGCGATCCTCGGCACGGAGGGCACGGGCCTTCCGGTATCGGGCGTCTTCTTTGCGACGTGCGTGGCGGCGGCGGTGGCGTGCGTCGCGATGGGGCTCGTCGCGAACTATCCGCTGGCGCTCGCCTCGGGGCTCGGCCTCAACGCCATCGTGGCGTTCACCCTCATCCTGGGGCTCGGTCTCAGTTGGCAGGAGGCGATGGCCGTCGTGGTGGTCGAGGGGGTGCTCGTCACGGTACTCGTGCTGACGAATTTGCGGGAGGCGGTCCTTAACGCGATCCCCAACTCGCTCAAGTTCGCCATCGCGGTCGGCATCGGGCTCTTCATAGCGTTTATCGGGTTGAAGAACGCCGGGCTGGTGGTGCAGGACCCGGCGACGTACCTGAAGCTCGGGGACCTGACGCAGGGGCCGGTCCTGCTCGCGGTCTTCGGGCTCGTGGTGACGCTCGCGCTCGTGGCGCGGGGGTTGCGGGGCGGGATCCTGATCGGCATCCTCCTCACCGGTATCGTAGGCATGATCGCCGGCATCGTCCCGCCGCCGAGCGGGATAGTGGACTTCCGCTTCAACACCTCGACCATCGGCGGCGGGGTGCTCGCCGTGCCGCAGGTCTTGCAGATCTCTCTCATACCCGTGATCTTCGCGCTCTTCATGACCGACTTCTTCGACACTATGGGGACCATGATCGCCGTCGGCCAGGAGGGTGGGCTGCTCGACGAGGAGGGCCGGGTGCCGCAGGCCAAGCGCGTCCTCCTGGTCGACTCGCTGGCGGCGACGCTCGGGGGGGCCACGGGCGCAAGCTCCGTCACGAGCTACATAGAGAGCGGCTCGGGGGTGGCCGAGGGCGGGAGGACGGGCCTCACGAGCATCGTCGTCGGGCTGCTGTTCCTGGTAGCGCTGCCGTTCTCGCCGCTCATCTCCGTCTTCGGCGGCTCCGTGCCGATACCGGGTCCGGAGGAGGGCGAGATCTTCGTCTCCCCGGTCACGGCCCCGGCCCTGATAGTGGTCGGCTTCCTGATGATGACGGCCGTCCGGCTCATACCGTGGGACCGCTACGACGAGGCGATACCCGCCTTCCTGACGATCTTGACGCTGCCGCTGACCTTCAACATCTCCTATGGCATAGGCTTCGGCTTTATCTCCTACGTCCTGATCAAGCTCGCCAAGGGCAGGCCCGGCGAGGTGCATCCCCTCCTCTACGTCGCGGCGCTCCTCTTCGCCCTCGCTTTCGTGTGGCCCTCCCTGCAGTCGTTGCTCTCCTGAGCCCCAAAGAAGGGTTTATATAGGGCGTTTCGGGGGTACCTACGAGCCTGGACATAGCCCGGAGCGCGGCACCTGCTGTATATAGCCAACAAGGGTGACGCCGCGGAGGGCAGCTTACGCGAGGGGGAGGTGAAAGCGCATAGGTATCGTGGCGTTGATAGTGGTGGGGCTCATAGCCGGCGTTCTGGCCAAGTGGGTCATGCCGGGGCCCGACCCCGGTGGCATCATAGTCACCATCTTGATCGGCATAGCCGGGGCTTTCGTTGGCGGGTACATCGTGCAGGCGCTCGGGGGGCCCGGGCTCACCGGCATAGGTATCACCTCCATCCTGGTCGCCACCCTCGGCGCGGTGCTCTTGCTGGCCGTCTACCGGCTCATAACGCGCCGGGCGGTGTAACGGAGCTTTTCACGGAGAGTTTTCACGGAGAGTCATGAACCATCGAAAGGAGAGAAGATGACCGAGCAGAGTGGGACGGGCAGCGGGCCGCTTCAGACGGAGCGCGGGAACACCACCATCGCGGACAGCGTGGTCTCCAAGATCGCGGGCATCGCGGCGCAGGAGGTGGACGGCATCCGGATGGGCAGCGGCGCCTCGCAGACGGCGAGCAACCTGCTCGGCTCGATAACCGGAAGTTCCGGCGGCAGCCAGACGCAGGGCGTCTCCGTCGAGGTGGGCCAGGAAGAGGCCGCGCTCGACCTGACGCTGACGGCCGAGTACGGCAAGTCGATCCCCCAGCTCGCCGATGCGGTGCGGCGCAACGTGTCCAACCGGATCGAGAGCCTGGTCGGGTTGCGGGTGACCGAGGTGAACATCACGGTCCAGAACGTCTTCTTCCCGCAGGCCGAGCAAGAGCAGGAGCGCCAGCGCCAGCTAGAGCAGGAGCAGCAGGAGCAGCAGGCGCAGGAACAGCAGCGGGTCCAGTAGGCAGACGGCCGAAGAGGAGCCTGGGAGATCTTGGCAACAGACATACAGCTAGCGAGGGCCGCCTCCGCGGCGGCCCTCGCCACGGAAGGGGTCCACGCCATGGGCCGCGGTCGTTACGTCGAGGCGGCCACCTACGACGGCCCCGAGAAAGTCTCCGGCGTGGTGGTCGGCCCCGACGAGGTGGAGGTCCACGTCGTCGTCCGCTGGCCGCTGCCGAAGCCCATCCCCGAGATAGCCGGCGGCATCATCGCGAGCGTCGCGCCGCAGGCCGACGGACGGAAGACCACGGTCATAGTCGACGACCTGGAGGTGGGCGCCGATGAGAATCTTTAACAGGATCGTCGTGATCTTGCTCCTCGCGGGCCTCTTCGTGCTCGGTGTTTACGCCGTGGCCTACGCGTTCAACCTCTTCGGCCGCAGCCTGGACTCGCTTCTGGGCCCGATCAAGTCATTCGGCACGCGCGCGCAGGACTTTATGAGCGGCGTCGAGTCGGGGAACCTCCCGGCGCTGACGATACTCCTGCTGGTCCTGATCGCGCTCCTCGGCCTGATCCTGCTCATCTTCGAGCTGAAGCCCCCCGCCCCCCGCCGCGTGAGGATGGACAAGGGCACGTTCGTGACGCGGGGCGTGGTGCAGGAGGAGGTCTCCAAGGCCGTCGAGCAGACCCCGGACGTGCTGGGCCACTCGGTAAAGGCGAAGGCGAGGCGGAGTCCCGGGGCCCAGGTCGACGTCCGGGCTCAGGTCCGCCAGGGCGAGGACACGGGCGCCATACAGAGGAGCCTGCGCCGCCAGGTGCAGGAACATTTAGGCGGCAGGGGGTTGCCGGTTGGCAAGCTCAACGTGAAGACCGTCGAGGCCGACCCGCGGCAGACAAAGACGAGGGTGCAATGAACGCTTTCAACCGTTTCATCTTGCTGGTGATTGCCCTGCTCCTGATCGCGATCCCGGTGCTGCTCTTGCTGATGGCTTTCGGTGTGATCTCCGCTGGCGTCGTCGCGCAGTACACCGGCTACAACGCGGCGCTGCAGGCCATAAGCAACCTCTCCTCCTCGGTCCTTACCACGGCCGTACGGACCATCATCGCGGTGGTCGGGGCGCTCGTCGCGCTCATCGCGCTGCTCCTGCTGCTGCGGGAGCTCACCTTCGGCCGGAGGATGGCCAGGAGCACCGTCATGGACGACACGCCTGGCAGGGAGACCGTCATCACCTCCGGCGCCGTGAAGACCCTGGCTGACGGCGCCGCCAGGGAGGCCGGCGCGCAGAGCCCTTCCACCTCGCTCTCCTCGGACAAGGGCGTCTACAACGTCTCCAGCCGGATCAAGGTCCCCGAATCGGGCAACTTTACCGAGGTGGCGACGCGCACCAGGGAGAACGTCCGCAGGGTGCTGGACGAGCAGGGCGTCCCCGTCAAGGACGTCGAAGTCACCGTACAGGGAACCGCTTCTTAACGAAAGGAAGGTAGGAGATGGCATCCATGGCCAACAAGCACTGGGGCGCGATAATCGGGGCGCTCTTGCTGTTCTCGATGTTCTGGATCGGGTTCGAAGAGACCCTCATCGTCGTGCTGTTCGGCGTCATAGGCTACTTCATCGGCAAGTACCTTGACGGGGAGATAGACCCCGAAGACCTCCGCGCCAGGGCGCAGGGCCGTCAGTAGCGGTACGCGAATTCACTTCGCGTAGGTAGCGCCCGTCTGTAGACTGCCGGCACGCGCCCCACGACGCCCCACGGGATAGGATACTAACTTCATGGAGACCCTCTGGTTGACGCTAGGCACCCTGAGCTTTATCGCGGCGACCGTCTTCTTCATATCCCTGATGACCCGGGCGCCGCAGGGCAGCCGGCACTTCTTCATAATCACCGCCGCGATCACGGGCGTCGCGGCCTTCTTCTACCTGACGATGACCACGGGCGCCACGGCGACCCTCGTCGAGGGCCGGCTCTTCTACTTCGGCCGCTACATCGACTGGGTGATAACCACCCCCCTCCTGCTGCTCGACCTGGCGCTTTTGGCCCTGCCGAACTGGCGCCGCAACATCGGCCTGATAGGGGGCCTGATCGCCCTGGACGTATTCATGATCCTGACAGGCCTGCTCGCCGGCCAGAGCACCTCGGAGTTCGCCAGGGGC
Organism: Rubrobacter sp.; assembly: GCA_035936475.1. GTDB lineage: Bacteria > Actinomycetota > Rubrobacteria > Rubrobacterales > Rubrobacteraceae > Rubrobacter_D. The sequence goes on along the minus strand of DASYWA010000031.1, from coordinate 6,600 downwards.
TTCTGGTTCATCGTCAGCACTGCGGCGCTGATCGTTCTCCTGTACCTCCTCTACACGCGGCTGTTCGCCTCGGCCCAGGGCCAGCCCGGCAGCGTGCAGCGGATCTTCCGCACCCTGGCGCTGCTGACCATCGTGCTGTGGTCCCTCTACCCCATCGTCTGGCTGCTAGGTACCGAGGGCTTCGGCGTGGCGAGCTCGACGGTGGAGGTGTTCCTGTTCCTGATCCTGGACATCCTCGCCAAGATCGGCTTCGGCTTCCTGCTCCTCACCAACCACGAGGCCCTCGGCCAGGCGGGCGGGGGCGGCGCGACGGCCCAGGCCAGCAGGGTCCGCTAGAGAGAGACCGCACCACGGCGGCGGGGCTCTTCGGCGCCCCGCCGTTCTTTCTGCCCGCGGGCTCGGGCTGCCCCCTGGAAACCCTGGGAGATGTGCGCTAGCTTTGTGTCGTGGGGAAGAGAGGTAGCGGCAAGGCTGGGGGCTTCGCTGAAGGGGCGAGGAGGCTTCGCCGACGCACGGAGTGGCTGGCCGCGATCCTGGTCCTGCTCTCCGTGCCCACCTTGTGGCTTCTGCTGCAGCAGGTAGGCTCCGCGTCCGTTTCTTCCGTGGTCAGGCCCGCCACGCAGGAGATCTCTCCCGCAAGCGCCCGAGGCGGCGCAGAGCGGGGACGCCGGCAGATGCGACGACCTCAGGGTGCTCGTAGACCGGGCGCACGCCCTGCCCGCGGACTACGCGCCGAAAGACCCCGTCTCCCTGCGGGCACTCGGGGTCCCGATTCTGGGCCAGGAAGCGCTGCTCCGGCGCGAGGCGGCGAGGAACCTCGAACGCCTCGTGGCGTCCGCCGCGGCCGCCGGCGAAGAGCTGGCGGTGGCCTCGGCCTACAGGTCCTACGAGGACCAGCGCGCCTCGTACGCCAGGCTCGTCAGCATCTACGGCAGGGGCGCGAACAAGACGAGCGCCCCGCCGGGGCACAGCCAGCACCAGCTCGGGACCGCCGTGGACTTCACCAATAGCTTCGTCGGCTACGAGGTGCTGCGGGGTTTCGGGAGGACGAGCGCCTCCCAATGGCTCCAGGAACACGCCCACGAGCACGGCTTCGTTCTGGCGTATCCTCCCGGCAAGGGGGCGGAGACGGGCTACCACTGGGAGCCGTGGCACTACCGCTACGTCGGCGCGGAAACGCGCGGCGCGTCAGGGAGGGCCCGCTCGACCTGCAAGGCTATCTGAAACAGGAGGGCGTGCTGCCGCGCTGCTAGAGAAGCGGGCGAAGGGATCCCCGTAGCCCCGAGCCTGGACCAGACTCCTCCGGGCGGTTATGCTGCGTTCATGGACAACGCTGCGGCATGGAGTCGACTCGAAGGCTGGAGAGAAGACCCGTCTTCGGTGGCGATCCTCACCGACATAGACGGCACGCTCGCCCCCATCGTGCCCACGCCGGACATGTCCGAGGTACCGGAGGAGCTACGCGGGCTCCTGCGGGAGCTGAGCGACAAGTACCTCCTGGTCGCGGGTATCAGCGGAAGAAAGACCACGGACGCGTTCGACCTTATCGGGCTGGACGAGGTGGTGTACTTCGGCAACCACGGGTTCGAGATCCTGCGCGACGGCGAGGTCGAGGTGATACCGGACGCCCTGCCGTTTTTCGAGAAGGTCCAGGAGCTGGAGCGCCGCGCCAGGGAGGAGCTGGGCCCGCTGGGGGCGTTCGTCGAGGAGAAGGGCATCACGGCGAGCATCCACTACCGCAACGTTGCGCCGGAGATCGGCGAGCGGTCCGTGGGGTTCGTCAAAGCCGAAGGGGAGCGGCTGGGCTTGAGGATCACGGTCGGAAGGGGCGTGGTCGAGGCCCGTCCCCCCATCCGGGCGGACAAGGGCACCGCCGTCCGCACCCTCGTCGATGAGTACCATCCCAAGAAGGCCATGTTCCTCGGGGACGACACCACGGACCTCGACGCCTTCCGCGAGCTCGCGGCGCTGCGCGAAGAAGGGACGCTCGAGGAGATCCTGCGCGTCGGCGTCAGGAGCGACGAGGGCCCGCCGGAGATCGTCACCGAGGCCGACATAGTAGTGGACGGCGTCGAAGGCGTCGGCGGGGTGCTGCGAGCGTTAGCCGAAGAAGGTTAGCCTCCGAGGTTGGCCTCCGGCCCTCAGGCGTCCGGGCGTCGCTGCCGGAGGAAACGCGAGGATCCCCCTTCGGCCGCCCCCCGTACGCCACCGGCCACGACGGCGTCAGGTAACGCGGACAATGCTTCGAAAGATCGCTCCGCCACCGTCAGTGGGCTGTCGAACGAAATCCCAACAAAGGTCAAGGCACCAGCGCACCGTATCGGGCGAAAAAGCTTCCCCCGTCTCGTCGAGAGAACCCGAGAAAGACGTGCTCGAGGCGAGTAAGCCGACAGCGCGTACACGAGGTTCTGCGGCCGCCGCGGATCGAAGTTCCAGATAAAGGCGTTACCGGGTTCCCCGTCTCCGGCTGTGCAACAACACCACGTTCGCTATACCCACGAGGACGGCCGGGGTTCGCACGAACGCGAGTGTTTACCCGTACCGCTGCCGGTAAGCCTCGATGTCCCTTAGCTGCGCCTCTACCCAGTCCTCGATGGTGTTCTCCACAACGGTCTCCCTGAGGCCGTCGGCCCTCTTCTTGCGCTCTTCGTCTGGCATGGTCAATGCCTCGTACAGGGCTTCGGCCTGCTCGTCGAGGTCGTAGGGGTTGACGGTGAGGGCGTGCTCGCCGAGCTCTTCGTGGGCGCCGGCGTACTCCGAGAGGACGAGGACGCCGTCCTTCCCGTTGACGACGGCGGCCTCCTTGGCGACGAGGTTCATGCCGTCGCGGACGGCGTTTACGAGCAGGACGTCGTAGTTCTTGTAGGCGGCGACGGAGCGGGGGAAGTTGTCCATCATGAAGAGCTGTATCGGGGTCCAGCCGTCCGTCCCGTGCTCCTCGTTGACCTCTTCGGCCGTCCGGCCGACGGCCTCCATGTACGCCGCGTACTCGGGGATGTCGCCGCGGGAGGGCTGGAGCTGGGCCAAGAAGGTCACGTTCTCCTTCGTCTCCGGGTGGCGTTCGAGCATCCGGCCGTAGGCCTCGAAGCCGCGGACGACGTTCTTGGAGAGGTCGGTCCGGTCCACGCGCAAGAGGAGCTTGCCGGGGAGGTTCTTGACGAACTCCTCCTGCTCCAGCACGGCCTCGCTTCCGGCGAGATCCTCGAACTCCGCCGGGTCTATGGAGATGGGATAGGCCCGCACCCACACCTCGCGCCCCCCGTAGCGGACGGTCCCGTTCTCCGCGTCGACCTCGGCGCCGAGGACCCTGGCGGCAGTCTGCATGAAGTTGCGGGCGTAACCTCTCGTGTGGAAGGCTACGACGTCGGCGGAGAGGAGGCTCTCGAGGATGCCGCTCCTGATGTACCGCGGCAGGACGCCCCACAGGTCGGGCTCCGGCCAGGGGATGTGCACGAAGAGGGAGACGAAGGCGTCGGCGGCCCCCTCGCCGAGTGCCTCGCGCACGAACAGCGGCGTCATGTAGAGCTGGTAGTCGTGGAGCAGGATCGTGGCGGCGGGGCTATCCCCGACGGTCTCCGCTACGGCCTTCGCGAAATTGCGGTTGATGGGGAGGTAGCCGTCCTCCCACGCCTCCCGCGTGTCGTCGCCGAGGCGCGGCGAACGGGGCAGGTCGTAGAGGCCATGCTGGACGAACCAGAGCAGCGGGTTTGCGAGGGTGTTGTACATAAGATCGTAGGCTGTATCGTCGTGCTCGACAAAGACGACGCGCAGGTCTTCCACCTCGTAGGGGGCCGGCTCCTTCGCCACCGCGGCGTCCTCCTCGCTCTGGGCCGAGGCGATCCAGACCGCCCCCCCGTCCCGCCGGACGACCGCGTTGAGCGCCGTGACCAGCCCCCCCGCCCCCCGCGAGTGCTCCCTGCTCCCGTCCTCCCCGCGGGAGAACGTCACCGGCCCCCGGTTCGAGACGACGACGGTCGGCCCCCACTCACCCTGCGTCACACCGCTCCCCTCTGGCGAGCTGCTCTCAGCAGATCGCGCCTTCAGACGTCAGTCCGCTCCGGCCTTCGGCCTCCGCTCTCAACCACAAGCTTCTTTGGCCGAAAACCCGAGTCTCTCACAATGCCTTTATCAGGTTCTCGTCCGGGCACGGACCATCTCTTCGAGAGACCATCATACATTCACAACGGAAAAAAGCTGAGGGCTGAAGGCGCGGTTCGCTCTGCGAACCGCTAGGCGCCGATCAGCTTCGCGTACAGGGCGAGGTTGTCGCGGAGTTGGCGCGGCATCAGGAAGTGCTCCCTGACGTGCTCCTTGCCCTGGCGTCCTATGGCGCGGGCGAACTCCGGATCCTTGAGGATCTTGACGCACGCCTCTGCGGCCTCGGGGATCGTGTCGACCAGGATGCCGCCGCCCGCGGCGACCTGCATCGGGATGCCGCCGACCCTGCTCGCGACCATCGGCCGCGCCTTCCAGAGCGCCTCGGCGACCACGAGGCCGAAGCCCTCGCGGATGGACTTCTGGATCACGACGTCCGCTATGGACTGGAAGGCGTTGACCTCGATGGCGCCGACGTTGGTGAGGTTGGAGTACAGGAAGATATCCTTGTCCCCGTCGGCGTAGTTGACGGTCCTGTTCCAGTAGTCCCAGCCCTCGGGGTCGTCGTGGGCCATCGAGCCTATAAGGACGAGCTGGATCTCCGGCACCTCCTCCTTGACGGCCCGGTAGACGTCTATGACCCCGAGAGGGTCCTTCCACGGGTCGAAGCGGGAAACCTGCGTCAGGAAAGGACGATCCGTGTCGACCCCGAACTGGCTGACGATGTAGCGAGAGTCCTCCGCAGAAAGGGCCATGTTCTTGGGGCTCAAGGGGTCGATGGCGGGCGGGATGAGGGTGAGGCCCGGCAGGCTGACGTCTGGCGGGGTGTACTCCGCCATCGTGTAGATCTGGGCGTCGTAGTCGGTGACGTACGGCAGCAGGTAGTCGAGCACCTGCCGGTTCGGGGTGGAGGTGTCTATGTGGCAGCGCCAGATCCAGCTCGTCCGCGGCGACAACCCTTCGGCGAAGTGCTTGAGGAGGGCCGGCTGCGGGTCATGGACGAGCACGACGTCCCACTCCTCGCCGCTCTCGACCATGGCCGCGGCCGACTGGCGGTTGTACTCCTCGTAGATGGCCCTGCCCTCGACGGTAAGCTCGTACTCGGCACCCTGGAGGGCGTTGTGGAAGCCCTTGGTGACGTTGAAGAACTGCTCCGCCCCGAACATGATGTCCCACTCGGTCTCGATGCCGACGTCCCGCATGAGGGGTACTAAGGTGTAGAGGATCTCGGCGACCCCGCCGCCGAAGCTCGTCGCGCTGACGTGCAGCACGCGCGCGCCGTCCAGCCGCTTCCCGAGATCTACGACCTCATCGTACAGCTCCCTGCGGATGATGCTGCGGTAATCTGCGAGCGACTTGTTGCCGGGATTTACGCGTTGCAGCACGGGCCGTCCTCTGTTCAATGGTCATCTGTGTATACGGGGCCTGCGGTCTGGCGGATAACTGTATACGAAAAAACTTCGGAAATTCAAACGGTCTCTGACCGGCGGATCGTGGAGACGAAGACGGGCCCCGGCCCGGCCTTTCTCCTGGCCTTACCGGCCCCCCAGCCCGCTGGCGCGGCGGATCATCTTCATCCGCGTGCCGTCGCCCTTCGAGTCCAGGACCAGCTCGTCGACCAGGTTCTCTATGACCGTGAGGCCGAAGCCGCCCTGCTCGTGGGGCTCCCCGGTCAAATCGGAGACGCGGAACCCGCCGCCGGTATCGGTGACCGTGACCTCGACCGTCCGCCCGAGCACGCGGTACTCCACCTCGTAGGAATCCACGGCGGCGTGCCGGATCACGTTGGTCACCGCCTCCGTGACGGCCAGCTTCAGGTCGTAGACGTCCTCGGGCTCGAACCCGGCCAGCCTACCGACCTGGCCTGCCACCAGGCGCGCGAGCATCACGTACTCCGCGCTGCTCGGCAGGACCAGGGAAACCGGGTCTAGGCCCTCGATCTCCTCTTTACTCGTTTCGGCGATCTCGCGCTCCATCGGACCTCTCGGTCTTCCGGACCCCCCGCGCACACCCGCGGTACGGTTCGCCGGAAGCGTCTCTGTGCAACTCCGAGACGTGTCTTACCCAGATGTATTGGAGGTTAACCTGTGCCGCGGCCGTAGCTTATATTCGACGGCTCACGGGAGCTGGTCGCCGCGCGGGGCCTCTTCCGTCCCGTCGCCGTCCGGCGCCGCGGGAACGTTGTCGACGGCCTCCTCGTAGAGGCGCTTCGCCTCCTCGTCCTCTAGCCGGGCCGTCCGGGACCTCTGCCCCGAGCTGTCCTGCCCCTCCATAAACGGCTTGAAGAGGTCCAGCGGTATGGGCAGGATGATCGTGGAGTTCTGGTTGACGGCGATCTCGCCCATCGTCTGGAAGAGCCTCAGCTGCAGCGCCGTCGGGCTCTCGAGGCGGTCGGCGGCCTGCCGCAGGCGCTCGGAGGCCTGGTACTCGCCCTCGGCGGCGATGATCTTGGCGCGGCGCTCGCGCTCGCTCTCGGCCTGCCTCGCCATCGCCCGCTGCATCTGC
>DASYWA010000030.1:0-60800 GCA_035936475.1 Rubrobacter sp. | reverse complement strand
CGATGGGCCTTTCGAGGGGATGGGGCGACACCTACTTTGCGAACCTGGTCGGCCAGTACCTCGACATAACGGGCGTGGCCGACGGGCGCTACAGGTTGCTCGTCACGGCCGACGGGAACTCGACAGTCGGGACCGACCGGTTCCTGGAGTCCGACGAGACCAACAACTCCACCTGGGTCGATCTGCAGATAACGGGGAATACCGTGACGGTGCTGCAGTACGGGCCAAGCGCCCCGCCGGTAGGCTAAAGGGCATACCGGTTTTGCGGGTCTTATTGGCGATTCAAGGGCCGAGGTCTAACCACCTCGGCCCTCTTTTCCGATCCCGTCGAGAAAGGCGAACTTCTAGAAGGTCTATTAACCCAACGCCTCGGAGAAACGGTTTGAAATAGCCTATGCAGGGACCATCCGCCTTACCATAATTCGCGCCATCGCAGCGATAAACGAAGGCTTCGCTTGTTGCGCACAACCTCTCGTAGTCTTTTCTCATGCGCGCTGTTCTGATCCAATCGAAGCTTCCGGGCCTAAGGACGAATCGGTCTAGTCGCCGCCCTGGTTGTTGGCACCCGAGTCGCCAGGATCACAATCGGTGGCGGGGGCGGTTTCCGACATGTTGCCGCGTCCAGAGTTGCACTTGCCGTCGGTACCGCCGCCAGTGCCCCCCGCAAGGGCGGCAGGCGCCCCTAGGGTCAGCGCCATGAAGGCCCCACAAGCAACGCGATCAAGCGTCTTTTCATTGCGCCTTCTCCTTTCTCTATTGGCGCTACCCGCGAGCACTTTACGGTTCGCTAGAGGAACCTAAGCCGAATATAGTAACAATGGTCACACGAGGTATTAAGCGGTGGCGTGCGAGGTGCTAATACTGTCCACCCGGGAGTAGGTAGCTCTGAACTTGAAGAGTTCATATCCGGCGTGGGCTATACTATTCTTAGCTTCGTGGTCTACCGTGTCGAGAATTTGGCGGTTCGCCTCCTGCTGGCGCTTGCGGCATTCGCGGTTCTATACGGCTGCGGGTCAGACGAGTTCGTCCGTCGAGAAGCAGGAGAAGAAGGCGGGAGCGGAGTACGCCGATAGAACGGAAACGCCCCGGCCCACGCGTGGCCCCACCACCCAGCCCGGCAACCCCGCCGAAGGCGGGGTCACCGTAGGGGAGGCCATAGCCCGGGCCGAGCTCGAGCCCGCGGGAGGCTCCGGCACGAGTGGCACCGCCGTCCTCAAGGAGGTCGGCGACCTCGGCGTCCAGGTCGAGCTCGACGTCTCGGGGCTGCCGACGGGGGCCCCAGACGCGGCCTACTATGCGCAAGTGCACGAGGGCTCCTGCTCCGATGAGCGGGGGGACGAAGGGCACGAAAGGGAGGAGCACGGCGCCGGCCCAGGTCCCGCGCTGGCCTTTGTGGGGTTGGACCGGCCGGCGGGCAAGGTGCCGGGGTTGGAGGCGCACGGCGGCCACGAGCACGGCGGCCACGAGCACGGCATCCCCGAGGCTCCCTCCGGTAGCCTCGAGCAACCCGTAAGCTTTGGCGCCTCGGCCGACGGCACCTCCTCGGTAACCTCTCTGCTCGAGAACGTGGAAGCGAGGCGGCTAACGTCCGGTGGTCCCGAGTACGTGCACCTGCACGCCGTGGGCTCCGAGGACGCGCCGGAGTTGGCTTGCGGCGACTTGGTCGGGACGAGCCGCCAGAGGTTGGGCTAGGCACGACCTATCCACCGAACTACCTACAGAGACTGTCCGCGCCCTCGTCCCTCGATAGGTTCCCTCACCTTCGTTGGCCCGTGGGCGCCGGGCTCGTCCATCACCACGAGCCGACCGGGCCGCAGGGCAGGGGGCGGGAGGTGCTGCAGCCAGGAAGTGCTACGGGTAAGGTGCGAGGGTTCCCACACCGTGCGTTCGCGTATAATCCGCGCCGTAGGGGACGCCGCCCGCCGTCCGGATCGGCGGATCCGCGCGGCGTTCACGGGCTACCGAAACGAGAACGCGTGAAGACGGTCCTGTTCGTTTGCACCGCGAACATCTGCCGCAGCCCGATGGCCGGGGCCATCTTCGACGCCCTGGCCGAGGAGGGGGCTCTCCCCTTCCGGGCTCAGAGTGCCGGTACCGCGGCGCTCGAGGGGAGGGCCATGGCCCCCAACGCGGTCGCGGCGCTCGAAGAAGCGGGGATCTACCCCGGCCCCCACGGCGCCCGACAGGTGAGCGAGGCGATGGTCGAAGGCACCGAGCTGGTGCTCGCGATGACCCCGGAGCACGCGGCGACGGTGTGCCGAGTGGTGGGCGCGGAGCCGCCTGGGGGGGTCCACACCCTGACCGGGTACGCGAGCGGTGTTGTGGACGGGGGGATCCCCGACCCCTACGGGCTGACCATGGTCGCCTACCGGAGCACCTTGCGCCAGCTCTACGAGCACGTCGAGCGCGTGGTCGGGCGCCTCGCGGGCTAGGAGCGCGCCCATTGTCGGGGATTCGTCCGTGGGAGGCCCGACCGGCTGGTTAGCGAAGAGGCTCGCGGGGGCGCTGGCCCCGCGCCCGAGATCGGGCCCCCGCCGAACGTCTACGCAAACGGCGAATCGGGACGGGCACCGGCGAGGTCTGGATAGGGGTACCGACGCGACACGCGGGACCCAACCCAAGGCCACCGGTGGGGCCGCACTCCTGGGCGGGTCTTGCCCAAACCCTCGCCCGAACCCTTTCTCACGCTCCCGCGTGTTGCCTCGTCGGCCGCGTATGCTAAAGTGCTAGTACTTAGTGGTCGAGCACGCATTGGGGTATCAATACCCCAATGCGTGCTTTGCGAAGAACAGGTTAACACTATGCGGAGGGCGGCATGATGGAGCGGAGGCATCGGACAGATGAGCTTGCAAGGGGACCCAATACAGAGCCCAACTCCTTGAGATTCGCGCAAAAACCCCTGGGTCTTGTCTGGATCAGTTGCGATCCTCACTCGATGGTAAGCCTCGGTCTCAGGCGAACCCTGGAAGAGCGGGCAAGAGTGCACATGGGGAGAGAGACCGGGAACGATGCTCCTTCCTCCATCGTGCTGTGTTCGGACGACACGGAGGGCATCTCCGAGAGCGTGGGGCGCATCAAGGAGCAGAATCCGGGGGCTTCGGTCCTGGTCTTCGGTCTGCACGAAGACCTGCCGCTCGCCCGAGCCGCCCTGCGGGCCGGCGCCCGTGGCTTCATCCACGCCGGGATGAGACCGGAGCAGTTGCTCCGGGCCGTCGAGGTGGCCGCGGAGGGCGAGCTCGTCGCCCCTAGGCGGCTACTCGAGTACTTGATAAACCACGAGGAGCACACCGACCTCGGCGCCCTCACGGCCCGCCAGCGGGAGATACTGAGCCTGGTCGTCGAGGGCCTGAGCAACGCGGAGATCGGCAGACGCCTCTACCTCTCGGAGTCCACCATAAAGCAGCACCTGCGCGCGGCCTACAAGGCGCTCAACGTAAGCAACCGCACCGAGGCCGCAAAGCTGATCCGCAACAGCAGCTAACCTCTTTTGCAGGCTCCCGCCCCAAGCGAGTAGCCGCACAGGGCCGCAGGGGCCGGGCCGATCACCGGGACGGCGCTCGACCCGCGACGCCGGTCCCTCTTATCGCGAGCGCACGAGCCTGGGCTCTCCGTCCGGCTAGCGTACGGGCCGGGCCGTCAGCATCGTTTCCACTCCATCTCTCGGCAACGGCATCGTCAGGTGATGACCGGCCGGTAGGCTACCTTCCGCGGACCGGAATCTCGACGCCCTCGAACGAGCCGTCGCGGGCGCTCCTGGTCCCGACGCTCAGGGTGCCCCGTTCTGCCAGGGGCGGCAGTTTCAGGGTGGCCTCGAAGTAGCCCCAGGTCGAGCTCCAGTCGTTGGCGATGACGGTCTCGCGGACGAGGGTCTCTCCCCCTTCGCTCTTGAGGACGATGGTGTTGACGGCCTCGAAGTTGCGCGAGTAGCCGCTGACGGTGAGGGGGTCGGAGATCTCGGCGCCGGGGCGGGGCTCCACGAGCACCGTGTCGCCACCCTCTGCCGGGGGCGGCTCCTCCGGGCGCGCGCCGGCAGGCCGGAAGTCCACCACGAGCCGGGCCGGTTCGGTCAGCTCCAGCACCCGGTAGCGGAAGCCTTTTCGGGCTAGGAGGTCCACGAACATGCCGCCCTCGGGGGCACGCACCACGTAGAAGCTCTCCAGCAGCCCTTCGCCCAACCCGCCGTCCGAGACGGCGGTGGCGTTGGCGGAGGGCTGGTTGACGGGCAGGAGGCCGTCGCCCTCGGGGCTTTCGAGCGTCCACCGCGGCACCGCCACGGCCGGCTCTTCCCCGGCGCCGAGGTCCAAAACGACCCGCTCGAAGCCCCCGTGCGAGCCGTGACGGACGGCGAGCAGGGTGTCGGCTTCGAAGCCGGACCCCCCTTCGGTCCGCGGCTCCTCCCCGAACGGTTCGGCCCCGCCCGCGCCGTCCTCCGCGGCGTCCGAAGAGGCCACCCCGACGGTGGACTCCGGCACGTCCTCGGTCGCCGCCGGCGTCGCCACCGCGTTCGGGCTGGCCCCCGCGTCCACGCTCACGTCCATGGCCCCTCCAGGGGTCCCTCCCCGGCGCACCCTCCCACGAGCGCGGTCGTCAGCAGGAGCAACAGGAGGGCGCCCGCGCGCCTCACCCGCGGCCCGTAACGGCCCGTACCATCACCCGCGTTTCAAGAGAATCGACCATAAGCCCCGAGAATTATAGGGAGGGGGGTTTGCGGCGCGTTTGAGAACGTGTTTCGCCCGTGTAACGAGTTCCGGGCGCTGGCATATAATCTTCGCTCGGTCGGCGAGACGGGAAGGTGACCATGATCCGGCCCGAAGACGTGGCGGCGGCGCGGCGGAGGCTGCGGGGGGTGGCGGTAGAGACGCCCCTGATCCCCTGCCCCGGCGGCGACGGGGCGCGCTCGCTCTTCTTTAAACCGGAGAGCCTGCAGCCGACGGGCGCCTTCAAGCTGCGGGGAGCGTTCAACAAGATCTCCTCTTTGGGCGACGAAGAGCGCGCCAGGGGCGTGGTCGCCCACTCCAGCGGCAACCACGCGAGGGCCGTCGCCTACGCCGCCCGCGCCTTGGGCGTGAAGGCCACGATAGTGATGCCTCGCGGCGCCCCGAAGGGGAAGCTCGACGCCACGGCGGCGCTTGGTCCGGAGCTGGTCCTCATCGGGCCGGACAGCGGGGAGCGGGCGCGCAAGGCCGAAGAGCTCGCGGCGGAGCACGGTTACGTGCCCGTTCCGCCTTACGACGATGAGGTGCTCATCGCCGGCCAGGGGACCGTGGGGGCCGAGATTCTGGAAGACCTGCCCGACGTGGGGACGGTCCTGGTCCCGGTGAGCGGCGGCGGCCTCATAAGCGGCGTGGCGGCTGCCATAAAGCAGACAAGGCCCGGGGTGAGGGTGATCGGGGTGGAGCCCGAGCTCGCCGCCGACGCCCGCGAGAGCCTGCGGATCGGAAGGCTCGTCGAGTTTCCTGCCGAGAAGGCGGGAAGCACGGTCGCCGACGGCCTGCGCGTCCGGAAGCTCGGGGATGCGCCCTTCGAGCACGTTTTGGCCTTCGTGGACGACATCGTCGCCGTGACGGAGGAGGAGATCCTGGACGCCATGCGCCGCCTCGCCCTTCGGGCGCACCTCGTCGCCGAGCCGAGCGGCGCCGTGACGTTCGCCGCCCACCTCTTCCACCGCCACGAGCTCCCCGACAGCCGCCTTAACGTCGCCGTCATAAGCGGCGGGAACGTGGAGCCGGACCTGCTGGCAGAGGTTATCGCCGGCGGTCCTAGCGGGGTGTGAACTCTACGGGGTCGCCGACGCGCACGGTGCCGAGGGAGGCGTGGATCAGGTACCGCCCGAACAGGACCTCCCCGCCGAACTTCCGGTACGTGGCGAGGGTCTTCAGCGGCTCCTTGCCGCGCTCCCCCGACCCCTGGTCAACCGTCGTGATGGCGCACCGCGGGCAAGGCTCCGCGACCCGGAAGACGGCGCCCCCCACCCTGACCTCGCCCCAATCGTCCTCCGCGTAGGGGCCGCAGCCCCTGACCACGAGGTTCGGCCTGAAGCGGTTCATGGGGACGGGGCTTTCGAGCCTTCGGTTCAGGTCCTCCAGGGACGCCTCGGAGATAAGGTGCAGAGGGAAGCTGTCGGCGAAGCTCGTCTGGTCGCCACTCCTCGCGTACGCCGAGTCCACGGGCCTCACGTCGTCGTCGGGCTTGCGGACGAGCCGGCACGGGAAGCCCAGGAACCGGCCGAACCAGCGGTCGGCCTCCCCGCCTGCGCGCACGCCGCGCTGCGCGTCGCCCCAGACCTCGACGTCCAGACGGGGCCCGGTCTTTCCCTCCAACGGGACCTCCAGGTCCGGCATGCCGGGGGCGCGGACGACGAGGCGGTCGGGGGCGAGGCTGGGCGAGATCAAGGCCATCCGCGGGTGCTGGCGCTGGGACAGGAACCCGCCCCCCTCGTCTACCAGCATCCAACGCCGGTCCCCAAGCAGACCGGTGGCCCCTAGCTCCGCGCTCTGCAGGGAGATGCCGCCGCAGGACTTTATGGGGTAGACGTACACGCCGCCGAGGAACGGAGACCCATTGCCCGACCCGGCCACCACGACCGCGCTATCCTGCAGCCAAAGCCGACAGCGGCCCATCCTGGCAACGTGGTAGCAGCAACCTGGCACAAAGCGACATGGACGCCATCATGCGTCCCGACGCCCGTACTTTCAAGCCCCGGCGGAGGTAGCGACTCGTTCCGCGGGTCGCGATTGCCACGGGCTGATACGCCGTCTCTTCTCGATGCAGCGTGTGGTTGCACCGGCGCGCGGGCTAGCCTCCAGTTACCGGGGTGCGGGGTCGGACCGTGGACGCCACGAATCCTGGTCTGTCAGGGCGTAGAGTATTTGGTCTACCACCACGCCCTCTTTGAAGGCGCTACGGCGCATCGTCCCCTCACGGACGTAGTCGCATTTCTCCAGAACGCGTATCGACGCGGAACTGCTCGCGAAAGGAACGGCGAAGATGCGCGTGAGGTCGAGCGTTCGAAACCCGTAGCTCGTCAGGGCCCGTACGGCGGCAGTGGTAAGGCCTTTTCCCCAATGGGTCTCTCCGAGCCAGTAGCCGATCTCCGCCGAACGGCGCTCTATATCGCTCCCTACTTCGAGCCCGATGCCGCCCACGGCTTCGCCATGCACCTCGATCGCGAAGTGCGTCTGCGGGTCCTGCCGCCGTGCGAAGGTTAGCCACCGCTCGGCATCCGCGCGCGAGTACGGGTGTGGGAAGCGATCCCGCAGGCGGCGCGAGACCTCGTAGTTGTTGGCGTGGTGGACCAACGAGGACTCGTCGCCCTGGCTCCAGGGTCGAAGCACACAGCACCCACAATCGAGCCTCATGTTCCTACCCCTTGCGGCCCCACCCGTCGCAGGGCGATGCTTAACCCGAGCATACGATCGGCCTTGGTGCTGCACGGTGGGCCCGTTCTCATCAAGTACCTCCTCTCGAAACCGAAACCCGAGACTCGAAGCCTACGTGGCCATAAACGGCGTCGTGCCGTACTGGACGAGGCCGCCCGGACCGGCCGCTTCTTCGCCGAGTTCCATCCGGAGCCGATCCTTGCGCCCGACGAAGCCGAAATCCCGGAAGAGCGCGTGGGATGGGCAACCGTCCGGGCCGGGGGCGATGACGCGCACCGGGGCGTCGCCCGTGGCCCCGAGGGCGTGGAGGAGCAGGCGCCGGGCCGTCCCCGGGTCTCCGGCGGCGAAGGGGCCGATCCGGACGGGGTCGCTTGAGGCGTCCAGGATCAGGTATCCCTCTATCCTCCCGGCCGCGTCTCTGGCCACGAACCCCCTCCCGGAATGCAGCCCGAGGGCGGAGAAGATGAGGGGTGAACGGTCGGCCCCCTGGCCCCAGAGGTCCACGCCGTAGAGCTCCGGCAGGTCCCCGAACCGCAGCGTGTCGACCCAGCGGGCGTCCGCGCTCCCGGGCGCGGCTTTCCGCGCGGGTCCATCGAGCCGGTAGACCGTGCGCCGCCCCATCTCCCTGAAACCCAAAGACCTGTAGATGCCCTCGGCGGGCCCCGTGGCGTAGAGCCGGACGGTCCTGGCCCCGCGGCCCTTGAGGTACGCGACGGCCCAGGCCGAGAGCTCCCTGCCGAGGCCGAGCCCGCGGTACCCGTGGTGGACGGCCAGGTGGCACAGGATGCCGACGGCCCCAAGCGGCACCGCCCCGACCATCCCGGCGAGCCCGCCGTCCGGGGCCTCGGCCACGAACCACCGGGCGTCGCGGACGCCCCGCAAAAGGTCGAACGCCCGCGGGTCGGTCGCCCAGCGAACGACGCTCCTGAGCTCCAGGACGCGCTCTACGTCCGAGACCTCCATCCGCCGGACGCGGAGGCCAGACCCCTTCTCCGAGGCTTCTCTTCTGTTAGGTGCCAACACCGTTGTTTCCTTCGGTCTTCGATGCGTGGACAGAGACCCTTCCGCGGGTGAGTTCCGGGGAGACCGGAGAGACGCGGATGCCCCGGGCGCGATCCCTACAGGATCGGCCGGGGCAGGGACGGTCGGGGGAGCGGCCCGCCGAGGCGGCCCTTAACGATAAGCCCTATGTGGCCGCGTTCCACGCCACCCATGCTACAGCATCGCGTCCGGCGAGGGAAGCCGGGCGCCGTCTAGCCGCGCTGTATGACGCCGTCCAGGATCTCGTCTATCCGGTCGAGGGCGTCCGGTGGCAGCTCGGCCCCCGAGGCCGCCGCGTTGTCCTCGACCTGCTCGGGCCTCGACGCCCCGATGATGGCGCTGCTGACGTTGGGCTGCCGCAAGACCCACGCGAGGGCGAGCTGGGACATCGTGAGGCCCGCGTCCGAGGCCACGGCGCGTAGCCCCTCTACGGCGGAGAGTACGTCCTCGTTCATGAGCCCCCGCATGAAGCGGCTGGACTCGGGGTCGGCGGCGCGGGTGCCTTGCTCCGGGGCCTCGCCCGGGCGGTACTTGCCGGTGAGGACGCCCTGGGCGAGCGGGGAGAAGACCACCTGCCCCACGCCCTCGCGTTCGGAGAGCGGGACGACCTCGGCCTCTATCTGGCGTTGGATCATGTTGTAACGCGGCTGGTTGGAGACGATCCTGTCGAGGTTCATCTCCTTCGCTATGCGCAACGCCTCGGCTATCTGGTCTGCCTTCCACTCCGAGACGCCGACGTAGAGCACCTTGCCCTGCCGCACGAGGTCGTCGAGCGCCCGCAGGCTCTCCTCGAGGGGCGTCCCCTCGTCGTAGCGGTGGCACTGGTAGAGGTCCACGTAGTCCACCCCGAGCCGCTTCAGCGAGGCGTGGCACTGCTCAGTTATGTGCTTGCGCGAGAGGCCCCGGTCGTTCGGCCCCTCCCCCATCGGGAAGTAGACCTTCGTGGCGAGGAAGTAGGAGTCGCGGTCGAAGCCCTCGAGGGCGTTGCCGACGATCTCCTCGGCCGCGCCGCGCATGTACACGTTGGCGGTGTCGAAGAAGTTTATGCCGAGGTCGTAGGCTTTGTGGATGCAGTCCGTGGCCTGCTGGCCGGCGACGCTCCCGCCGTAGGTCAGCCAGCTTCCGAGGGAGATCTCGCTGACTTTTACCCCGCTCCCGCCCAGCCGCCGGTACTCCATCGAACCCCGCCCTTCCTCCGGAACAAAGCCCTATGGTACACGGCCTCTACCGTCCCCCGTGGGACTCCATCCTGGAGAGTGCTGACTCGAAGGCGTCGGGGCCAACCTGGGCGATGCCGTCGAAGGGGTAATCGAGGGCGCCGATGGTATAGAGGGTGAGCGCCAGGACGAGGGTGTACGCGGCGATCATGAACACGTGGAGCCACTCCGTCCTGACGCCCAGCAGGTAAGTGAAGCCCACGGTGGTGGCCCCGCCGAGGATCAACACGACCCAGAGGATGGAAGGGATGCCCTCGCGGACCTCCAGCAGCCGCAACGCCCGGTTCTGGTCAATCTCCCCGACGAGCGTGAGGGCCTGCGCCTAGAGGGCGCCCTCCCCCTCTGTGCGGGGCTCGAAGGCCAGGACGCCCCGCCGAAGCTCAACGGAGATCGCCCGGCCTTCGCGCTGTCCCGGCCATCCTGCATAAGGGGCCAGCCTTCTTCGACCACGGTCCGGGCGTAGGACTCGGCCAGTTCTTGCACCTCCCGCCGCTCCCCCTCGGGGAAACCCTCGGCCAGGCGGTGCAGCTCCTGCACGCTGCCGGCCTCGGCCTCGACGGTCCTCTGCGCGTTGTCGTACTGGTAAGAGGCGAGGTACGCGGAGAACCCGACTTATGAGACCGTACACCGCGTACAGCGCGCCGAAGATCACGGCGGTATTGACATTGTGCGTCTCCCGGAGCTCCATCGGCACGAAGCGCCGCACCACCGCGAACCCCAGCAGGGCCAGCGCGACCGAGAGGCCAACGACCAGAACACTCCATAGGACCGTCCCCACCCTGGACCCTGCCCCCCGACGCCCTCAGACAAAGGGAAAGTACACGCCCCGCAGCCCCAGGGCAAACGCCGGCCGCGAACCCCCTGTAACCAGCCTTGCTTACTGAGTAGTTGTCGGCTAAGAGCACCTTTATTGCAAGAACGTCCCATTTTGTTACAATGCGGCCACGGTCATCCGAACCACCGAGAAGAAGGAGCGGGAGAGTTGCGAACGACGCTACAGCCCGGCCTAACGAATAGGCTGACGAAATATCTCAGGACCACCCAGCAGCTCATAGAAGAGGGCCGTGACGCGGTCTCCAGCAAGGAGTTGGGGGACTTTACGGGCATCAACCCGGTGCAGGTTCGGAGGGATCTGAACGCCATCGGCTTCTCCGGGACGCGGGGCGTGGGCTACCAGGCCTACGACCTGGTCGAGGCCGTCAGGGACATCCTGGGGCTCAGGCAGACATACAACATCGCGCTCGTGGGCGCCGGCAACCTGGGAAGCGCCATAGCTGCGAGCACCATCCTTCCCAAGAGGGGCTTCGTCATACACGACGTCTTCGACGCCGACACCGACAAGATCGGGCGCACCGTCGGCAACGTGGTCGTCAAGCACATAGACGAGCTCGCCAAGAGCGTGGCAGAGGCCGAGGAGATCATCGGCATCATCGCCACCCCAGCCTCCGCCGCCCAGCACGTCGCGGACCTCATGGTCGACGCCAACATCCGCGTCATCCTCAACTACACCGACGTCCTCCTCCACGTCCCCTCCCACGTGGACGTCCACCGCATAGACCCGACGGCGCAGTTGATGCACACGCTCTACTACCTCACCCAGGCCGAGGGGCAAGAGGCCTCTTAGAGCGGTCAGCATTCACCTATGGGCCGTCAGCTTGCGGCTACCGGCACAGAGCCGGTAGCCGCTCTCTATTGCCACGCAAGACCGGCATGGCGAAGGCAAGTAGGCACCCTAAAGGTGTTGGCTGATAGCTGACCGCTGAAAGCTGATAGCTACAAAAAGAGGATAACCCGGAGCGCCTAGGGGTGATAGGTGGGGAAAGGGAAAGGAGGAGTGGCGCCCCGGGTTATTTAATTGTGCCGGTTCAGTTTCGCACCAACCGACTGGCAGGATATTAACCGGCTCGTCACACTTTGTAAAGGGCTTGGAACGGTGAATTTAGAAACTTTTCGCAAATACCTGCTAATTGCACATAGTCATTTACCAGGAAGTTCCTTTGTGTGTGCCGTTTTCCTGTAACCCCTTCCGGGTTTTTGCCTGCGCGGTTCGTTGCGTGAGGTGCGCAGGACCGGGTGACCGATTTCACATCCATCCACGCGCGCATGGGGAGCATCGGGGGCCGATCTGGGGGGCCGGGCGTCCGAGGTGCGGGAAGGCCCGCGTGACCGTGGTTTACGACTCCTCTTCCAGCAGCTTCTCGTAGTCGGCGGCTGAGAGGAGGTCGGCCTCGCCGGAGACCTGGAGTTTGAGGATCCAGCCCTCGCCGTAGGGGTCTTCGTTGATCTTCTCCGGGCTGTCCTCCAGGGCACTGTTGACCTCGACGACCTCGCCGCCGACGGGGGCGTAGAGATCCGAGACGGCCTTGACGCTCTCGACGGCGCCGAAGGAGTCGCCGGCGGCAAGCGTGGCGCCCTGCTCGGGCAACTCGACGAAGACCACGTCGCCGAGCTCGTCCTGGGCGTGGTCGGTGATGCCTACGGTCGCCACGTCGCCCTCGACGCGGACCCACTCGTGGCTCTTGGTGTACTGGAGATCCCCCGGTACGGACATTCGGCTCCCCTCTCCTACTTTTTCTCGCGTTTGTAGAACGGCAGCGGCACCTCCCGCGCGGGCACGGGCCTGTCGCGGATGACGACGTCGAAGGAATCTTCCACCCCCGGCGAGACGAGCGCAAGCCCTATGGCCGCGCCGAGCGTCGGGGACTGCGTCCCGCTCGTGACGGTCCCGACGGTCTCCCCGTCGACCGCCACTGGGTACTCGTGGCGCGCGATGCCGCGCCCCTCCACCTTGAAGCCGACGAGCTTCTTGCGGAGGCCCTCCTCCTTCTCCCGACGCAGCGCCTCCTGGCCGACGAAGCGTTCTTCCTTGTCCAGGTGGACGGCGAAGCCGATACCCGCCTCGAGCGGCGTCGTCTCCTCGTCGAGCTCGTTGCCGTAGAGGCACATGCCGGCCTCCAGGCGCAAAGTGTCGCGGGCGCCGAGGCCGGCCGGCGCCGCGCCGGCCTCGACGAGGCGGCGCCACAGGGGGGCCGCGGAGTCGGGGCGGACGTAGAGCTCGAAGCCGTCCTCGCCGGTGTAGCCGGTGCGTGAGATCACGGCGTAGAAACCGTCCACCTCCCCGACAACGTACCGGTAGTACCTGAGCCCCGAGAGGTCCGCGTCGGTGAAGTTGCCCAAGATACCGGCCGCCTCAGGTCCCTGAAGCGCGAGCAGCGCCCAGTCATCGGACTCGTCCGCGACCTCGACGTCCAGATCCCCCGTGTGCTCCCTGAAGTGGGCGACGTCCTTCTCGCGGTTCGCCGCGTTTACGACGACGAGGAAGTCGTCCGGGTTCCTGTAGACGAGCACGTCGTCCACCGTGCCGCCGCCCTCGAAGCAGACGGCCGCGTAGCCGGCCTGCCCGGTCTCCAGGCGTGAGACGTCCCTGGTGACGAGCCTCTGGACGGCCCTCTCGGCGTCGGGGCCGCGGAAGACTACCTCGCCCATGTGGGAGACGTCGAAGAGGCCGGCGCGGTTGCGGACGGCCTCGTGCTCGGCCTTTACGCCCTCGTACTGGACGGGCATCTCGTAGCCAGCGAACGGGACGAGGCGGGCGCCCGCCTTCTCGTGCTCGTCGTGGAGCGGGGTGCGTTTGAGGGTCTCCCCCGCCATCGTTACCACCGGGCCTTGAGCTGGCGGGCGGCGCGGGCCTCGTCGAGACGGCGGGTCGGGGCGTGGGTCGGGGACTCTTCGAGCTCTTCCGTGTTGCTCTCGGCGAGCTCCAGCATGGCGCCTACGAAGTCGTCGAGGGTCTCCTTTGACTCAGTCTCTGTTGGCTCTATGAGCATCGCCTCTTTAACGACGAGGGGAAAGTAGATCGTGGGCGGGTGGTAGCCGTGGTCTATGAGGCCCTTGGCGATGTCGAGCGCCTTCATCCCCTTGGGCGGCTGCACGACCACCTCGTGCTTGCACAGCTCGTCGTAGGGGATCGTGTAAGTCCCCCCGAGCCGTGCCCTCACGTAGTTGGCGTTAAGGACCGCCATGTCCGTAACGTCGCGCAGGTCCGGGCCGTGCATCTTGATGTAGTTCCAGGCCCGGAGCATCTGGCCGAAGTTGCCGTAGAACCCGGCCACCCGCCCGATGCTGTTGTCGGGACGGGCGAAGCTGTAAGCGTCCCCTACTTTCTCGACCACGGGATCGGGACGGAACGGGGCCAGAGCCTCTGAGCAGGCGATGGCGCCGCAGCCGGGGCCGCCCCCGCCGTGGGGGGTCGAGAACGTCTTGTGGAGGTTGAAGTGCATAACGTCCACGCCGGCCTCGGCGGGGCGCATGCGGCCGAGGTTCGCGTTCATGTTCGCGCCGTCCATGTACAGGAAGGCGCCGACCTCGTGGAGGACGTCGGAGATCTCCTTTATGTTCCGCTCGAAGACGCCGCAGGTGTTGGGGTTCGTGATCATGAGCGCCGCCGTCGTCTCGTCGACCAGCTCCTTGAGCTCTTCGACGTCCACGCACCCGTGCTCGTCGAGCCCGATCTCCTTGGCCCCAAAGTCCGCCATGGTCGCCGTCGCCGGGTTGGTTCCGTGCGCCGTCGAGGGGACCAGAACGGTGGTCCTGCCTTCGTCCCCCCTATCCTCGAAGAACTTCTTGACCATCAGGATGCTCGTAAGCTCGCCCTGCGCCCCCGCCAGCGGCTGCAACGAGACCGCAGGAAGGCCGGAGACCTCGGAGAGGAAACCCTGCAGCTCGTGCATGACCTGTAGCGCCCCCTGGGCCTGGGTCTCCGGTTGGAGCGGATGCAGGCCGGCGAAGCCCGGCGTATTGGCGGCGACCTCGTTGGAGCGGGGGTTGTGCTTCATCGTGCAGGAGCCGAGGGGGTAGAAGTTCGTGTCGATGCCCCAGTTCTGCCGAGAGAGGTTGGTGTAGTGGCGGACTACCGTCGGCTCGTCCACCTCAGCCAGCCGCGGCCTCTCCTTTCGGAGCGCCCCCTTCGGGAGGATCTTCTCGAGGCTCGTGTCCTCGACGTCGTTCTTGGGCAAGGTGTAGCCCCGGCGGCCGGCGCGGCCTTTGGTCCGGATCAGGTTATCCAGCATCGGCGACCACCCCCACGAATGCGTCGAGCTCCTCTTTCGTCCTCTTCTCCGTAACCGCGACGAGCATTCCCCCGTCTCCAAGATCCAACCCGCCGACCATGCCGGCGTCGAGCAACGCTTCGTTGGCCTTCTTTACGTCCGGCAACTCCACCACGAACTCCCACAAGAACGGCGCCTCCGGATACCGGATGCTGCAGCCTGCAGATTGCAACCTCTCGGCCAGATAGTGCGCCTTGGAGACGGAGAGCTCGGCCACCTCGCGCAGTCCCTCGGGTCCCATGAGCGCCGTGTAGACCGTGGCGGCCAGCGCCGTGAGCGCCTGGTTGGTGCAGATGTTGGAGTTCGCCTTGGCGCGGCGGATGTCCTGCTCGCGCCCGCGCAGGGTCAGGACGTAGGCGAGCTTGCCGTCTTGGTCCACCGTCTCGCCACAGATGCGCCCCGGGAGCTGGCGGACGGACTTCTGGTCCGTCGCCATGTAGCCGGCGTAGGGGCCGCCGAAGAGTAGCGGCATCCCCAGCGACTGGGCCTCGCCGACCGCCACGTCGGCCCCGAGGTTGCCCGGGGCTTCGAGGACGGCGAGCGAGACCGGGTCGCACACGGCGACGCACAGAGCGCCGACGCCGTGGGCCGCCTCAGAAGCCGCCCCCACCTCCTCGACTACGCCGAAGAAGTTCGGGCTCTGCACGAAGACGCCGGAGATGTCGTCCGGAACGTCCGAGAAAGCGGTGGTCCCGTACCCGAACGGAAGCTCGACCACCTCGACCCGGTAGGTCTCTATGACCTCGCGGTAGCGGGGGTTCAAGCCGGGAGAGACGGCTACCTTGGGATCTCTTTTCGTCAGGCGGGCGGTCATCAGGGCCGCTTCGGCGACGGCGTTCGCGCCGTCGTAGACCGAGGCGTTCGAGACCTCGAGGCCCGTCAGCTCGGAGATGATGGATTGGAACTCGAAGATGGACTGGAGGGTGCCCTGGCTGATCTCCGGCTGGTACGGCGTGTATGAGGTCAGGAACTCGCCGCGCGAGATTATGGTCCCGACCGCGGCGGGCACTATCCTGTCGTAGGCCCCGGCCCCGAGAAAGATCGGGAGCCCGGTGTCGTTCTTCTTGGCCAGCCGGTCCACGTCCCTGAGCGCCTCGTACTCGGAGAGCGCCGGCGGGAGGTCCAACTCCCCCTGGAACTTCGGCGAGACGTCTGCGAACAGGTCGTCCAGCGTCTCGACGCCGATGGCGTCCAGCATCTCCCGGACGTCTTCCTCGGTGTGTGGTGTAAACCTCGCCACGCGGCATTACCCCCTGTTTCGGGTGAGCGTCCTATTATCCGCCCTGTCCCAAACCTGAGAGTATTACCCCGTCGGCGTCGATGCAGCGAAGCTGATCGAACTCTCCAGGACGCCCTCGGGTCCGCGGTCCTTCTGCCTGAGAGATTCGGATCGCTCTCGCGACCCTTTCACCTTCGGCGGTCGCTGCGGGGACTCCCCCATCCCCAGCGACTCTCTCCCGCGGCCCTCACCGGGCTAGGTAAACTTAGCACAAGTGCCGGCACACGGCTTGCGAAGTCACGTACGGTGCCGGTCGGCGGGTCGCCGCGCTCAGGTGTAGTTCTCGGAGGTGAGCCTTACCCCGTCCCTGGCCGCGAAGTGCTCGCTTATGTACTTCTCGCCCTCGTCGCAGAAGAGGGTGACGATGGTCCGGAGATCCGGGTAGGATTCGCGCACCTTCCTTGCCGCGATAAGGTTGGCGCCGCTCGAGGGGCCGACGAAGAGGCCGTGCTCGCGGGCTAGGCGGCGCATCTCGCCTACGGCCTCCTCTGAGTCCACGGTGAGGGCCGTGTCCACGAGCCGCTGGTGGCGCTCGAAGATGCCCGGGACGAAGCCGTCCGAGATGCCCTCGATGAGGTGGTCCCCGATCTCCCCGCACAATATCGTCGAGGACTCCGAGGGCTCCATCGCGAAGAGCTTGACGGCAGGGTTCACCTCGCGGAAGGCCTGGCCGACCCCGATCAGGGTCCCACCAGTTCCGACGCCCATGACCATCGCGTCGGGGACGATGCCTTCTGGGAGCCCTTCCAGGATCTCCGGCCCGAGCCAGGTGCGGTTCTCCTCGACGTTCCACTCGCTCTCGAACTGCGAGGGGCAGAAGTAGCCCGGCTCGCCGCCGAGCTCCTTGGCCTTGGCGAGTGCCTCGTTTACGTGGAAGTGCCCGATCTCCATAACGTCGGCTCCGAAGGCGCGGCTTATGGCGACCCGCTCGCCGCTCATCCCTTCCGGCATGACGACGAGCATCCTGTAGCCCTTGACGGCGGCGACCATCGAGAGCGCGTTGCCGGTGTTGCCGCTCGTCGCCTCGACGATGGTGTCGCCGTGCCTGAGCAGGCCCTCGTCCTCGGCGCGTTCGACCATGTACTTCGCTATGCGCGCCTTCACGGAGCCAGACGGGTTAAGGTACTCAAGCTTGCAGTAGACGCCTTCGACCTCGATCAGGGGCGTGCCGCCGATGGCGTCGAGGATGCTGTTGGACAGACCGTGCTTCATACGGACCTCCCTACTCGGGCGTAACGTATGCCCCGGAGAGCCCGCCGTCGACCAAAAAGGTCGAGGCGTTGACGTACGAGGACTCCTCCGAGGCGAGGAAGAGGGCGGCGTTGGCGATCTCGACGGCCTCGGCGAAACGACCCATGGGCAGGTGTACCAGCCGCCGCTTGGCCTTCTCCGGGTCTTTGGCGAAGAGCTCTTGCAGGAGCGGCGTGTTGACCGGGCCTGGGCAGAGCGCGTTCACCCTCACCCCCTGCCGGGCGAACTGGACGCCGAGCTCGCGGCTCATGGCGAGGACGCCGCCCTTGGAGGCGGTGTAGGAGATCTGGGACGTCGCAGCCCCCATCACCGCCACGAACGAGGCAGTGTTTATGACGGACCCGCCGCCCCGCTCCAGCAGGCGCGGTATCCCGTGCTTGCAGCACAGGTACACGCTCTTCAGGTTGACGTTCTGGACGCGCTCCCAGGCCTCCATCTCCGTCTCCAGGATCGAGTCGTCGTCGGGCGGGGAGATGCCGGCGTTGTTGAAGAGCACGTCTATGCCCCCGAAGTGCTCGGCTGCCTCCCCGTACATCCTCTGCACGTCGTCTGGGTCCGTCACGTTGGCGTGGACGTAGAGGCCGTCGAACTCTTTGGCCGCCTCCTCGCCCGCCCGGTCGTTGAGGTCAACGACGCATACCCTGGCACCTTCCTCGGCGAAGCGGCGGGCCGTCTCGCGGCCGATGCCGCTGGCGGCACCCGTAATGACGGCCACCTTGTTCTCCAGGCGACCGGGCATGCTAGTTCCCCTCCGTCGAGATAAAGACGTTCTTGACCTCGGTGTAGTGGTCGAGGGCGTGGGGGCCGAGCTCGCGGCCGACGCCGGACTGCTTGAAGCCGCCGAAAGGCGTGGCGACCCGAACGGAGGTGTTGGAGTTGATGGAGAGGACGCCGGTCTCGATGCGCCGGGCGACACGCAGGGCCTTCGCACCGTTCTCGGTCCAGACGGAGCCGGAGAGGCCGTAGGGGGTGTCGTTGGCCTGGCGGACGGCGTCGTCCTCGTCGTCGAACGGGATCACGGCGACCACGGGGCCGAAGATCTCCTCCTGCGCGGCCTTGTCCTCGTTTGAGACCGGCGCGAGCACGGTCGGCGGGAACCAGAAGCCGGATCCTTCCGGGGACCGGCCCCGGATCGCCACGGGCGCATCTTCCGGCACGTAGGCGGCCACCCTCTCGCGATGGTCGGAAGATATGAGCGGTCCCATCTGCGTGGCCTCGTCGAGGGGGTCCCCCACGCGGAGCCCCTCCACGGCGGGCTTCATCATATCGAGGAACTCGTCGAAGACGTCCCTCTGGACGAGGATGCGGGAGCGGGCGCAGCAGTCCTGGCCGGCGTTGCCGAAGACGGCGATGGGCGCGGAGGCCGCGGCCCTCTCCAGGTCGGCGTCGGCGAAGACGACGTTGGCGGACTTGCCGCCGAGCTCCAGGGTGACGCGCTTTATGGTGCCCGAGGCGCCGGCCATGATCCCGCGCCCCACCGCCGTCGAGCCCGTGAACGCGACCTTCGCGACGTCCTCGTGCTCGACGAGCCGCTGCCCCACCACGCTGCCGGGTCCGACGAGCACGTTGACGACGCCCTCAGGAATGCCGGCCTCGCGCGCTATCCTCTCGAACTCGAGCGCGGTGAGCGGGGTCAGCTCGGCGGGCTTGAGGACTATGGTGTTGCCGGCTGCCAAGGCCGGGGCCATCTTCCAACTCGCGATGGTGAGCGGGAAGTTCCAGGGCACGATCAGGCCAACGACCCCTAGAGGTTCCCTAAAGGTGACGTCCACGCCGCCCGAGACCGGGATGGTGTCGCCGAGCAGCCTCTCCGGCATGCCGGCGTAGTAGTGGAAGGTGTCTGCCACCATGCCCATCTCGCCGCGGGCGTCGCCGATGGGCTTGCCGGTGTCCCTGGATTCGAGCTGGGCCAGGTTCTCCCGCTCGGCCTCTAAAGCGTCGGCGAGGCGGCGCAGAAGGCGGGAGCGGTCGGCGGGTGCGACGTCGCGCCAGGCCGGGAAGGCCTTCTTCGCGCGGGCTACCGCGGCGTCGGCGTCACTGGCGGTGGCGGGTTCGATGCGCTCGACCACCTCTTCGGTGGCGGGGTTCAGGATCTCCAGCAACTACGACACCTCCGAAACTAGGGCATGGATGAGTTGGCTCTTCTCGTCTTCTTCGGGGTGCCAGAGCACGCCGAGCACGAACGGGCACGACGGGTCCTCGATGGCCTCCACGGCGTCGTCCTCGGACCTGCCGGTCACGGCCAGCCCCTCGCCGACCTCCCTTATCCCCTGGTGGTGGTGCGACTTTACCGGCGTCCGCTCGGACCCGGCGGCGCGGGCGGCGAGGGAGCCGGGGTCGAGCCTGACCTCGTGGTCGGCGAAGGTGCCGGGGGTGTGCCGGTGATCCTCGTGGCCGAGCACGTCGGGGAGGTGCTGCTCCAGGCCGCCGCCGTAGGCGACGTTCAGGACGTGCATCCCGCGGCAGATGCCTAAAGTAGGCATCCTCCGGGCTATCGCGGCGCGGACCAGCGCGAGCTCGTAGGCGTCGCGCTCGTGCTGGACCGGGCCGGTCTCGGGGTGCGCCTCCTGGCCGTAGAGGTCGGGGTCGAGGTCGCCGGCGCCGCCGGTGAGGATCAGGGCGTCCAGAAGGTCGAGGAGGCCACCCGGGTCCCTCGCGTCCCTCTCGTCGGGCGGGAGCAGGACGGGCCTGCCGCCGGCCCGCTGCACGGCGCGCACGTAGTTCGCCGGGCTGAGGAAGGCCGGCATATCCTTCCAGGCGCCGTAGCTGACGCTCTCCGTGGCGGCGGTGATGCCGACGGTCGGGCGGCCGTTCGTCCCGCTCACAGGCGCTCGAAGTTCCTGTAACGCTCCCAGTCGGTGACGGCGGATTCGTATGCCTCGATCTCGACCCGCGCCGCGTTCAGGTAGTGCCCGACTACCTCCTCCCCGAAGGCCTCCCTCGCCACGTCGCTCGCCGCGAAGAGCTCGCGGGCCTCCTTGAGGCTCGCCGGGACGTGGGGCTTGTCCGTCTCGTAGGCGTTCCCGGCGAACTCGTCTTCGAGGGGAAGCTCGTTGTCTATCCCGTGCAGGCCGGCGGCGATCATGGCGCTTATCGCCAGGTACGGGTTGACGTCCCCGCCGGGGATGCGGTTCTCGACCCGCAAGGATGGCCCGTGGCCGACGACGCGCAGGGAGCAGGTGCGGTTGTCCCGGCCCCACGCCACGGCGGTCGGGGCGAAGGAGCCCTTCGCGTAGCGCTTGTAGGAGTTGATGTTCGGGGCGAAGAAGGGCATGAGCTCGCGCAGGCAGGCGACCTGGCCGGCCAGGAAGTGCTGGAAGGTCCCTGAGAACCCGTGGCCGTCGGCGAAGACGGGGTTCCCGTCCTCGCCGCGCAAAGACAGATGGACGTGGCAGGAGTTGCCCTCGCGCTCGTCGAACTTGGGCATGAAGGTGATGGAGCAGCCCTCTTGCGACGCGATCTCCTTGGCGCCGTTCTTGTAGATCGCGTGCCCGTCGGCGGTCGCGAGCGCCTTGTCGAACCGGAAGTTGATCTCGTGCTGCCCGAAGTTGCACTCGCCCTTGGCGTCCTCTACCGCGAGCCCGGCCGCCGCCATGGTGTTCCGGATGCGCCTGAGGAGCGGCTCGATGCGCGCCGTGCCGAGTAGGGAGTAGTCCACGTTGTACAGGTTGGCCGGGTCGAGGTCCCTGTAGCCTTTGCGCCACGCTTCCTCGTAGGTGTCCATGAAGACTATGAACTCGAGCTCGGTGCCGACGAAGGCTTCGAGGCCGCGTTCGGCGAGGCGTTCGAGCTGGCGCTTGAGGATCTGGCGCGGCGAGGCGACCACGGGCGAGCCGTCCTCCCAGACGAGGTCGCACGTGACCATCGCCGTCCCCTCCTGCCAGGGCACGAGCCGGAGCGTATCCATGTCCGGCTTGAAGACGAAGTCGCCGTAGCCGCGCTCCCACGAGCTCATCGCGTAGCCCTCTACGGTGTTCATCTCGACGTCGACGGCGAGCAGGTAGTTGCACCCTTCGGCATCGTGTTCGACGACCTCGTCGAGGAAGTGCGCGGCCGTCAGGCGCTTGCCCTGGAGGCGGCCCTGCATGTCCGTCATGGCTATCAGGACGGTGTCTATCCGCCCGGCGTCGACCTCGGCGCTTAAGGTGTCGAGGTCGAGGCGACCTTTTGGTTTCGTCTCCATGGTTTCCTTTCTAGCTTCCGGCCAGCTCGGCTTCGGCCTTCTCGATGGTGGCGAACTCCTCCTCGGGGGCCTGGGCGACCAGGTGGTGGCGGCTGTAGAGGCCGAAGTAGAGGAGGAAGAGGACGTAGACGCCGAGCGTGATGAACGCCGCCGTCGGGTCCACGATAAAGGTGGCTATAACGGCGAGCACCGCCAGCACGAGCGCCACACCCGAGGTGGCGACGCCGCCCGGCGTGCGGTAGGGCCGGTCGAGGTCCGGCTCGCTGCGGCGCAGGACTATGTGCGAGAGCATCATCAGGACGTAGCTTATCGTGGCGCCAAAGACGGCGATGTTTATGAGGATCGCGCCGTTACCGGTGAGCGCCATCAAGAAGCCGATGACGCCGGGCACTATGAGCGCCACGTACGGCGTCCTGCGGCGGCCCGTGAGCGAGAGTAACTTCGGCAGGTAGCCCGCCCTGCTGAGAGCGAAGGTCTGGCGCGAGTAGGCGAATATGATCGAGAAGAACGAGGCGACGAGGCCGGCGAGCCCCGCGATGTTTATGAAGCCGCTCAGGAAGTTCGACCCGCCGTAGGCCGCGGTCACCGCCTCGACGAGCGGGTTGTCCGAGTCCTGTATGACGGCGGAGCCTGAGGCGCCCGGGCCGAAGACGAGGATGAGCGCCGCGAACACCAGCAGCGCCGCCATGGCGGCGATGAGGCCGCGGGGCGTATCGCGGGTGGGGTCGCGGGTCTCCTCGGCGGCGAGCGGGACGCCCTCTATGGCGAGGAAGAACCAGATCCCGTAAGGCAGGGCAGCCCAGATCCCGACGAGCCCGAACGGCAGGAAAGCGCTCGCCCCCGCCGCGTCCGTCGGCCTTATGTCGAAGAGGTTGGCAGGGTCGAAGAGCGGGATCATGCCGACCACGAAGGCCACGAGAGCCACCACGGCGATGATCGTGATGCCGAACATCAGCTTGAGCGCCTCGCCGACGCCGTAGAGGTGTATCCCCACGAAGACGAGGTAGAAGACCAGGTAGACGATGGGACCCCCGAACCCGAGCAGGGACTCCACGTACCCCCCGATGAACGTAGCGATGGCCGCGGGTGCTATGGCGTACTCGATAAGAATGGCCGTCCCCGTAGCGAACCCGCCTAAAGGTCCCAACGCCCGCCGCGCGAACCCGTACCCCCCGCCGGCGGTCGGGATCATGGAGGAGAGCTCGGCGAGCCCGAAGACCATGGCCGTGTACATGGTAGCCATGAGGAGCGTCGCGATGAGCAGCCCGCCCCACCCGCCCTCGGCGAGCCCGAAGTTCCACCCCGCGAAGTCCCCGGAGATGACGTAAGCCACCCCGAGCCCCGCCAGCAGCACCCACCCGGCAGCACCGCTCTGCAGCTGCCGCTGCTCCATGTACTCGGCGCCTACGTTCTCGTACTCGACCCCCTGACGGGTCCTACGCTCCGACTCGCTCACCCCTGAACTCCTCTCCCGAAGGCCGACAGCGCTCCCCGCCACACCCGACTAAGGCCCCCAGAGCCACATCGAACGAGCGGATCCCAAGCCCAACCTAACAACCCCTTCCCACCCACCGCATCGGCCCGCTGGCCACCATGGCATCATAGTTAATACGAATTTGTTATACAAGGGTCCGGGGCGGCGTCCCCCTTCGGGCCGTGTAGGATATTCGTGTGGCAGAGGGTCTAAGGGGGCCAAGGATACTGGATCGGACAAACCGGGGAGGACCGGGCGGGGACCCGCTCTACCTGCAGGTGGAGCGGCGGATGGAGGATCTCCTGCTGCGGGGGCGCTACAAGGCCGGAGACCGCATCCCCCCCGAGGCCGAGCTCGTGGACCTGCTGGGCGTCTCGCGGGTGACGGTGCGTTCGGGGTTGGCGCGGCTGGTGGGCCGCGGCGTGCTGGAGCGGCGCCAGGGCAGCGGCACGTTCCTCGTCCGTCCCCCGGAGGGGGCCAGGCTCAGGTCGGGGCTCGAGAAGCTGGAGACCTACACCGTGCAGGCCGAGCGTCTGGGCGTCGCGCTCTCCAGCAAAGACCTCCAGATAGGGGTCGTTGGGGCCGGCGCGGACGAGACCGAGGCGCTGGAGGTGCCGCCCGGAAGCCCGCTCGTCCGGGTCTCCCGCGTCCTGCTCATGGAGGGCAGCCCGGCCGCCTGGATGGAAGACGTCGTGCCCGAGGAGATCATAGCCGCGGGCAAGGTACGCGCGCACTTCCGGCCCGACGCCATGCTGCTCGACCTCCTCGTCTCCGAGGGCGTCCCCGTCGCCTCCTCCCAGATGTCCATAGAGGCCGTCACGGTGGCCCCCGTAGACCCCATCGGCGAGAAGCTGGAGCTGGAAGCCCCCTCCGCCGCCCTCTCGCTGGTCCAGACCATGTACCTCGTGGACGGACGCCCCGTCCAACGCTCCCACGACACCTTCCTGCCGGGCAAGCTCAACCTGCACGTCGTGCGCGAGCTCTTCGAGGTGAGAAAGCTGTAGTAGCCTTCAGCCATCAGCTTCCCGGTGGACGGAGCGGCCATGAGCGGCGGACAAACCGTGACGCGCAGCGACGCTAACGTGCGACGGGGCTGCGCGTCAGCGGCCGAAAGCCGACAGCTCTACTGATACATCTCCCCAACCTTCATCGTGCCGCGCTGGACGAGCTCTATCTTGTAGCCGTCCGGGTCCTCGATAAAGGCGATGCGGTAGTCGTTGCCGTCGGCGGTCAGGGTCTTGGGCTCCAAGGTGACGGTCACGCCCTGACCTTTGAGGGCCTCGACGGTGCCTTCGAGGTCGTCGACGGTGAAGGCGACGTGGGCGTAGCCGTTGCCCTTGTCGTAGGGCTCGGTCTGGTCGTGGTTGTGGGTCAGCTCCAGCATCGGCTGGGAGGGGTCCTCTTCCAGGGCGAAGAAGTGGTTGGTGGCGGAGCCGAGGTCCATCTCGCCCACCTTCTTCAGGCCGAGCTTGTTCACGTAGAAGTCCTCGCTTGTGGCGGGGTCGAGGACGCGGTAGCAGGTGTGGATAAAGGTCGCGGCCATCGGGGCTCCTCCCTCTCTGTGTGGTCCGTTCCAACCGTGAAGGTTAGCATCCGCGGGTGCCCTCAGGCGACCCGGAAGAACGGCCGCTGTAGACTGTGCCGGAGGAGAGTTTGTCGAGAGTGCGGGAGGGGCGCGTCTTGGTTGAGATCGGCTGGGAGGACTTCGAGAAGGTGGAGGTAAAGGTGGGACGAGTCGTCGCCGCCGAGCCCTTTCCCGAGGCAAGGAAGCCCGCCATCAAGCTCACCGTGGACTTCGGGCCGGAGATCGGAGAGAAGAGGACCAGCGCCCAGCTTACCTCCCACTACGAGCCGGAGGCGCTGATCGGCAAGCAGGTCGTGGCCGTCGTCAACTTTCCGCCGAAGAGGATCGCGGGCTTCAAGAGCGAAGTCCTGGTCCTCGGCGTCCCCGACGAGGACGGCGAGGTGGTCCTCCTCTCCCCCGACCTCGAGGTGCCTGAGGGCGGGAGGATGTTCTGAGCCGGGCGCCCGATGGGCCGGGCTAGGAGCGTGGAGGGGTCCAGCCCGCCGCCCGCCGCGGGCGTCCGGCTCCTTTGGGCCGACGTTCCGGGACGCGTGCGCCGGGCCTTCGAGGCAAGACTCGGGGAGAGGATAACCGAGGCGACGTCCTCGCCCGGCGGGTTCTCGCCCGGCGTCGCAGCCCGGCTCCGGACCTCGGGCGCTCGCCGGATCTTCGTCAAGGCCGCGGGCCCCGAACCCAACCCGGACACGCCCGTCCTGCACCGCCGGGAGGCCGAGATCGTCGGCGCGTTGCCGCCCGGGGTCCCCGTGCCCCGGCTGCTCCTGTCCCACGACGAGGGCGAGGGAGGCTGGGTCGTCCTGGCCTTCGAAGACGTGGACGGACGGAATCCGGTGGAGCCCTGGCGCCCGGTCGAGTTGGACCGGGCGCTCGGCGCCCTAGCGGCCCTGGCGGGGCTTCTCACCCCCTCGCCGCTGCCCCCGGCGTCGGTCGGCGGCGCGGGCGAATGGCCCGTGGTCGACGGAGGGCACTGGCGAAAGCTGGCCGAGGAGCGTCCGGCCCGTCTCGGCGGCTGGTCGCTCCGGCACCTCGACCGGCTCGCAGAGCTCGAGGCGGCGGCCCCCGAGGCCGTGGCCGGGGATACGTTGCTCCACCTGGACGTGCGGGCGGACAACCTGATCCTCACGCCGGACCGGGCCGTGCTCGTAGACTGGCCCCACGCCCGCGTCGGGGCGCCTTGGGTGGACGTGGCCTTCTTCGCCCCCAGCGTCGCCATGCAGGGCGGTCCGCCCCCTGAAGAACTCCTGCCCCGGTATCCCCCCGCCCGGCACGCCGATGCGGACGCCGTCACCGCAGCCGTGGCCGCCATAGCAGGCTTCTTCGTGCGCGAAGGGCTGCAGCCCGCGCCGCCGGGGCTTCCCACCCTGCGGCCGTTCCAGGCGGCACAAGGCGAGGCCGCGCGAACCTGGCTGGCCCGGAGGTCCGGTTGGAGGTGAGCGGTGATCCACGAAACCCGAAAGTCCAACCTGGCGTAGTATCTTCTGTGACGAAACCGGGAAGGGAGGAGCGTCCATGAGCGAGACGAACCTGGAGCAGTTCAGGGAGGTGACGCCGGCCGGAAGGCTGACGCTGCAGAACAGCGCGATGCTCAAGGTAAGTTTGCAGGGGGACCAGATCCAGGCGAAGTTGGGCTCGATGGTCGCCTACCAGGGCGACGTCCGCTTCGAGCACAAGAGCGGGGGCTAGGCCGCTTCTTCAAAAAGGCGATGACCGGCGAGGGCACCAAGCTCATGACCGTCACGGGAACCGGAGACGTCTTTCTCGCCCACGACAAGAAGAAGGTCATGATCCTGGAGCTCGACAACGAGCGCATGACCGTGAACGGCGACAACATCCTCGCCTTCGAGCCGGGGATAGACTGGGACATCCAGCGCGTCGAGGGGGCCGGACGCCTCGCCGGCGGGCTCTTCAACGTCGTCCTACAGGGCACCGGCAAGGTCGCCGTGACCTCGGACGGGGAGCCCGTCCTGCTCGACACCTCCACCCCCACCTTCGCCGACCCCGACTCCGCCATAGCCTGGAGCGGCGGCGTCAGGACGAGCGTTAAGAGCGACGTCTCGTTCAAGACCTTTATCGGCAAGGGGAGCGGGGAGACGTTCCAGATCGGCTTCGAGGGGGCCGGGTGGGTCCTGATCCAACCCTCAGAGGGGCCGACGATCCCCGAACACTCCCACGGCGGCCAGGGCGGCGGTGGCGGCCTCGGCTCGTTTTTCGAGGACTAGCTCGCGCTAGTCAGGCCGCGTTCCTTTGGCGCCGTTCGGAGGGCGGGCGCCACCTGATCTTGTATCTCCGTGTTCGCGTAGCCGACCCAGGCGACGTTTGCTTCGGTATCCAGGGGCGCGGACAGAGGATCTCCGTGCTCGTTGGCGACGAGCACGCCGGCCTCACGTGCTATGAGTTCGGTGCATAGATCGTACGGATGGCAACACAACCCAAGCTCCAGTCCTTGCCCGCGAAGCACAGCCTCGGCCACAGGACGAAGGTCGGCCACCCAACGGTCGTGGCCCAACATCAACTCGTATAGTTGGCCCCCGGTGGAGATGTATTGATCCTCGAATGCCTGGGCTTCTCCACGCCGGACCGGACCTAGCACTATCTCATGCACGCGGTCGTCTATCCCCGCCAACTCGGCCCTTACTCCAGGTACGAAGCGGGCAAGGCCGCCGAAACCCTGCGCGATGGTATTGGATCTGGAGGGAGTCGGAATGAAAGGTTCGCGCTCACCGGAGAAACGATCGAGCCGCTCGCCGTTGGGACCGCCGCCGGCGACGGCCCAGAGCACGTCGCACAAGTGCTGCTTTATGGTCGGGATCTCGGTTTGAACAGCTAGCTCGATATCCGCGAGGGTGGTCCCCTCACCGCGGTTGGGGGCGACGCCGGTCAAGATCCAGGCGCTCCGCTTCTGATACATCAAACCTCGCGAGCCGTCTACCGGGTCCACAATGACCCGTAGCTCCGCATCTTCTGGATCAATGCCCCGAGGCAGCGCCATTCCGCCTTGAGAGCTTTGTCCTTCGACGATGAGCACGAAAGACCTCTCGCGCGCCAGCTCCTCGAAGCGTTCGATCAGCATGGTCTCTGATACGCGGTCTATCTCAAAAACCGTGTCTCCCAACCCTTCCGACACGACCCGGGCCATGGTATCGGTCGCGTTCCGCTCGCACGCGGCCACGACCTCGTCGCGTATTGCGGCGTGTATCTCTCTTATGCGGCCCGCCAGCGTGTGGGCGTCGCGGATCAAACGCCCATATCTTCCTTTACGATCCGACCACCAGGTTGACCAGCCGGCCGGGCACGTAGACGGCCTTGCGGATGCTCTTGCCCTCGACGTGCGGGCGGACCCTCTCGCTCGCGAGCGCCTGCTCCTTAGCGGCCTCCTCGCCTATGTCGGCGGGCACGGTGACGCGGTCGCGCACCTTGCCGTTGACCTGGACGACGAGCGTGATCTGCTCCTCCGCGATCAGGGCCTCGTCGAAGCCGGGCCAGGCTTGCTCGTGCACGGAGTAGCCCTCCCCCATCGCCGACCACATCTCCTCCGCGTGGTGCGGCGCGAATGGCGCGAGGGCCAGGACGAACGGACGGAGCGCCTGCCGCCACTCGTCGTCGCCGACGGCCCCCCTGATGCCGAGCAGGTAGTTCGTGTGCTCCATCAGCGCGGCTATGGACGTGTTGAACCGGAAAGACCCGAGGTCGCCCGTGACCTTCTTGACCAGCCGGTTCGTCCTTTTGGGCAACTCTGCGGGATCTGCCTGCGCCCCCGACGCCTCGCCTCCCTCGACGAGCGAGGCCGCGCGCCGGAGGAACCGGGAGGCGCCCTCTATGCCGCGCCCGTCCCAGGGACCGCCCTGGTCCCATGGGCCTATGAACATCAAAAAGCAGCGCAGGGCGTCGGACCCGTAGCGGTCGACAAAGTCCTGCGGGTTGACGACGTTGCCTCTCGACTTGCTCATCTTCCAGGCGTCCTCGCCGAGGATGATGCCCTGGTTGAAGAGCCGTTCGAACGGCTCGTCGAACTCCACGAGCCCGAGGTCGCGCATCGCCTTGGTAAAGAAGCGGGCGTACATCAGGTGCATCACGGCGTGCTCGATCCCCCCGGTGTACTGGTCCACCGGGAGCCACTTCTCCCCGCGCTTCGGGTCGAACGGCCCCTCGTCGTAGTGCGGCGAGAGGTAGCGGTACCAGTACCACGACGAGTCCATGAACGTGTCCATCGTGTCCGTCTCGCGCGTGGCTGGCCCCCCGCAGGTCGGGCACCGCGTGTTGTAGAAGTCGGGGTCGAGCTTCAGGGGCGACTCGCCCGTCGGCATGAACTCCGCGTCCTCGGGGAGCCTGACGGGGAGGTCCTCTTCGGGGACGGGGACGGCGCCGTGCTCGGGGCAGTAGATTATCGGAATCGGGGTCCCCCAGTAGCGCTGGCGCGAGATCAACCAGTCCCGAAGCCGGTACGTGACGGCGCGCCGGCCGGTCCCCTCCCCCTCGAGGTGTTCGATCATGCGCTCCTTGGCCTCCTCAACCCCGAGGCCGTCGAGGAAACCGCTGTTGATGGCGGGCCCCTCGCCGGTGTAGGCCTTGCCGTCGAAGTCTTCCGGCGGCTGGACGGTGCGGACTATGGGCAGGTCGTACTTCTCGGCGAACTCCCAGTCGCGCTCGTCCTGGCCAGGGACCGCCATGATGGCGCCAGTGCCGTAGCCCATGAGCACGTAGTCGGCGGCGTAGACCGGGATCTTCTGGCCGTTCGCCGGGTTGGTAGCGTAAGCCCCGGTAAAGACGCCGGTCTTCTCGCGCGTGACGTCGGTGCGGTCGATCTCGCTCATGCGGACGGCCTTCTCTACGTAGGCCCGCACCTCGTCCTCGCGCTCTGGCGTCGTTATCTTCTCGACGGCCGGGTGCTCGGGGCTCATCACGAAAAACGTCGCCCCGAAGAGGGTGTCGGGCCTGGTCGTGAAGACCTCTATGGGACCGTAACCTTCTATCTCGAACTTTATCTCCGCACCCTCCGAGCGGCCGATCCAGTTGCGCTGGAGCGTCTCCACCCGCTCGGGCCACTCTATCTTCGAGAAGTCCAGCAGCTCGTCGGCGTAGTCCGTGATCTTGAACAGCCACTGAGGGAGGTTCTTCTTGATAACCTGCGTCCCGCACCGCTCGCACCGGCGGTCGGGACCTACGACCTGCTCGCGCGCGAGCGTCGTCTGGTCCTTGGGACACCAGTCCACCGGGGCCTCCTTGCGGTACGCGAGCCCCTTCTCGAAGAACTTGAGGAAGAACCACTGGTTCCAGCGGTAGTACTCGGGCTTGCAGGTGACGACCTCGGACGACAGGTCGAACATGGCCCCCATCCGCTTGAGCTGCCCGCGCATGTTCTCTATGTTGGACATCGTCCACTTGTAGGGGTGGATGCCGCGACGGATCGCCGCGTTCTCGGCCGGCAACCCGAAGGCGTCGAACCCCATGGGGAAGAAGACCCGGTAGCCGTTCATCCGCATGAAGCGAGCCCGCGTGTCCGACGGCGTCATCGCGTACCAGTGCCCGACGTGCAGGTCCCCGCTCGGGTAGGGAAGCATGGTGAGCGCGTAGTGCTTGGGCTTGGAGGTGTCCTCGTCGGTCTCGTAGAGGCCGGACGCGGCCCAGCTCTCCTGCCAGCGGCGCTCGAGGGTGGGCGGGTCGTAGGTTTTCCTCGGCTTTGTCTCGCTCACGAGGGGCTCCTTCTGCGATGGGATTGGTCGATGCGGGGATAAGAGGAGGCGCGAGGGTCTATAGTCGAGGACCGGAGTTCCAGACCTTGTCGCCCTTCTTGCGCATGCACCTAATATAGCACCGGCCGCCTACGCGATAAAGAAGGCCGGGATCAGGGCCAGCGCCGCCGCGACCAGCGTGCACAGCACGTTGGTGGCCTCGTTTCCGAGCCGCGGGAGGCGGGCCCCGACGAGGCTGTCGGCCACGGTGCCGAGGAATGCCGCGAGCGCCACGAACCCGGCACCCCCCCACCCCCCGACGAGCCCGAGGGCGAGCCCGAGCCCGGCGGTCCCCCCCGACGCCGCCAAGCCGGCCAGGGTGCCGGCTAGGGAGACGGCCCCGTCCGTGCCGGGGCGAACCTTCCGCAGGTTCGTTATGAGCCGCGGCGGGCGGCGCGAAAGTTGTCCAACCTCGGACTCCGCGGTGTCGGCGAAGGCGGCGCCCACGGCGGCGACGTACGCGGCGGAGAAGGCGGGGAGATCCAGCGCGTAGAGCAGGGCGCAAAGTACGGCGACGCCGGCGTTGGCGAGGGCGTTGCGGGCCCCGCGCCGGCCGCCGCGCGCTTCGGCGCCGCCGGCCCTACGCTTCCGGTCGTAGCCGAGCCTGGTGAGCGCCGACCCGCCGACCACGAAGAGCACGAGCAGGGCGAACCCTTCCGGGCCGAGGCACGCGTAGACGGGCACCCCGACGAGCAGGCCGCCCAGAGCACCCCGCGCGCTCGCCATGCCGAGCCGGTACGCCAGGACCGCGAACGCGGCGGTGACGGGCAGGGCGAACAGGACCTGGGACGACAAGCCCTCTAGACGCCCCCGAGCCGTTCGAGGAGCCGGCGGGCGTAGCGACCGCACTCCGCGGGGGAGGCGTGCAGCAGGGCCGGCTCCACCATCCCGGCCTTGACGCCGGCGTCCGTCAGGCGGCCGACGCCCTGGTAGAGGAGCGAGCCCGCGAGGGGGTTGGTCCTCTCCGGGACCGCGACGACCACCCCGTAGAGCACCCCGTCCGTCCCACTTGCTACCCCGACGGCGTCCACGGCGTCCGGGCGGTCCTGGCCGATGGCGAAGACCCGGACCGTGGGTAACTTGTCACTCTCCGGACGCCCTTCTCTCAGGCTCTCCCAGACCGCCGTCGTCTTCGTGAATCCGGCCGCGAGGGCCGCCCTGGAGAGGCCGGACCACACGTCGCCGGCCACCTGACGGGCGAGCGGGCTCTCGTAGTCCACGCACATGCCGACCGTGACCTCGAGCGCGCCGGCCCTGTGCGGAGAGGGGCCTATGATCCCTCCCCCGCCCCCCGCTTCTCCAGCCTTCTGCTGAAGACGTCTATCTCCTTGACGGTCTGCAGGTCGCCGTTTGCCTCGGCCACCCGGCGGCCCCTCTCGAAGACGGCGCGGGCCTCGTCGTCCTCGCCGAGCTCGAAGTGGGCGCGGCCGAGCATCCGGTAGGCCACGGAGTAGTCCGGTTTGTGTTCGACGGCGCGCTTGAGGTGGTCCCTGGCCTCGGCGTGGCGCCCCTCCTTGAAGAGCTCGTTGCCCAAAGAGTAGAGGACCATGGGGTTCGTCGCGTCCCTCTGCAGGAGCTTGCGGAACATCTCGGAACGCGGGCTCTCCATCTCGTACTCCCGTGTGGCGTGTACGCTACGGGCCTTTTTTAGCATCGCGGCGCCCCGTCTGCTAAAAACGCCCGGCCGATGGACGTCGAACGCCTGATCCGTGCCCTCTCCCGCTCGGAGGACCTCCTCCCGTTCCGCGCTCTCGTCGAGCCGCTCGTCGAGCACGACCAAAGGCGCGGCAGCGACCTCGTCAAGACCATGAGAACCTACTTCGCGGTCGGCGCCAACGC
Source organism: Rubrobacter sp. (assembly GCA_035936475.1). Lineage (GTDB taxonomy): Bacteria > Actinomycetota > Rubrobacteria > Rubrobacterales > Rubrobacteraceae > Rubrobacter_D. The sequence continues at coordinate 28,718 of DASYWA010000030.1, read as the reverse complement.
GAGCGAGGCGGCCGACCGGCTCTTTCTGCACCGCAACAGCATGGCCTACCGCCTGGAGCGCGTGGGCAAACTGACGGGTTTAGACTTGAAGGAACCCGGGGTAGCGCTAGCCCTGCAACTCGGTCTTCTGTCCCTAGAGAGAGGAGAGATACATGAAGATGAGCACCCGTAACCGGCTGCCCGGCACCGTCACCGAGGTCGTCAAGGGGGAGGCCGCGGCGAAGGTCACCCTCCAGGTCGGAGACAACCACGTGGTCGCCCTCATAACGCGCGAGAGCGCCGACGAGCTCGGTCTCGAGGTCGGCAAGCAGGCGACCGCGCTCGTCAAGGCGACGGACGTCATGATCCTGACCGACGAAGGCGTCGCCTAGAGAGAGCGAGTCAGCCGCTCCGCACCTCAGCTAGTCAGCTCTCCGTGACTTGACGACGATCTCCTGTGGGGATCTGTAGCCTCGCGGGCTACCGCAGAGGCCGACCCTGCTGCCGAACACGCCGCCCACGGCGCTGCGTCACCATCCACGGGCCACGCGGCAAAAGGCCCGGCTGAAGTGCTGACTAGCTGAAGTGCTGACCAGCTTCGGTTCTGGTGAGGTACCTGACGGTCAGGATGACGGCGAAGGCGAAGCCCAGGACCAGCACGGAGAGGGCCACTGCGGCGTCGATGTTGCCCTGGAACTCGGCGAAGATGGCGAGCGGGACGGTCTGGGTGACGCCCCGGAAGCTGCCGGCAAAGACGATGGTGGCCCCGAACTCCCCGAGCGCCCGCGCCCAGGCCATCATCGCGCCGGCGATCAGGGCCGGAAACGCCAGCGGCACGGTAACTTTCGTGAACGCGGAGAGCCGGCTTGCCCCGTCCACCAGAGCGGCCTCCTCCACGTCGCGCCGCACCCCGGCGAAGCCCACGGCGGCCTGCCGCACGTAGAAGTGGCCCGCGACGAAGACCTCGGCGATGATGACCGCCGCGGTGGTGAAGGTCACCGTCACGCCGAGTACCTCCAGGTGTTGCCCCACCAGCCCGAACCTGCCGAAGGTCAGGAGCAGCGCGATGCCCGCCGCCGAGGGCGGCAGCACCGCCGGTATGTCCACCAGGGTCTCGACGACCTTCTTGCCCGGGAACTCCGCCCGGGCCAGCACGTAGGCCGCTGGCGTCCCGACGGCGAGGATGATCCCCATCGAGATCGAGGTGGTCTTGACGCTCAGTATCAGCGCGTCGAGCGCCACCGGCGAGGCCATCGCCCGCCACGAGTTCTCGCTTACCGTCCACAGCAGGAGGCTCACGAAAGGTAGGCTTATAAAGCCCGCGAGCAGCGCCAGCGCCGCGACGGCCAGCCCGGAGGCGAGCGCGTCGCCAGAACCCTTACGCCCGAGAAGCCGCCCGTCTTTGCCCCGTCCCATCACGCGGCCGGCTCGAACCCCCACTTCGAGAGCACGCGCTGACCCTCCTCACCGGTTACGAGATCCACCCACCTCCGCGCCAGGTCCGGCTCCTTCGAGTCCCTCAATTCGACTATGGGATAGGTGGCTATTATGTTGAGGTCGGGCGGGATGGGGACCGCATCGACCCGGTCCCGGACGTCCGGCGTGTAGTCGCTGGCGTAGCCGAACGTCGCGTCGGCGTCCCCCACGACCACCCGATTGACCGACGCCCGCACGTCGGACTCGCGCGAGACCACGTTCGAGAGGACGTCCTTCTTGAAGCCGGTACCGTGCTCTTGTTCTGCCTTGCCGAGTATCTCCAGGGCGTAGTCCGCCGCCGGCACGCCCTCCTCTGCCAGCACGAGCCTGATGCCGGGCTTGGCGACTTCGCTGAAGCTCTCTATGCTTGCCGGGTTGTCCTTCGGCACCATGACGACCTCGCGGTTCTTGGCGAACACCTCGGGCTCTCCGCCGGCCAGGCCTTCCTCCACAGCCGTGTCCATCTCCTCCTCGGAGGCCGAGGCGAAGACGTCGGCGGGCGCGCCCTGCTGTATCTGGGTGAGGAGGGTCGAGCTCGACTCGAAGCTCTGGCGCACCTCCACGCCGGGGTTCTGCTCCTCGAACCGCCTCCCGAGCTGCCCGAAGGCGTCCGTGAGCGACGACGCCGCGAGCACGGTCAGCGTGCCACCTTCGCCGTCCCGTCCCCCATCGTCCACCTCGGAAGCGGAGGATGCGCAGCCGAACAGTACCGAGAGGACGACGAGGCAGACGGCCGCCGTAAGGCCGCGCCAACCGCCATAAAGAAAGGGCATTCGTCTCCGCTCTCTAGCCTCAAGAACCATTCTTCCATGCTAGAGGAGCCGCGCCCCCCGGTCTTCGTGCAAGCTGCACGGAGTTTTCCGGGACGCCACTAGGCTAGATGTAGGGCTCTACCCGCCGGTCTTTCGCCAGCCGCCGGTAGGCCTCGGCGACGGCGAACACCTTCTTCACGTACCAGTCGGCGTGGTTGTAGGAGTAGAGCGCGGCGTACCAGTCGCGGGGCGCCCCGCCCTCCTTGAGGTAGCCGGCGGCGGCCGGCACGGCGTCTTCGGGGTCCATGATGTTGGCCTTCCCGTCGCCGTCGCCGTCCACGCCGGACGCTGCCCACGTCGATGGCAGGAACTGCATGGGCCCCATGGCCCCGGCGCTCGATGGCCCCATGTTCTGGCCGTGGTTGGATTCGACCTGCCCGACCGCGGCGAGCACGTACCAGTCCCTCCCGAACCCGTACTTTTTGGCGGACTCCTTGTAGAGCTTGACGTACTCTCGCTTCGGCAGCGGCGCGACCGGCCTGGCGAAGATTTCGGCGCGGGCGACGCCGAGCTGGTATCCCCGGCCCGCCGTGCCGCCGCCGGTGGCCGCCCGGGACCTCTGGATGCGGGCCCTCTCCGCCGCCTCGAGCTCCTGGAGCCGGTCGGCCGTCCGGTTCTTATCGGACCGGAGACGCGCTATGGACTCGTCCAGGGCCGCCTCCCGGCTCCGCAACTCCTCTGCCGAAGCCCGCTGCTCTTCTATCGCCGCCTCGTAATCCTTCTCTTTCTGCGAGATCTGTCGCACCATATCCCGGAGCATGGCCCGCGACTGTTCGTAGGCCTCGAGGTCATGCCTGCCTTCGACCAACACTCGGGCAAGGCCCGTGATCTCTCCCCCCGAAACCCCCCGCCCGGAGCCGAGCCAACCGTCGATCAAAGCCCCCAGACCCTCCAGATTGCGGCCCTGGTACGCGGCGCGGGCCTGATCTTCGTAGCGGTCCTTCGACGCCTTGTACGATTCACTCTGCGCGGCCATCTTCCGCTTAAGCTCCCGCGTCTGCTTCCGCAGCTCGCCGGCCCTGGCCGCGGACCCATCCACCCTGGCCTGCGTCTCACGCAGATCCCGCCCCACCTCGGAGATGTCCTCGATCCTGGCCTCTAGCGCCGCCTCTTGCTCCGCGACACGCCCCTCAAGCGACGGGATGCGACCGGCGGCCGGAACCTCAGCCCCTTCGCCGGCGTACTGCGTCTGAGATACCCCCTGGGCCCCCGCGAGACCTGCGGACGAAACCAGCAGAGCTCCGCCCACCAGTATCCATAACGCCAGCCGTCGCCCCAACAGTTTCTCCTCCCGGGCCCCCGCGCGTGGAGAGCCAGACCGCCGACAGTGTATCTCACCGCGCTCGAGCGGGATAGAGAAAAAAGGCGAAGCTGCCCATTAGCAACAAATGTTTCTTAACCAACGGGAGCGTCGGGGTTATTGTGATCCTCTAGAGGTGAGCAGAGAGACTATGGCCTCCAGCTCTTCGTCTTCGGTAAAGCGGATCTCGACCTTCCCCCCGCGCCGGAAGGATTTGACGCGTACGGGCAGCTCGATAGCCTCGCGCATGATCCGGGAGGCTTCGTCGAAGGCCTGGGGGGTCTCCGGGGCGGCGCGATCCGACGGTTCGGCCGGTCTTGGCCCGTCGGCCTGCTCGCGGACCAGTTCTTCCGTCTGCCGAACGGACAATTTCTCGCCGTGGACCCGTTGGGCGAGCTGAACCATCTGGTCTTCGGTGCGCAGGCCCAGCAGGGCGCGGGCGTGGCCTTCCGAGAGGCGGCCCTCCGCGAGCATGTCGCGGACGGATTCCGGGAGCTGCGCCAGACGGAGCGTATTGGTCACGGCGGCCCGGCTCTTGCCCAGGCGATTGGCGAGCTGGTCTTTGGTCAGGCCGAAGCCGTCCATGAGCGCCTGGTAAGCCGCCGCCGTCTCGAGGGGGCTCAGGTTCTCGCGCTGGAGGTTCTCCACAAGCGCCAGCTCCATGGACTCGTTGTTCCCGGCCTGACGGATGAGGACCGGCACCCGGTCCAGGCCCGCCTCCTTGGCGGCCCTCAGGCGCCTCTCCCCCGCTATGAGCTCGAAACCGCCTACGGTCGACCGGACCACGAGCGGCTGCAGCACGCCCACCTCTCGGATGGAGGCGGCGAGCTCCTCTATACCGGATTGCGGGAACGTCCGCCTAGGCTGTCGCGCGTTCGGCCGGATGGCCGAGACCGGCAGCTCGTCGAACTTGAGGCCGCCGACTCCTTCGCCCGTGGCGATCAGGGCGGAGAGCCCGCGTCCGAGACCGCGCTTACCTACGGCCCATCACCTCCTCCGCCACCGCCTCGTAGGCCTCCGCGCCGGTGCTCCTCGGGGAGTAGAGCGCGATCGGCAGCCCGAAGCTCGGGGCCTCGCTGAGGCGGACGTTCCTCGGCACTATCGTCTGATAGACCTGATCCCCGAAGAAGGATCGAACCTCTTCGGCGACCTGCCGGGAGAGGTTGGTCCGCGGATCGTACATCGTTAGCAGGACCCCGCCGACCCTCAGTCCGGGATTGAGCTCTTCGCGTACCATGCGGATGCTCTGCATGAGCTGGGTCAGCCCCTCCAGCGCGTAGTACTCGCACTGCATCGGTATGAGTACTTCGTCGGCGGCCGTCAACGCGTTGAGCGTCAGGAGATCTAGGGAAGGCGGGCAGTCGAGAAGCACCCTGTCGTACGCCTCTTCCGGCAACTTCTCGAGCGCCTTCTTCAATTTGAACTCCCGCGCCAGAGCGCTGACCAACTCGACCTCGGCCCCGACCAGGTTGATGGTCGCCGGCGCGACTTGAAGGTTTGGAACGGCGGTCTGCAAAGCGACGTCCTGCAATGGCCTGCCGTCGAGCAGCACGTCGTACATGCACCCGCTCGATTCGGCGAGGGACACGCCAAGGCCGCTCGTAGCGTTGCCCTGAGGGTCCATGTCTACGACGAGGATCTTCTCGCCCTTGTCGGCGAGGTAGGCGGCCAGGTTTATGGCCGTCGTGCTTTTGCCAACCCCACCTTTTTGGTTCACTATGGCGACTACGGTCTTCAACGCCCGCATCTTAACATGACCGCCCAACCCCTTCCCTATTTCCTTCTGCCGAGAGGAGCCTTGACCGGCGTACCGGTCTTTCGCGGATAGATGCGCGGCGTCTCCTCGATCTTCTCTAGCAACACCAGTCTTCTGTCTTTCTGTTCTACCCCGGACATCTGGGGCACCGGAATCTCCTCACACACGCGCCCCCCGAGCACCCGAGAAGCACGCCCCCCCTCGGCCCACTCTTCTACGTCTTCTCGCCCCTTCATCGCCACCACGTGCCCGCCCCTCCTTAGCAGCGGCAACGAATACTCCGCAATTACAGAGAGCCTGGCCAGTGCCCGGACGGTGCAAACGTCGTAAGCCCCCCTGTAAACCTTCTCGCGAGCGGCTTCCTCGATCCGTGAGTTCACCACGCCTACGTTCGCAAGCTTCAACTCCTCGGACACATAACGTAGGAAGGCGGCCTTCTTGCCCACGGACTCAAATAGCGTGAACTCGGCGCCCGGCAGTACCACAGCGAGCGGTATCCCCGGGAGACCACCCCCAGACCCTATGTCCGCCACGTTCCGCGCTGACCGCAAGGGGGCGAAGATCAGACAACTCAGGGAATCTAGAACATGCCTGTTCAGTATCTCGCCGAAATCCCTGGTTCCAACCACGTTCGCCTTATTGTATTCGGAAAGGATGCGCGCATAGGCAAGCAACGACTTCTTGGCTCCGGGGCCGACGCTCAGGCGCCATGCCGACAGTTGACGATCGAAGACCTCTGTCGGCTTCACTGACCCGTTTCACGTGAAACACGGACAAGCGACAAAAGTTTGTCGAAGCAACTTTTGGTCGTTACTGGTGTTTGTGCGAGCGCATAAGGGTCGTGTTTCACGTGAAACGCGGTTCGCCCTGAATTAGATAGGGGATACACGGACCCTGCGGGCGTCTCCTACGCCCTCGCTCTCCGTCATAACCTTGGGGTTATCGCGCAAAAACAGGTGAACGACCCTTCTCTCCGCCGGGTTCATCGGCGGCAGTTCGATAGGCCGATCCTCACGCAGGGCTTTGCGGGCGCTCCTGTGAGCCATGCCCTGGAGGGCTTCGACGCGCCGCTGCCTGTAGCCCTCGGCGTCCAGGACCACCCGAACCCGCGAAGCCCTGGTCCTGTTGATGCTCGCGTTGACGAGGTACTGAAGGGCATCGATCGTCTCGCCCTTCTGGCCGATAAAGAGGGCAGTATCCTCCGTGGCGACGTCCACGGCCACAAAGCCCCCGGCGTCGTAAACCTCGACCCGGGCATCAAAACCCATGGCGTCGAGGAGGGTGGTGATCCGGCCTTCCGTCTCTTCCACGATTTCGTCGGGTATGTCCTCAGCGTCCTCCTGGGGTTCGGGCGCGATGTCTGAGACGACGGATCCGCTCTCCCCATCGGTAGCCTTCTCTTCGTCGACCACGCTTTCCTCGGCGGGAGGCGGATCGGGGAGCGCTTCCCGGACGGCCGGTTGTCCGCTGCTAGCCGCTGCCGGGACATCGACCTCGATCCGAGCGTCCCTAGCGCCTATGCCAAGAAAGCCCGAGTTGCCCTGATCCACAACACGATAAGACAGCTCTTCTCGGTCCGTGCCGAGGTCCTTGGCCGCACGGGTTACCGCTTCCTCCACGCTGGCGGCGTAGAACTCTCTCTTCTCAGTCATTTCTTTTTCTTTCTCCGCTTCCGTTTGGCGACTTTTGCGGCGTGTGCCTTGGCATCCCCGTTGCTCTCGGCCGCGCTGCTCGAGCTGCTGCCGTTGGAGGAGACGGCATCAGAGGTGCGCGTGTTCGAGGCGACGTTGCCCGAGCTCTTCGCGTCTGGTGCGGTGCGTTTGCCGGGGCCATGATTGTAGATCACGTAGTTCTGGACCAGGGTTACCAGGTTGGAGGTGATCCAGTACACGAAGAGGCCGGCGGGGAAGGAGAGGAGAAAGGCCGTAAAGCCCACCGGCAGCAGGCGCATGAGCCAGCGCTGCTGAGGATCCGCGTTCTTGAGCGTGATCTCCGTCGCGCAGAGCATCGTTATGGCAGAGATGATCGGAAGGAGGTAGGTGGGGTCAGCCTGGGACAGATCCTGGAACCAGAGGATCCCGCCATCCACGAAGCTCGGGTACTTTGGCTCCGTGCGGCCGGGGGTTCCGCCGAACAGCCGTATAACGTAGAAGATGCCGATAAAGATGGGCATCTGCACGAGGATCGGAAGGCAGCCGCCCAGGGGGTTGACGCCCCGCTCCTGGTAGAGCTTCGTCATCTCCTCGCGTTGCTTCTGGGGGTTGTTCTGGTACTGGGCCCGGACGCGGTCCATGTCCGGCTTCAAGTCCTGGACCGCGCGCATGCTCTTCACCTGCTTCACGGTCAGCGGGAAGAGCAGGCCCCTCACGACGACCGTAAGCATCACGATGCTCAACCACCACGGGGCGCCGACAGTCTGATGAAAGAACAGCAGGACGCTCCCGAGGATGTTGACCACGGGGCTAAACAGGCTCTGAAAAAAGTCAGCTATGGCGTTGATCATGCTTTGCCGGTTCCTCGCTTATCCTGACCGCCTCCAGCGCCAAGCTTGCGAAGCGCGCGGTCGAACTCCCCGCGCAAATCCTCGAAGGCCACGTCGCGGGCGGCCGGGCGGGCGGAGATCACCAAGTCCAGGTTCCCCTCGGCCTCCCCGGCCGCCGTGGAGAAGATCTCGCGCATCCTACGCCTCAAGGTGTTGCGCACCACCGCGTTACCTACTTTCTTGGAGACCGAGAGACCCAGCCGCAAAGTCCCGAGTTCGTTCGGAAACGCGTGCACGGAGAAGAGCCGACCCCTGTAAGCGGTACCCTGCTTGTATACCCTCTCGAACTCAGAGGAGTCCGTCAGGCGCATACGCTTACTTCGGGGCACCCGTCAGACTGCCAGGCGCTTCCGACCCCGACGACGGCGGGCGGCTATTACCCTACGCCCCCCGACGGTGCTCATGCGCTTGCGGAAGCCATGGGTCTTGGCTCTCTTGCGTCGGTTCGGCTGATAAGTGCGCTTCATGAGGCTCCTCTAGAGGTGTTCCAGAATGTACGGCGATCCAGCCCAGTATATCCGAAGCCCCAACGGCCATCCAGCCGACGGTCGTGTCCACAAAATACGCCTCCAGCCAACTCTTGGAACCCAGTCGTTCAGAAAAGTGCTGCAAATCGCTATTTACATCTCGACCTGAGCGCAGTAGGACGTGGCAGTACTCCCGCCAAAACACCCGCTCTCTGGTCTCCGCGGCGGCGATCATCCCCCCCTTTTCACAGGTTTATCCACAGGCTGTGGATAAACCTGTGGATAAACCTCTAAATTGCCTGCAAACGTGGACTTCTCACCTGCGAGCTATAGCGTTGGATCGAGGGGTAGGTTACATTCCGTTGCGGGGATGATGCACGCACAGCGGACACGGATGGAACCGGATCGGGCGGAGATAAGCGCCCGGATCGCCGTGTACCCGCCGGGTGTTGATCCCGAGATTACCGAGATCGCGGCGGCCGACCCGCGTTCCGCGACGGCCAAGTTTACGAGGTCCGTGATGGGCAAGGTGCGAGAGCTCGGCGGCGAGGTGCCCGAGGAGGCGGTACGGGAAGTGGTCGAGAACCTCATACACGCCGGATACAAGGGCGCGGTCGTCTCCGTGTTCGACGGCGGAAACGTGGTGCGGGTCTCGGATAGGGGGCCGGGCATCCAGAACAAAGACCGGGCGGTGGAGTTCGGCTTCAGCGGGGCCTCGCCGGACGTGCTGGAGGAGATAAGGGGCGTCGGCGCCGGCCTGGGCATGGCCCGGTCCGCCGCGGAGAAGGCCGGGGGCGTCCTGACCGTCGAGGACAACATCGGCGGCGGAACGGTGGCGACCATCTCGGTCGGCGACACGGCCCCGGCTGTGCCCGAGGAGGCAGCGGTGGCGCGGCCGGCGGCGCGCAAGTACCCGGACGGCGTTCCGCGCATGAACATCTCCGAGAGGCAGCAGAAGGTGCTCATAACCGTTCTCGAGTGCGGCGAGGTCGGCCCCTCGACGGTCGCGGAGCAGTTGGAGATCAGCGTCAGCACGGCGTACAGGGACCTCTCCGCGCTCGAGGAGCACGGGCTCGTCCAGGCGCACGAGTCGGGCAAGCGGCTCATCTCACCCCTCGGCAAGGACGTGGTAGAGGCGATCGTCAGCGCCTGGGTAAAGTAGGCCGTGGCGGGTCGCGTAGATCAGGTATGGGCCGAGGTATTGGACCGGGCGTCCGAGCAGATAGACGTCTCGTCGCTCCGGGTCTGGTTCGAGGGCATCCGACCCGTCGACGTCAGGGACGACCGGTTGGAGATCTCGGTCCCCAACACCTTCGCCAAGGAGTACATCGAGAGCCGCTTCCGCCCGCTTCTGGAGGAGGTGCTCGACTCGGTGATGGGCCGCGCCAGCTCGCTGGTGGTCAGCGTCGGCAGCCCGGTCGGGTCCGGCAACGGTGCTACCGACGCTGCGGAGTCCGTCCTCAACGCGAGGGCGCCCCGGTCGTTCAAGGTCAAATACACCTTCGACACGTTCGTGATCGGGGCCGGCAACAGGTTCGCCCACGCCGCGACCCTGGCGGTGGCCGAGACGCCCGGCGTCGTCTACAACCCGCTCTTTATCTACGGGGGCGTGGGGCTCGGCAAGACGCACCTACTGAGAGCGGTGGGGCACTACGTCGAAGACCAGGATCCGACCATGAGGATCCGGTACGTCACCTGCGAGCAGTTCACCAACGACTTCATCAACTCGATGAGGGACAACTCGCCCTTGGGATTCCAGAAGCGCTACAGGGAGAACGACGTGCTCCTGGTGGACGACATCCAGTTCCTGGAGAACAAGGTGGAGACCCAGGAGGCCTTCTTCCACACCTTCAACGCCCTCTACGAGGAGAACAAGCAGATCGTCATAGCCTCGGACCGGCACCCGAAGTACATACAGACCCTCGAGAACCGGCTCGTCAGCCGCTTCGAGTGGGGTCTCGTCACGGACATCCAGCCGCCTGACCTGGAGACCAGGATCGCTATCCTGCGCAAAAAGGCCATCATGGACCACCTCGAGGTGGACGACGAAGTCCTCACGTTCATAGCCTCCAAGGTCTCGACGAACATCCGCGAGCTGGAGGGGGCCCTCGTCCGCATCCTGGCCTACGCGTCCCTGTACGAGCGTCGGGTCAGCGTAGCCCTCGCCGAAGAGGTCCTGAAAGATATACTGCCGGACCAGGCCTACCGAGAGATCCCCATAGAGCTGATCCAGCACGAGGTGTGCCGATACTTCGGCGTCTCGAAGGCCGACCTCATCGGCCAGAGCCGCACCAAGGGCTTCGCCTACCCGCGCCAGGTCGCCATGTACCTCTCCCGCGAGCTCACCGACGAATCGCTGCCGAAGATCGGCAAGGCCTTCGGCGGCCGAGACCACTCGACCGTTATGCACGCCACGGCCAAGATCTCCAAGCTAATAAACAGCGACAGGGACGCTTTCAACCAGATCCACGAGCTCACGACCCACGTAAAGAGCAAGCGCTGAACCCCTCCCCCCAGGGCAGCAACTTTGTAACAAACATCCGCCCCTCCGACGGCCTTTTGTCCACACCCTGTCCACAACTTCAGGGTTTGCCTGTGGATAACTCCTCCAGAAGTGTCCACAGCTCCTGCGACTTATCCACAGGTTCTGGGGATAACCTCCGCTTTCTGTGGATAAGTACCGCTCTCAGTGAGGCTTATAAGCATATCAGGCGTATTTGCCTGTGGATAAACCTGTGGATAAGAGGGGTAAAACCTGTGGATAAGTCTGTGGATAAAAATGTGGACAACTCGAGGCTGTGGATAACTCGGCACTTATCCACAATTTGTCCACGACAAAACGGGAGTTATCCACAATTTCTTCCACAGGCGGCGCGGGCCGTACTCCGCATAGGTAAAACGGATTTTCGGGGTTATCCACATATCCACAGGCCTTATTATTATTATTAATCTAATAGATATATGTTCTAGTAGTAATAATAAGGGGAGAAGGGAGGACGAATGAGGGCCGTTTGTAGCACTGATGTCTTTGGCAAAAAGCTCGCGCTGGTGTCGCGTGGGGTCTCGGCGCGTTCGACCATACAGTTGCTCGGTGGGATCCTTCTCGAGGCCGCGGATGGGGCGCTCCGGTTGAGCGCGACGGACATGGAGATCTCGATCCAGACCATCTCGCCGGCGGAGGTCGAGGGGGAGGGGCGGGTGGTCATCCCGGCCCGCATCTTCAACGACATCGTCAGGTCTCTGCCGGCCGGGAACTTCACGCTCGAGTACGACGGGTCCGAGGGGACCGTCCGGCTCGCCGCCGGGGAGAACGAGTACACCATCCGGACCTACGCGGCGGACGACTATCCGAAGTTGCCTGAGTTCGAGGCCGAGGGTTCGTTCAGGATGCCGGGCGATTCGCTCGTGGAGACCGTGGAGAAGGTGTCGCGGTCTTACTCCCGGGACGAGACCAGGCCTGTGCTCACGGGGATCCTGATCTCCTTCGAGGACGCGAGGGTGCGGATGGTCACCACCGACTCCTACCGGCTGAGCATCAAGGAGACGGATCTGGGGAGCACGCCGTTCGAGGGTTCGCGGGAGGCGATCATACCGGCCAGGGCGATGACGGAGGTCTCAAGGATCTTCTCCGGCTCCGACGAGGACGACGTCGAGGTCTCGCTCTCGGAGAACCAGGCGCTCTTCAGGATCGGGGACGTCGTGTTCGGCACGCGCCTCATCGACGGCAACTTCCCCGAATACCGCCGTCTGCTGCCGACCGGCTTCGAGCGCGAGATCTCGGTCTCGCGAGAGGACCTCATGGGCACCCTCCGCCGCGTCAACCTCTTTGCCCAGCGCCAGACGCCGCCGGTGCCGGTGAGCCTCTCGTTCACCGAGGGGTCCGTCGAGGTGATCGTCAAGAACGGCGACGTGGGGGAGGCCCACGAGAAGCTTCCGGCCAACAGCGAGGACGACTTCCTCATCTCCTTCAACCCCGGGTACCTGCTCGACGGCGTGTCTGCGATAGACACCGACAAGGTCAAGTTCAAGCTCAACGAGGCGCTCAAGCCCGGCCTGATCGTGCCCGGCGAGAACGGCGAGGAGAACGGGGACGGCGGCGAGCCGGATTTCCTGTACCTGATCATGCCGATGCGCGACCCGTCGCGGGGCTAGTTGGAAGAGGAACCGGTCATAACGCTCGGGCAGGCGCTGAAAGCCTCCGACCTCGTGGGGAGCGGGGGAGAGGCGAAGGTCCTTATCCAGGCCGGCGAGGTGCTCGTCAACGGCGAGGTCGAAACCCGCCGCGGCCGGAAGCTTGCCCCCGGGGACGTGGTCGAGGTGGGTGACGAACGCCTGGAGGTCGGTTGACCTCGTACCTGCGCGCCCTGCGCCTCATAAACTTTCGCAACTACGCCGACGACACGGTCCTGCTCGGCCCGGGCCTGAACGTCGTCGTCGGGGACAACGCCCAGGGCAAGACGAACCTGCTCGAGGCGATCTCCTTCGCCGTCGCCGGCTCCTCGACCCGCACGGCCAACGACGCCGAGGTCGTCCGCTGGAAGCAAGACTTCGCCCGCGTCGAGGCCCGCGTCTCCTTCGACGATTCATCAGACGAACGAAAGGTGGCCGTCGGCTACGCGCCCGGGCAGAAGAAGCGCCTGACCGTGGACGAGGCGCCGGCGCCTTCCCTCGCCAACTACGCCGCCGGCGGGGCGGGGGTGCGGGCCGTCACGTTCTTCCCGGACGACATCAGGATCACCAAAGGCTCCCCGTCCGACCGCCGGGAATTTCTGGACGGGCTGCTCTCGACGTTGCGGCCGTCTTACGCGAGGGCTGTGGCCGAGTACGCCAAGGCCGTGCAGCAGCGCAACCAGTTGCTGCGACGGATCAGGGACGGGTTCTCCTCCGAGCGGACGCTGTGGACGTGGGACAGGAAGGTGATCGAGCTCGGCGAGGAGGTGCTGAAAGGGCGGCGGGCCGCCATAGGGCCCCTCGAACACTACTTCGAAAGCTCTCTAAGGGCCCTGTACGGCTCGGAGACGGCCGCGATTCGCTACTCCTATAGCGCGCCCCTCGACGGCTACGCGGAGGCGCTCAGGGGGGCGTACGGCTCGGACGTCGAGCGGGGCACCACGTCGGTAGGTCCGCACAGGGACGACTTCGAGATCCTCCTCGGCGGGGTGAACCTCACGACGTTCGGCTCCCAGGGGCAGCAGCGGCTGGCGACGCTCGCGCTCAAGTTCGCCGCCAGGGACCACATCAGGGCCGAGACGGGGCAGGACCCGATCCTGCTCTTCGACGACGTGATGAGCGAGCTCGACGAACGCCGCCGGGACTTTCTCTCCGGCTATTTCCTGGAGAGCACGCAGGCCGTCATAACCACGACCAACCTCGACTATTTCGACGCCGAGGTCCTCGGTCGGGCCCGCGTGGTGCGCATATCTGGTGGTAACATCTCGGATACTACAAGCGGTGGTGTGCCGGAGCGGGCCACGCCTTCCTACAAAAAGGCTTAGATAAGCGCCAAACGGGACACGCGACCGTTGGGAAAACCGAAGAGTTGTGTTACAATCTCCGGGTGCAAACCTTCGCCAAAAAGAACGGTCTTGTTACTTTCGCGGAATATGAGATGAGGAGGGTCCTCTTTGGGGGCTAAAGCCGCTAGCAAGCATTCCGGCAGCACGTACGATGCAAGTTCGATCCAGGTCCTCGAAGGGCTCGAGGCCGTCAAGCGCCGCCCTGGCATGTACATCGGATCGACGGGCCCGCGGGGACTGCACCATCTCGTGTGGGAGATCGTGGACAACTCCATCGACGAGGCGCTCGCCGGGTACTGCTCGGAGATCCTGATCACGGTGCACCAGGACAACTCCGTCACCGTCTCCGACGACGGCCGCGGGCTACCCGTAGGCACCATGGAGAAGTACGGCAAGTCCGCGGCCGAGGTCATCATGACCACGCTTCACGCCGGCGGCAAGTTCGACGGTTCCGGCTACAAGGTCTCGGGCGGCCTGCACGGCGTCGGCGCCTCGGTCGTGAACGCGCTCTCGGAGTGGCTGGAGCTCGAGGTGAGGCGGGAGGGGCACGTGTGGAGCCAGCGCTACGAGCGCGGTTTCTCTAAGGGCGACCTCACCAAGGACCGCAAGCTCAAGAGGGGCGAGGGGACCGGGACCACCATCAGCTTCATGCCCGACCCCGAGGTCTTCACGGAGACCATGGAGCTCTCGTTCGACACGCTCACGCGACGCTTCCGCGAGTCGGCGTTCCTCAACAAGAACCTGAAGATCCGCTTGATCGACGAGCGCGAAGAGGACCGGGACGTCACGTACCAGTACGAGGGCGGCATCAGGGACTTCGTGGCGCACATAAACGACGCCAAGGACCCGGTCCACAAGAGCGTCTTCTACCTCGAGCGGGAGGAGGAGATCGGGGCCGTCGAGGTCGCCATGCAGTGGAACAACGGCTTCCAGGACTCCGTCTTCACGTTCGCCAACAACATCAACACGCACGAGGGCGGGGCGCACCTCTCTGGCTTCCGGTCGGCGCTCTCGCGCACCATCAACGCCTACGCGCGCCAGAAGGGTCTCCTCAAGGAGAAGGAGGAGAACCTGACGGGCGACGACATCAGGGAGGGGCTCGCGGCCGTCATAAGCGTCAAGCTCGGCGAGCCGCAGTTCGAGGGCCAGACCAAGACCAAGCTCGGGAACACCGAGATCAAGGGCCTCGTGGAGAGCTCCACCAACAAGTACCTGGCCGAGTTCCTGGAGGAGCATCCGTCCGAGGCGAAGGCGATCATCAACAAGGCGCTGCAGGCGGCGCGGGCGCGCCTCGCCGCCCGCACGATCCGGGACAAGATGCGCAAGGGCTACCTGGAGAGCACGACCCTTCCGGGCAAGCTGGCGGACTGTTCGTCCAAGGACCCGGCCAGGAGCGAGCTGTACATCGTCGAGGGAGACTCGGCGGGCGGCTCGGCCAAGCAGGGCAGGGAGAGAAACTTCCAGGCCATACTGCCGCTGCGCGGCAAGATCCTGAACGTCGAGAAGGCCAACATTAACAAGGTGCTCTCCAACATCGAGATACAGGCGATGATCAGCGCCATCGGGGCCGGCGTGGGGGACACCTTCAACCTCGAAGGGGCGCGCTACAACAAGATCGTGCTCATGACCGACGCCGACGTCGACGGCAGCCACATCAGGACGCTGGTGTTGACGTTCCTGTTCAGGAACATGCCGGAGCTTATCGAGGCCGGCTACGTGTACATCGCGCAGCCGCCGCTGTACAAGATCACGCACCACCGCAAGGACTACTACGTCTACAACGACCGCGAGCTGCAAGAGACGCTGACGCGCCTCAACGCCAACGGCAACGCGAACATCGGCCGCTTCAAGGGCCTCGGGGAGATGAACCCGATCCAGCTCTGGGAGACCACGATGGACCCGCAGAACCGGACGCTCTTGCAGGTGACCGTCGAATCGGCCGCGGTAGCGGACGAGCTCTTCACGGCGCTCATGGGCGACAAGGTCGAGCCGCGCAAGGCGTTTATCGAGGCGAACGCCGCCGAGGTGAAGAACCTGGATGCGTAGGATCGGCGCCGGAGCGTTCGCGGGGGAGGGATACCTGAACATCAGAGGCGACATAACGAGGGACCTAAATGCTTGACACTTTCTCGGGGAACATCCGTCCCCACTCCATAGAGGACGAGATAAAGGACTCGTTCCTCTCCTACGCGATGAGCGTGATCGTCTCCCGCGCCCTCCCGGACGTCCGGGACGGCCTGAAGCCGGTCCACCGACGTGTCCTCTATGCGATGCACGACGTGGGGCTCCAGCCAAACCGGCCCTACCGCAAGAGTGCTACGGTCGTCGGTGAGGTCATCGGTAAGTACCACCCGCACGGCGACTCGGCCGTCTACGACACGTTGACCAGGCTGGCCCAGAGCTTCTCGATGCGCTACCCGCTCGTCGACGGCCAGGGCAACTTCGGCAGCGTAGACGGCGACCCGCCGGCAGCCATGAGGTACACCGAGGCGCGTCTCACGCGGATGGCGACGGAGATGCTCAGGGACATAAGTTCCGACACCGTGAACTTCGTCCCGAACTTCGACGAGAGCCAGCGCCAGCCCGAGGTGCTGCCGGCGCGGTACCCGAACCTGCTCGTCAACGGGTCAGACGGCATCGCCGTGGGGATGGCGACCAAGATCCCGCCGCACAACCTCGCCGAGGTCATCGATGCGACCGTCGCGCTCATCGACGACCCCGAGCTCGACGACGAGGACGTGGCGAAGCACATCAAGGGGCCCGACTTCCCGACGGGCGGCGTGATCGTCGGGCTGCGCGGCATCAAGGACGCGGTAACGACCGGGCGCGGGTCGGTGAAGGTCCAGGCCAGGGCGCACACCGAGCAGATCAAGGGCAACAGGACCCAGATCGTGGTAACGGAGATCCCCTACCAGGTCAACAAGAGCTACCTCTTGCAGAAGATCGCCGAGCTGGTCAAGGAGCGCAAGCTCACGGACATCTCGGATCTGCGCGACGAGTCGGACCGCAACGGGATGCGGATCGTCATCGAGCTCAAGCGCGAGGCGGTGCCGAAGGTCGTCCTGAACAACCTGTACAAGCACACCCAGATGCAGCAGAGCTTCGGGGTGAACCTGGTGGCCCTCGTCAACGGCGTCCCGAAGACCCTCTCGTACAGGGAGGTCCTCAAGCACTACGTCGCCCACCAGTTCGAGGTCGTCACCCGCAGGACGAGGTACGAGCTGGAGAGGGCGCAGGCGCGGGCGCACATCCTCGAGGGGTTGCTCATAGCGCTCCTGAACCTCGACGAGGTAGTGGCGACCATCAGGAAGTCGCGCAGCGTCGAGACGGCGCGCAACAACCTGATGAAGAACTTCAAGCTCTCCGAGCGGCAGGCGCAGGCGATCCTGGACCTCAGGTTGCAGCGGCTCACCGCGATGGAGCGGCAGAAAGTCGAGCGGGAGCACAAGGACCTCAGGGAGAAGATCGAGTACCTCGAGGGCGTGCTCGCCGACGAGGGCCTGGTGTACGGAATCATCAAGGAGGAGCTCGCCGAGGTGCGCGCCGCCTACGCCGACGAGCGCCGCACGGCTATCACCGCCGAGGAGGGCGTTGACTTCGAGATAGAGGACCTCATAGCCGAAGAGGAGATGGTCATCTCCATCTCCAACGGCGGGTACTTGAAGAGCGTGCCGGTGAACACGTTCCGCAAGCAGGGACGGGGCGGCATAGGCGTGGCCGGGATGGAGCTAAAAGAGGGCGACTACATCGACCACCTCTTCATCACGACGACCCACCACTTCATGCTCTTCTTCACCAACAGGGGCAAGGTGTACAGGCTCAAGGTGCACCAGCTCCCGAGGATGGGGAGGACGGCCAAGGGGCGGCACATCGCCAACTTGTTGCCGTTCGCGCCGGGGGAGAGGATCCAGACCGTCATCGCCACCAAGGAGTTCAACGAGGCCCAGTACCTGCTCTTCGCCACGAAGAACGGCGTCGTCAAGAAGACGAACTTCCTCGAGTACAACACGCCGCTCAAGGCCGACGGGATCATCGCGATCAACCTCGCCGACGACGACGAGCTGATCTCCGTCCGCGAGGTCTCCGACGGCGCGGACGTCGTCATGGTGAGCCGCAACGGCAAGGGCATCCGCTTCGCCCAGAGCGACGCGAGGCCCATGGGCCGGGCGACCGCCGGCGTGAAGGGACTCACGCTCGGCAAGGGGGACGTCGTCCTGAGCATGGACGTCGTCAACGACGACGCGGCGGACCTGTTCATGATCACGGAGAAGGGCTTCGGCAAGCGCACGGCCCTCTCGCAGTTCCGCGCCCAGGGCCGCGGCGGCCAGGGGGTCATAGCCCTCAAGACCGACGGCGAACGCGGCAAGCTCAAGGGCGTGCGGGTGGTCCGACCGGGGCTGCACGAGCTGGTCATAGTCTCGAACTTCGGGACGACGATCCGCATCGACGCGGACTCCGTCTCGCAGCAGGGGCGTGCCGCGCAGGGTGTGCGGGTAATGAACCTGCGTAGCGGCGACTCCGTGAGCGCTTTGGCCAAGGTGGCGGCGTCGAGGTCCCCGGACGCCGACGGGGCAGTCGACGAGCTCTCGCTGGAGGAGATCACGGGCGAGGAGCCCATAAACGAGTCCGCCGCCGGCCTGCCGGAGGCGAACGGGGACGGAGGGGGAGAGGTTGCATAACGATTGCGACGGCGTGGTCGAGTGCACGGCGCTCGTCCTCGCCGAAGGTTGCTCGGAGCTCGAAGGCCGGCTGACGCTCTTCGGGATACTCGATGAGATCCGACCCGCCGGGAGCGGCGAGACCTCCTTCGTCGTCTACACCAAGTTCGAGGGCTGCGAGCACGCCACGGACGACGAGCGCCGCGCCCGCCTGATCATCACCGACGAGGACGGGGAGACGCTCGTCGAATCGGACGAGTACCCTATCTGGTTCGCCGACGCCGAGGACCCGGCCACCATCGTCTCGGCCTTCGACCTGCCGGAGGGCTTCTCGGACGGGTCTACCGTCCTGTGGGTCGAGGCCGTCCTGGACGACGAGACGTTGTCCCAAACCGCGGTCAGGGTCCACGACCGCTACAGCGTGTAAAGACCGACAAGAGGCCCGGGAAACCCCGGGCCTCTCCCATTTGTGAGGAAACCAACCTATGCCAGAAGATCTTGCAATATTCATCGACTGGGAGAACATCTACATCTCCACGGTCACCGAGTACAAGGCGAAGCCGAACGTCTCGGCGATACTCGAGAAATCTCGCGAGTACGGCCGCATAGTCTCGGCCACGGCCTACGCGGACTGGACGGAGGGCGACTTCCGGCAGGCACCGCCGACCCTCTACTCCAACGGCATCTCGCCGCGCTACATCTCCGCCCGCTACTTCCCCGGCGGCAAGGCCTCCAAGAGGCGCACGAACTCCATAGACGTCATGCTCGCGGTCGAGTGCTCGGATTTCTTGCACAAGCACCCGCAGGTCGACACCTACGTGCTCGTCACGGGCGACGGGGACTTTATCCCGCTCGTGAGCTTGCTCAGGAGCCAGGGGAAGACGGTCGTCGTGATCGGGGTCTCCGAGGCGACGTCGTACCACCTGATCGAATCCGCCGACCACTTCGTCTCCTACGCCTCCCTGCTGGAGGAGGACCGCGCCGCCCGCACCCCCGACAAGGAGCCGAAGAAGGCCGCCACCGACCCTTATCAGGAGCTGGTTCGGGCCGTGGAGACGCTGAAGAAGGGCGGCAGGCCCCGCGTCCTCGGGCAGGTAAAGCAGCAGATGATCGTGCAGCTCGGCTCCTTTGACGAGCGCAACGCCGGGTTCAAGAAGTTCAAGGACTTCGTCGTCGAGGCCGAGCGCCGCAACCTCGTCAACACCGTGGATCAGGACCTGGAGCTGCAGGTCTACCTCCCCGGCGAGCAGGTGCCGGACCTCCAGGACTCCGACCTCGCCTCCGAGGAGCCGAAAGAGGACACCCCTGCAAGGCAGCCCGCCGCCCGGACCAACGGCAAGCCCGGGCGCGGGACCGCGGACGGCAGGCAGGCCGAGAAGCCGGTCTTCGACCTTCTCGAGGACCTTACCCCCTACGAGCTCAAGACGGTATGCCAGAGCGTCGCCTCGCTAGAGCAGCCGGCGTCGTTCGTGGAGATCTTCTCCAGCATCAGGGAGCTCGACGAGCGCGGGGAGCTGGAGCTCTCCAGGGACGAGATCGGCGAGGTCATCAACGCGATGCTCGAAGCGGACTTTCTCGACAAGGTCCGCCAGAAGCCGTACGAGGCCGCCAAGGCGGACATGAACCTCTACGCCCTCAACGCGGACAAGCCGGAGGTCGCGTCGGCCATGAACGCCGGCTGATACCCCCCGAAAGTGCCGCCTGAGCGCGCTCTCTCCGTCGCCCGGGAGGTGGCGGACGGGCTGGCGGGCGACGGGGCCGAAGCCGTGGTCCTCGTCGGCAGCCAGGCCCGCGGGGACGCCGGGCCCGAGTCCGACGTGGACGTCCTCGCCGTCGGGCCGCAGACGTACGCCTTCAGGCTCGAACGCCGCGGCGGGCTGCTCATCTCCGTAACCTCCCGTCCGCCCGAGGCGTACCGTCGGGAGCTCACCGACCCCGGTTCGTTGTGTACCGTCGTCCCCGGCTGGCGGGAGGCCGTGGTGCTCCACGACCCGACCGGTATGGTCGACTCGCTGATCGAAGAGGCCCGGGCCTGGACCTGGGGGCCGATGGTGCGGCGTTGCGACGGGTGGGTGGCAGAGGAGCTCTGCTCCCTGGCGGAAGAGGTACACAAGCTGGCGGCAACGCTCCGGGGCGGACGCCGCGCGACGGCCGCCGCCCAGCGCTCCGTCCTCGCCGTCCGCCTGGCCGGGGTCGTGGCCGTCCACCGACGGATCCTCTACGGCACCGAGAACCGCCTCTGGGAGCTCGTCGGGGAGGCGATGGGGGAGGGGTGGCGCCAGGCGCAGTCCGCTGCGCTGGGGCTCGGCGATGAGGGGTTCGAGGAGACCTGCCGGGCCGCGCTAGGCCTGTACGGGCTCGCGGCGGACGAGGTTTATCCTCTCTTCGACGCGCGACAGCGGAAGGTAGTGGATCATGCCCTCCGGCTCGCCGTTCCTGCCGGCCGTTAGGCTAATCCGCCAGCCTGTAGACCGTCAGGCGCGCCAGGACGAGGGCGGCGGCGATCTGGACGACCGACAGCCCGAGCGTCGTGGCGACCTGTGGCGCTGAGGAGCTGGTAAAGATTACGTAGAGGAAGGTCACGAGGCCGAACCCGACGAAGAACCACAGGAAGGCCTGCACCCTGTAGCCGGCGTCCCGCTCGCGCCAGATGACGGTCCCGATCAGGGCCGGTATGTAGAACGCCAGGATCATCGGCACCAGCCGCAACAAGACCACCACGATGTCCAGAAAATTTTCCACGGCGCCAGTCTACACCACAGGTGGTGAAATACTGGAAAAAACCCGGCAATGTATGTACGCTGTGAAACTTGAACGATTAAACAGGAGGCGGTGGGTCATGGGGATAAACCAGCGGATCTCGCTCAGGAAATTCGTGGACGACATCCGGCGCTGGGTCGACGAGGGGAGGAGCGACGATTGGATCGCGAGCGCCCTCGGGACGAGCCCGTCCTCCGTCCAGTCCTTCCGCTCCCGCAACGCCATCTACCGCCGCGGGAACGTCTCCACCTTGAGCGAGCCCGAGGACTACGCCGCCTACGAGGGCGTCCTGGAGACGGACGGCCCCGGCGTCTGGTTCGACCCCGGCATCGAGGACGACCCCCGCTGGCAGAAGCGCTGGGACGGCGCCCAGAGGGTTGAGCTACGCCTCACCCCGACCAGGATAGTCCTCGTCCGCCGCAACGGGGAGGCCCGGTTCCGCGCCAGGCCCGGCGTCTAGCGCCTGCGGTATAATCTTCTGGGGTTCGGGCCGTCCGACCCGTCGCTGCGCGCGGGGTTATCCCCGTTCGTAGAGCAAAGTCCGGACTCGCAGCAGAGGCCGCTCGGGCCAACAACCCGAGGGGCGGGGAAAGCCCCAGCTTCGCTGGGCGGCGCAAGCCCCCCGCCACGTCAAGTGCAACAGAGAGCAGACCAGCCGATGGATCCGTGGCCTCGCCACAGATCACAGGTGATGGGTGAAAGGGTGGGGTAAGAGCCCACCGGCGGTACTCCGAGAGGGGCCGGCCAGGTAAACCACCGGTGCGAGCAAGCCAAAAACGTCTGGTCCCCAGACAGGTAGGCGCAGCTCCGAGAGGAGCCCGGGGCATGAGCCCTCGGAGATGGATGGCGGGATAGAGCAGAATCCGGCTTACGGGACGGCCCAACCCCATACGTATACGGGATCCATGCCGCACCTGCACCCTTTGACGACGACCCTTACGACAACCGGCCCGCGAAATGGGCCAGCAGCTCGCGCCGGAGGTACCCGAACCGCGTCGGCGTGATCGCGTGGGCGCGCCGGCGAGCGCCCTGGACCGGGGAGCGCGAAGTAGACGAGAAGGGCCGCCACGACCAGCAAAATGACTTCTAGGCGCTTCGATGGGTAGGTCCTCAACTGGCCGAGAAATGGCCACCTGGCTTATTGGCACGCCCTTCTGTGGCCTCCATCATAACCGAAGGACGAAGAGGGCAATCCCGCCGTGAGGCGGGGCGCGAGCCGAGGGATTCACCGAGATAGCCTGACTACCGAAACCGACAGGAATGAAGGGTGAGCAAGCCTTTCGTTTTCGCGCTCGTGGCGATGCCGGCGGTTGCTACGGGTGGTGGCGCGGGTCAAGGGAGAGGCGATGCCGCACCGAGAGAAGCGTGGTTCGGAGAAGGTTCCATACCGGTACTGGGCCTGGGCGATCCCCGTGACCATGGTCCTGCTCGCCCTGGTCGTCGTCGTCGAGACCCTGCACGACAGGTCGCAGCAGCGCCTGCAGGCGCAGACCGCGCTAAAGGAGCTCGAAGAGGAAGCGCTCCACGAGCTCTTCGCCCAGGAAGAAGCTCTTGTCCAGAGAGAGGTAACCCCCGAGCTCGAAGAAGACGTCGCGGAAGGTCGTCGCGAGAGGGCAGAGCTCTTGGAGGAACTCGAGCGGTCGGATCCCGATAAAGAGGGGTTGGGCAAGATCGGGGGTACGTTAGCTTCCTTGGAAGCGGCCGTAGATGAGGAATTCCGCCTGATCAAGGCCGGCCGCACGCAGGCGGCCCTTGCGGTGGAACACGATAGGGCCGACCCGAGCTACCAGAGTCTCGAGGAGCTTCTGGAAGAGAAGGACGAGGAGTACGCGGGGGCCGCCCGGCGTGTCACCCTGATCGCCGACGCCGGTACCTTCGCCGTGGTCCTGTTCTTGGCGCTCGTGCTCGCGGCGATGTTCAGGTCGTACGAGCGCTCCCGCCGGGAGAGCCAGGAAGGGCTGGAGCGAAGCGAGGAGCGCTTCGAGCTGGCCGTGAGCGGGTCCAAAGATGGCATCTGGGACTGGAACCTCGAGACCGGCGAGGTGTACTTCTCGCCGCGTTGGAAGGAGATGCTCGGCTACGAGGACCACGAGCTGAAGAACCGCTACGAGGAGTGGAAGGACAGGATCCACCCCGACGACGTCGAACGGGTCACGGGGACGCTCAACGCGTACCTGGAGGGGCGGTTGGCACGCTACGAGCTCGAGCACCGGCTGCTGCACAAAAGCGGCGCGTACCGTTGGGTGCTGACCAAGGGCGCCAGCGTTCGCGACGCGAAAGGTGTCCCGCACAGGATGAGCGGCTCGCACACCGACGTCACCGAACGGAAGGAGTTGGAGGAGCAGCTACAGCGCCAGGCCACCCAAGATCCCTTGACCAAGCTGCCGAACCGGACCGTGTTCCTCGACCGCCTCGGCCACGCGCTGGAACGCTCCAAGCGGCGCGAAGAGGACATCGCCGTGCTGTTCTTGGACCTCGACAACTTCAAGGTCGTAAACGACTCTTTGGGCCACGAGGCCGGCGACGCGCTGCTCGTCGCGGCGGGCGAGCGCCTGGGCGCCCACCTGCGCCCCGGAGACACAGTCGCCCGGCTCGGCGGGGACGAGTTCGCGATCCTGCTCGAAGATATCGCCGGGATCGAAGAGGCCCAGCGGACGGCGCAACGGATCGCCGAGGGCCTGCGGGCGCCGTTCGCCGTAGGGAGCCGCGAGGTGGTCGTCACCACGAGCATCGGTATCGCTGCTTCGCATAACTCTTCCCCGGGCAGCGGCGAGGAGCTTATGCGCAACGCGGACGCCGCTATGTACCAGGCCAAGAACAAGGGCAAGGCGCACCACGAGGTCTTCGACCCGAGCATGTACGACCGGGCGCTAGAGCGCCTGGAGATCGAGCACGACCTGGGGGGAACCATCGAGCGCGGGGAGCTTCCGCTTCTTTACCAGCCCAAAGTGGATCTCGCGACCGGAGAGATCGTCGGCATGGAAGCCCTGGCGCGCTGGGAACACCCCGAACGCGGACCGATCCCCCCTCGAAGTTCATCCGTATCGCCGAAGACAGCGGCGTGATACTCCCTCTGGGGCGTTGGGCCATCAGGGAGGCGTGCCGCCAGGCGCGCGAGTGGCACGAGGTGTGCCCCGACGGCCCGTACCCGAACGTCAGCGTGAACCTGTCGGCCAAGCAGGTGGAGCACCCCGACCTGATCGAAGAAGTCGCTGAGGCGCTGCGAGAGACCGGCCTGACACCGGGCGCCCTGGAACTGGAGATAACGGAGAGCGTGCTCATGGAAGACACGGCGTCCACCATCGCCACCCTCCGAAGGCTCAAAGACCTAGGGGTGGAGCTCTCCATAGACGACTTCGGGACCGGCTACTCCTCCCTCTCCTATCTCAAGCGTTTTCCCGTCGACTACCTGAAGATAGACCGTTCGATCGTGGAGGGGATCGAGCGAGACCCCAAGAATGCGGCGGTGGTCGAGGCGGCGATAACCCTTGCCCACGCCTTGGGCGAAAAGGTGATCGCCGAGGGCGTGCAGACCGAGGAGCAACTCGAACGTTTGCGACAGATGGGTTGCGACCTCGCCCAGGGGCACCACTTCTCTGAACCGCTGCCTAGCGAGGCCGCC
Source organism: Rubrobacter sp. (assembly GCA_035936475.1). Classification (GTDB taxonomy): domain Bacteria; phylum Actinomycetota; class Rubrobacteria; order Rubrobacterales; family Rubrobacteraceae; genus Rubrobacter_D. Next base: position 3,830 of record DASYWA010000030.1, on the reverse strand, counting down.
CTGGAGGTGTTCCGGGAAGCGGCGCGGAAGGAGCCGGACGGGTACCCGACATGAGCGTCGCGTGGATTCGGCAAGAGGTACAAAGGGACCATAGTGGTCTCCCGTGGTCTCCACCCGCGAGGGAGCAGGAGACGGCCAAATAGGGTTTCCTCACGCCCTCTTGCCCTTATGGAGATCCTGATCATCTCGAACCGGGCGAGGGCGACCTCGGGCAAAAGGTTCTGAGGGAGAATCTGGCCGCACCCCTGATGCTTGCAAACCTCTCCCCGAAACTTTTCACAGTACGCTGTTGACCGATCCTCTATACTTCCCGCACTGAGCAAACGACCTAAGTTACAAGTAGGCACAAGCATCTAGACAGGAGAACAAGCTTGTCAGCTATAGCATCCGCTTGGAAGAGGTTGCCGTGGTGGGTCGAGCCGACGGCCGTGGTGTTGACCTTGACCTTCTTCGGCCTGTACTCGTTCGTCATAATCGCCCTTTTCCCGGGTGAGTTCAGGCAGTTCGTGTCCCCGTTCTACTCGCCCGAGGTCCCGTTGCCGGGCTGGCTGCCTGGTTTCGTGACGGCGCCGATGCTGGTGCTGTGGATACCGCTCGGGTTCAGGGCTACCTGTTACTACTACCGCAAGGCCTACTACAGGGCTTTCTTCTTTGATCCTCCTGCGTGCAAGACGGGCGTGCAGCAGAAGTTGGATCGCGTTTGGGCCGGCAAGAACGCGGCCGAGGGCTACAGGGGAGAGCGGGCGCTCTTCGTGTGGAACAACATCCACAGGTACTTCCTGTACGCGTCTATTATCGTGGTGCTGTTCCTGTGGTACGAGGCGTTCCATACGCTCTTCGGGCCGCAGGGGTTCCAGGTGAGCATCGGCTCGCTGCTGTGGTTCCTGAACATCGTGCTCCTCTCGGCTTACACGTTCTCCTGCCACTCCTTCAGGCACCTCATCGGCGGCAACAAGGACTGCTACTCGTGCCTGAGGGGCGGAAACGCGCGGCGCAAGACCTACAACTTCGTCACCAGGCTCAATTTGCGTCACCCGCAGTGGGCTTGGTACAGCCTCTTCTCGTTGCTGGCGACGGACATATACATGAGGTTGATGCAGACCGGCGTGATAACAGACTTCAAGATAATAGGGTAGGTGGTGGAGTTGCAGAGAGACGGACACCAGAACGGCTCTCGCGAGCGGTACGAGGTTCGGGAGCACGACGTCCTGATCATCGGCGCCGGCGGCGCGGGCCTGAGGGCGGCGGTCTCGGCGACCCAGCGCGGCCTCTCCGTCGGGATAGTTACGAAGTCCCTGCTTGGCAAGGCGCACACGGTCATGGCCGAGGGCGGGATGGCGGCGGCTTTGGGGAACGTCGATTCCGACGACTCGTGGCGCCAGCACTTCATCGACACGATGAGGAGCGGGAAGTTCATAAACAACTGGCGGATGGCCGAGATCCACGCCAAGGAGTCCCCCGACAGGGTCTACGAGCTCGAGCAGTGGGGCGCCCTCTTCAACAGGACCCCTGAAGGCAAGATCAGCCAGAGGCCTTTCGGCGGCCACACGCACCGCCGGTTGGCGCACGTCGGCGATAGGACGGGACTCGAGCTGATCCGGACGATGCAGGAGAAGGCCCTCGCCACGGACGCGAAGGTCTACATGGAGACCACGGTCACGAAGTTCTTGAAGAACAACGGCCGGGTCGTGGGCGCGCTGGCCTACACCCGCGAGTCGGGCAAGTTCATCCACTTCAAGGCGAAGGCGGTCGTGGTGGCGACCGGCGGTTGGGGCCGCATCTTCAAGGTTACTTCCAACTCCTGGGAGGGCACCGGCGACGGCGTCGTCCTCTCTTATGACGCGGGCGCCGAGCTCGTGGACATGGAGATGATGCAGTTCCACCCGACGGGGATGGTCTGGCCCCCTGGCGTGCGCGGCCTGCTCGTCACGGAGGGCGTGCGCGGCGAGGGCGGCCTGCTCCGCAACTCCGAGGGCAAGCGGTACATGGAGAACTACGACGCGAAGAAGATGGAGCTCTCGACGCGCGACGTGGTGGCGCGGGCCAACTACACGGAGGTCCAGGAGGGCCGCGGCTCCGAGCACGGCGGGGTCTACCTGGACATCACGCACCTCGGCTACGAGGGCATCATGAAGAAGCTGCCGACGATGTACGAGCAGTTCAAGAACCTCGCCGACATAGACATCTCCCGCGAGCCCATGGAGGTCTTCCCGACCGTCCACTACACGATGGGCGGCGTCAAGGTGGACCCCGAGACCTGCGAGAGCAGCGTGCCCGGCCTCTTCGCCGCCGGCGAGGTCGCGGGTGGCTTGCACGGCGCCAACCGCCTCGGCGGCAACTCCCTCTCCGACCTGCTCGTCTTCGGGCGCAGGGCCGGGGAGGGCGCCGCCGAGTACGTCGAGCAGAGCACCCACTCTTCGGAGATCGAGGAGCAGGAGCTGCTGACGGAGATCGGGCGGGTGCTCGAGCCGCTGGAGAAGAGGGAGGAGGGCGAGAGCCCCTACCTCATCCAGCAGGAGCTGCAGGCGGCCATGATGGAGCACGCCAACCTCATGCGGGACGGGGACTCCCTGGAGCAGGGGCTCGGCAAGATCCTGAACCTCAAGGACCGGCTGCCGCAGGTGAGCGTGCCGGGTTCCAGGCTCTTCAACCCCGGCTGGCACACGGCCCAGGACGTCAGGTATCTGGTCCAGATAAGCGAGATCATCCTGAGGACCGCGCTCGAGCGCAAGGAGCGTCGGGGCGCCCAGTGGCGGCTGGACTACGACGGTCCCGACGACGAGCTCGGGGCTATCAACTTCATAGTCACGAAGGACGCGCAGGGCGAGGTCGGCATCGAGCGGCGAGAGATCCCGCCGATGCCCAAGCACCTGTTCGAGTTGGTAAAGGACGAAGTCCCGGACATGGCCGGCGGCGAGAAGCACGGCGCCGAGAGCCAGTTCTAGGTAGAGGAGCGAATTTTTGGATAACAACGGCGCCAATGGGAAGGACATGGCCTCCAAGGCCCATTCCCCGGTCCCGAACGAGGACTTAGGCAAGAGCGGTGGGACCGCCAAGCTCAAGATCTTCCGCGGCGACGCGGAAGGCGGCGAGGAAATCGACTACGAGATACCCCTCGTAGAGGGCATGGTCATCCTCGACGCGGTCCTGGGGATCCAGGCCGAGCAAGCCCCTGACCTCGCGGTCCGGTGGAACTGCAAGGCCGCCCACTGCGGCTCGTGCAGCGCCGAGATCAACGGCAGGCCAGCCCTCCTGTGCAAGTCCCGCGTGGACGAGTACGACGGGGAGATTCACGTCGGCCCCATGCGGGCCTTCCCCGTCATAAAGGATCTCGTCTCGGACGTCTCGTGGAACTACGAGGTCTCCAAGGGCATAATCCCCTTCCAGAGCGACGAGCAGGCGCCGTTCACTATGTACGAGGAGGACGTCGAGCGCCTCTACGAGCCGAAGAAGTGCATCGAGTGCTTTATGTGCCAGGACGTCTGCCACGTGCTGCGCACGCACCACAAGCACGCCGAGTTCGCCGGTCCCCGGTTCTTCGTCAGGAACCAGTGGCTCGAGATGCACCCGATGGACAACCAGGAGCGCCTGCGCGACATCAAAGAGGACAACGGCCTCGGCTACTGCAACATCACCAAGTGCTGCACCGAGGTGTGCCCGGTGGGCATCAAGATCACGGACAACTCCATCATCCCGCTCAAGGAGCGCGTCGCCGACGAGTACTACGACCCGGCGAAGTGGCTCATGCGCAAGATAAGGGGCAGGTAGCTTTTAGCTGTCAGCCGTCAGCTTTCAGCAGTACGGAAGGGCCACCCCCCCGCCAAACTGAA
>DASYWA010000029.1:0-11246 GCA_035936475.1 Rubrobacter sp. | reverse complement strand
CGAGCCGCGCCGTCAGCCATCAGCGGTCAGCCTTCAGCCTGCCGGATGATGGCGGGAGGGTAGCGCGGGTGCGCACTGACCTTGCGCAGGTGTATCTCTTCCGAAGATGCGTTTCGCTCTGCTTTAAGAAGCTGATAGCTGACGGCTGACAGCCCGGCGCTCTACGAGCGCCGGATAAGCGCCCCGCCCCGGATGGTCTCGCCCGGCCTGACGTCGTAGCCGTGGCCGACGATGCAGTCCTCCAGGTAGGCCCCGTCGCCGACCGTGGAGCCGGGGAGGAGGATGCTGCGTTTTATGGTGGCGTCCGGCCTCACCCAGCAGTCGGTGCCCACCGTCACGTCGCCCGAGAGGGTGACGCCGCGGCCTACGACGGCGTCCCGGCCGACGACGGCCTGGCCCTCTATGTTGGCTGCGGGGTGGATCTGGGCGTGATCGCCGACCCAGAGGCTCTCGCCGCGCTTCTCGCCGGGGATCTCGACGTCCACCTTGCCGGAGAGCACGTCGTACTGGGCCTGCCGGTACGCCGCAAGCGTCCCTATGTCCGACCAGTAGAAATCCCCCTGGTAACCGACGAAACGCTCCCCGTTCTCCAGGAACTTCGGGAACACGTCCTTGGCGAAGTCGAAGAAGGTGCCATCCGGGATGTACTCCAGCGCCCGCGGCTCGAGCACGTAGATGCCGGTGTTGGCGAGGGTGCTTATCGCCTCCTCTGGGTTCGGCTTCTCCTGGAAGCCCTGGATCTTGCAGTCCTCGTCTATCTCGACCACGCCGAACTCGGAGGTGTCGTAGACCCGGCGGAGGGCTATGGTGGCGAGCGCGCCTTTCTCCCTGTGGAAGGCCACGAGCGCCCGGACGTCTATGTCCGTGAGGGCGTCGCCCGAGACGATCACGAAGGTGTCCTCGAAGTGGCCCGCGAGGCGCTTCACGCCGCCGGCGGTGCCGAGGAGCTCGTCCTCCCTGTTCAGGCGGACCGTCATGCCGTTCCTCTGGGACTCCTCGCCGTACGCTTCGAGGAGGGCGTCGGCGAGGTAGTGGATGTTCACGTGGACCTCGTCGATGCCGTGACGCGCGAGGAGGCCGAAGATGTGGCCGATGATGGGGGTGTCCACGACAGGGGCGAGGGGCTTCGGGATCTCGCCGGTCAGGGGGAAGAGGCGGGTGCCCTTGCCCGCCGCGAGCGCCATCGCCTTCATCGTCCTTCTACCATTCTCTGCCCTCGTTCCGTCTGGCCTTCTTCTCGAAGGCGCTCTCAAGGTCCACGCCCGCCAGGTCCGCGAGGTCCAGCAGGTTCCACAGGACGTCGTAGATCTCCATCCCCAGATCCTCCCGCACACGGGCGACTTCTTCGGCGTCAAGTTTCCCCACGTCGGCGTTGCCGTCCCGGGAGAGCCGGAGGACCTCCTTCGCCACCTCCCCGACCTCGCTCGTCAGGTACGCGAGCCTCTGCTCCAGGGTGATGTCGAAGCCCTTGTCTGCTTTGAGCTCCCTGACCTGCCGCCTGAGGTTCTCGACCGTCAGGCCCGGCTGCAAGCCGTCCCTCAGTGCTCTATATTCATCCCCGTGCACGACGGCACTTTACACCGGCTCTTCCCATCGGCCAAGTTCGACGAACCGCTCCGGCGCTACACGGCCTGGAAGATAGGGGGCCCCGCCGACGCCCTCCTCGAACCGAAGAGCGCAGACGAGTTGGTGGCCGCCGTCCGCGGGGCCCGCGAGAACGGCGTCCCCGTCACGGTGCTCGGCGGCGGCACGAACGTGCTCGTGCGCGACGGCGGCATCCGGGGCCTCACCATCCGCCTCGCCAAGTCCCTCACGAACGTCGAGGTAGAGGGTACGTCCGTGGTCGCCGACGCCGGCGTCCTCTACCCGGTCCTCGCCAACACGACGGCGGCTAAGGGCCTGGCCGGCCTCGAGTTCGCGACCGGCATCCCAGGCACCGTCGGCGGCGCCGTCTACATGAACGCCGGCGCCTACGGCTCCGAGACAAGGGAGGTGCTCGTCTGGGCCGACGTCTTCAGGGCCGAAGCCGGCGAGGTCGTCAGGATGCCCAACCGGGGCCTCCGCCTCTCCTACCGCCGGAGCATCCTCCACGAGCGCCCCGACTGGCTCGTCCTGAGGGCCGGATACGCGCTCGAACCGGGCGACGCGGAGGAGCTCAAGGCCCGCATCAAGGAGTTCCGGGCGCAGCGCATGAACGGCTCCCCCAACAAGCCGAGCTGCGGCTCCACCTTCAAACGTCCCAAAGACGACTTTCCCGGCCGCGTCATAGAGGCCGCCGGCCTCAAGGGCACCAGGGTGGGCAACGTAGAGGTCTCGCCCGTCCACGCCAACTACCTCGTGAACCTCGGCGGCGGCACCGCCGAGGACGCGCTGGAACTCATAGATCTGGTCCGCAGCACGGTCCGCGAGAGGCTCGGGGTGGAGCTGGAATCCGAGGTGCGGGTGATCGGGGAGCCGTAGGATCGCCAGCCCTCAGCGGTCAGCTTTCAGCCGTCGGCTTTGCCTCCGCTATCCGAACCCCGTGCTCCGAACGTCGCCCCCCGGCCCCCGTCGAAAACGAACTAGCTGACCGCTGAGGGCTGATCGCTAACGGCTTGCTTCGGCCTCCGGAACAGCTCCGGAATGTCGGCAAGATCCGTGTGCCTGTCGCAGACGTCGAGGAGAGCCTGGGAGGTGCACTGGGCGGCGCTTATCACCTCGACGCGCAGGCCCTTCTCGCTCTGGAGGTACTCGACGGCCTCGACGTAGTCGCCGTCGCCGGAGACGAGCACGTAGGCGTCGGCGTGGGAGGCCAGACGCATCATGTCCACGACTATGCCTACGTCCCAGTCGCCCTTGTGGGAGACGGTGCGCTCGCCCTCGGGTGTGGTGGTCTCGTGGACCTGGAGAGGTTTGGAGCGGACCTTGTAGCCGAACTTGTTGAGGTTGTAGACGAAGGAGCGGGCCGAGGGGGTGCCCTGGGCGTCGTCGGCCTCCTGCTTCTCGACGATGTAGAACGTGGCGCGCAGAAGCTTGCGATCGCCGACGGCCGCCTCGAGGAGCCGCGAGTAATCCAGGACGCCCCTGTAGTAGCTCTTGATGGCATGGTACAGGTTCGCCCCGTCCACGAAGACCGCCACGCGCGAGCTCTGATCCCTCCCCTCCATCGCGCGAATAGTAGCAGAAAAATACCCGACCCCGGCCCGAGAAGGGCGGTTTACCCTGTGGGGCACTTGGGTTAATATCCGTAGGCCTTTCGGGACCCGGACCAGAGAGAGGAGGGGATCGGCGCGGACTTCGAGGTCAGCATAGACGAGCATGCCGACGCCTACTCCGTCGTCGCCGTCCGCGGCGAGATGGACCTGCACACCTCACCCAAGGTACAGGGCGCCATCGAACGCGCCTCCGAGAACAACGGCGTTGGCGCCGTCGTGGTGGACATGAGCGGCGTGGCCTTTATGGACTCGACGGCCCTCTCCGCCCTCGTCCGCTCCAAGGACGCCCTCCAGAGACGCGGCGTCTCTTTACGCCTGGCCGCCCCCTCCGACGCCGTCGACCGCATCTTCTCCGTCACCGGCTTCCGCGACTTCTTTGAGGTCTTCAACTCCCGCGAAGCCGCCATCTCCGCCTGAGAAACAGACCGGCCTCCCCAGCGTACCGGCGTCCGTGATCCCCGCCCTCAGGCGTACTAGAATCCTCTGACGATGATGGCCGACGTAAAAAAGCTGGAGATCCCCGAGCCCATCGGGCGCCTCGGCGAGGCGTTCCGGGAGGCGGGGCACGAGCTGTACCTGGTAGGCGGGTACGTGCGCGACGGGCTGCTCGGGGTGGCCGGGTTGGACGCCGATGCCACGACGGGGGCGAGGCCGGAGGAGATCAAGCGCCTGCTCAGGCCGCACGCGGGGCACCTCTGGGACGTCGGGGAGCGCTTCGGGACGATAGGAGCCAGGATCGGCGGCTTCGAGGTCGAGGTCACCACGTACCGCAGCGACCTGTACACGGAGGGGAGCCGCCACCCCGAGGTGCGCTTCGGGGAGAGCCTGGAGGAGGACCTGGCCCGGCGCGACTTCACCATAAACGCCATCGCGGCCGACGCCCTGACCGGCGACATCCTCGACCCCTTCGACGGCCGCAAGGACCTCGAGAACGGCGTGATCCGGGCGGTGGGGGAGCCGCTGGACCGGATGCGCGACGACCCTTTGCGGATGCTGCGGGCCGTCCGCTTCGGGGCTACCCTGTCGAGACCCGAGAGACCCTTCGCGCTCACGACGGACCTGGAAGGGGCGATCCGGGAGAACGCCGGCTGGCTGCGGAGCATAAGCGCCGAGCGCGTCAGGGACGAGTTCGAGAAGGTCCTCGGCTCGGAGAACGTCTCGGCGGGCCTGCGCGCGCTCGTTCGCCTCGGGCTCATGCCCCATATCGTGCCGGAGTTCATGGAGACGGTGGAGGTCGAGCAGGAGGCCGAGTTCCACCACAAGGACGTCTTCGAGCACACCCTTATCGTGGTCCAGAACGTCGAGAACACGCCCGTGCTCCGCAAGGCCGCCTTCTTTCACGACATCGGCAAGCCCCGCACCCTCGTCTACGAGCACCGCTGCACCTACTGCGGCGCGAAGAGCACGCAGAAGATGCCGGAGGAGGGCGAGTGCGAGGTCTGCGGCGGGCGGACCATCCCAAGGAAGATCCACTTCTACGGCCACGAGAACGTCGGCGCCGCCATCGCGCGCCGGGCCATGAAGCGCCTGGCGTACCCTAAGGACGACGTCGACGCCGTCGCCCACCTCGTCGCCCACCACATGCGGCCGATGGGCTACGCGGTGGGGCGCGACCCGTGGAGCGACTCGGCCGTCAGGCGCTTCGTCAGGGACACCTACCTGGAGCGCGGCGGCCGGGTGCTGGCCGACGTCGACACGCTCCTCAAGCTCGCCCGCGCGGACATCACGGGCAGCGCCCCCAGGAGGCGGCACATCGCCGTGGCTTCCTGGGAGAGCCTGCGCGAGCGCGTGGACGAGGTAAGGTCCGAGGACGCCATCGAGAGGCTTGAGAGCCCGCTCGACGGCAACGACCTCATGCGCATCTTCGGTCGCCCTCCGGGGCGTTGGATCAAGCCTCTCAAAGACCACCTCCAGGGCGAGGTCATCGAAGGCCGCCTCGCCAAGGACGACAGGGACCGCGCCCGCGAGCTGGCCGAGTCCTTTGCCCGCGAACACGACCTCTTCGGAGAGGAGTAGGAGCTTGGAAACCTTCGACCCCCTGGTCGGGACCGACTGGCTGCAGGACCACCTCGAAGACCCGGACCTGCGCGTGGTGGACATCCGCGGCTACGTCAAAAAGACCGACCTCGGAGACGGCCGCCAGAGGGCCGAGTACCTCCCCGCCCGCGAGGAGTACGACGAGGCCCACGTCCCGGGCGCCGCCTTCGTGGACTGGACCCGCGACATAACGGACCCCGACGATCCCGTCCCAGCCCAGATCTCCCCGCCCGACCGTTTCGCCGCTCTGATGGGCTCTCTGGGCATCGGCGACGACACCAGCGTCGTCGTCTACGATCACGCCGGCGGCCAGTTCGCCACGCGCCTGTGGTGGGCGCTCACGTACTACGGCCACGACCGCGTCTCCGTGCTCGACGGCGGTTGGAACAAGTGGACCGCCGAGGACCGTCCGACCACCGCCGCGGTCCCGGACCCCGCGCCAGCGACGTTCACCCCGAAGACCAGGAACGGCTGGCGCAAGGAGGCCGGGGAGGTGCTCTCCGCGAGCCGATCCGGAAACGCCCTCGTGCTCGACGCCCGGGACGAGGGGCAGTACACGGGCGCGGTGACGAGGGGCGAGGGGCGCCCCGGGCACGTCCCCGGGGCGAGACACCTGCACGCCGACGGCCTGTTCGGCCCGGACGGCACCTTTCTCTCCGACGGAGAGTTGGAGGCGAAGCTGCGGGAGGCCGGGGTGCCGGAGGACAGGGAGGCACCCGTGGTCGCGTACTGCAACGGTGGGGTGGCGGCGACCGTGCCGCTCTTCGCGTTGCACCGGCTCGGCTACAAGAACCTCGCCAACTACGACGGCTCCTGGAACGAGTGGGGCGTTCGGGAGGACCTGCCGGCGGAGCGTTGAGCGGTGCGCTTCGCGAAGCGCGCTATCAGGTATCAGCCGTCAGCTATCAGCTTTCCGGTTGCGCTAGTAGCCGCGCTGCGAAAGGTGAACTGTCCGCAAAGCGCCGTAGATCGGGTGGTCGGATCGCAGAACGGCTTGCGAAGCGGTAGGAACCTCTAGCAAACGCCGCAGGCTATCGGCCCTGTATTCCAGCTGACGGCTGATACCTGACGGCTGACAGCGCGAATGGGGGGAGCCGAGAGCTCCCCCCATTCGCTCCAAGCAAGCCCGGTGTTACAATCCCATGCGGCTATGCAGGGATCCCGCGCAAAAAAGATCGTCTTCTGGGTACTGAGCCCGGTCATGCTGCTCGCCGGGATCGCGCTCATCGCCTCCTTCTTCCTCGCCGGTCGCCTGGACAGCACGGCGACCAACAGCGAGGACCCCGGCGGCTTCAACGTACCCAGGCTCGAGACCACCCAGGGCAACGAGGAGACGACCGAGGCGGGGCCCGAGGACAAGACCCTCAGGCTGACCGTTCCGGCGATGAGCCGCATAGAGGACGACAAGATCCCCAGCACCGACGGCACCGACGAGGCCTCCCTGAAAAAGTACGCCGCCATCCACCTTGAAGGCACCGGCTTCCCCTGGCAGGACGAGGCTAACGTCTACATCGCTGGCCACCGCCTGGGCTACCCGAACACGGAGAGCTGGCTGACCTTCTGGGACATGGACGAGGTCGCGGTGGGCGACGAGGTCTTCGTCACCGACGCCGACGGCACGCGGTACACCTACAAGGTCTTCAAGGAGTTCACCGTCGGCCCCTCCGACATCTCCGTCACCGACGCCGAACCCGGCAAGAACATCCTCACCCTCCAGACCTGCACCCTGCCCGACTACTCCCAGCGTCTGGTGATCCAGGCAAAGCTCACGGACACCTCCGAGAAGGCGGCCTAAGAACCACGAGCGCCGTGTACGATCCTCTTCTCGAAGGACAGCTCACCTACTACAGGGCGCGCGCCGAGGAGTACGACGAGTGGTTCCTCCGCCGGGGCCGCCACGACCGCGGCCCCGAGTGGAACCGCCGCTGGTTCTCCGAGCTCGAGGAGGTCCGCCGGGAGCTCGACCGCTTCGGGCCTACGGGCCGGGTGCTGGAGCTCGCGTGCGGCACGGGGCTGTGGACGGTGGAGCTCGTCCGCCACGCGAGCCGGGTGACCGCCGTCGACGCCTCGCCTGAGGTATTGGAGATCAACCGCGCCAGGCTTCGGGAGGCCGGGCTCGAAGCCTCCGTTCGCTACGTCGAAGCCGACCTGTTCGACTGGCGCCCCGACGCCGCCCATGACGCGGTCTTCTTCGGGTTCTGGCTCTCGCACGTCCCGCCGGAACGCTTCGAGGCGTTCTGGGAGCTCGTCCGCGGCGCGCTCCGGCCCGGCGGACGAGTCTTTTTCGTGGACTCTTTGGGCGCCGAGACCCCGGACGAGATGGCGCGCCGCTCGCGAAACCCCCGGGACCACACGACCATCCGGCAACTCGACGACGGGCGGGAGTTCAGGATCGTCAAGATCTTCTACGACCCCGCAGACCTCGAACAACGTCTCGCCGGACTGGGATGGCGCTTCTCCGTGCGCACGACGGAGCACCTCCTTTACGGCTCCGGCGAGCCCCGGCCCTAGACGGCGCCAGAAACCTTACGTCCGACCGAACTCCTGCGCCTTGAAGCGCCGGCCCGTGACGCCTCTTGATTCGTCCGAGGCCAGGTACACGAACACCGCCGTGTTCTCCTCCGGGGTGATGCGGGTCTGGGGGTCTTCTTCGGGGTAGGCGGCGGCGCGCATCTCGGTGCGCATCCCGCCGGGGTCGACGGCGTTGGAGCGGACGCCGCGGCCTTCGAGCTCTGCGGCCAGGATCTGGGAGAGCCCCTCCACCCCGAACTTGCTGACGGAGTAGGCGCCCCACTCGGCCCGCCCCTCGATGCTGACGCCGCTCACGACGTTGATGATCGAGGCTCCCTCCCGGAGGTGCGGGACGGCGGCCTTGCTGACGAGGTAGGGGCCGGTTAGGTTCGCGTCGATCACGCGCCGCCACTCCTCCTCGGGGTAATCTTCTATGGCGACCCTTGGCCCGAGCAGGCCGGCGTTGTTGACGAGAACGTCGATCCCGCCGAACCTGCCGGCCGCCTCCTCCACGAGCCTCCGCGCGTCCTCGCCCTTCGATACGTCCGCCGCGACGGCGAGCACCTCCGCGCCGAGGCCTCCGACCTCCTCGGCTACGGGCCGGATGCTCTCCTCGCTGCGGGAGTTCACGACGAGCGACGCGCCTTCCTTCGCGTAGGCGAGCGCGAGCGCCCTCCCTAGGCCCTGGCTCGCGCCGGTGATGAGGGCGACTTTACCTTGCAGCATGTACGAACCTCCGATTCTCGCGATCAACCATCAGCTTAAACTCTTCTCGTCGAAGCGTCGCGCCGGACGAGATAGGGCCCGGGTGCGCTCCCGGGCAAACGAACAGGTCAATCCCCGAGCGTCGCGGGCGCGCCGGCCCTGCCCCAGCTGTGGCCGTTGAGGCCCTTCGGAAGATAGCGCGGTGCAGCGCCCCATATCGCGGCACGAACCGAGGGATTCTATACTCCCTCCCCCGTAACCGTCGGGGCAGCGGCCAGGTCTACCTGTCGGTACGGCGCCGCAAACCGATGTGGAGGTGGCGGCGGTGCAAGAACGGCGCGAGCAACTGGCCGAAAGGTTGCGCAACGCGGAGCAGGCACGGGACCTCCTGAGGGAACTGGAGCGCCTCCTGGGTAAAGAAGACAGCCCGGACCTGGAGCGCACCCTCACGCAACTGGACCGGCTGGCACAATCCTTGCCACAGGCCGACCGCCTACGGTGGTTCACCGAGTCCGCCGCCGGGTCCGCCAGGGCGCGCGACGCGCGCAAAGCCGGCACCGAAGTGAGCAGGTCCCGCTCCGCCGTCGAGGGGGAGATCTCGACGCTCCGGGGAGCCCTCGACCGCGGGGCCACCTAGCGCCAGGCCCCCGCGAGTGCCTGCGCCTCGGACCCGCGCCTCGGACCCGCGCCGGAGGTCGCGGCAACCTCGGGGGCGGCGCTTCGGGACGATCCGCTCGGCGGCCCAACCGCGGAGGATGGTCTGTCGTACTGCGATCCTTCGCCGATAGGCTTTCCGAACGACAAACCAACCTACGAAGTTCCGTGCCCTACTCACCGAGGGCGGCGTCGAGTGGTTTGAGTTGGCAAGGACCTAGGGACCGGGCACAGGCGTGCCGTTACCTTCATTTAGCCCTGCGTGAGAAGGATGTGGCCGGGTTAGGCGGTCATCCGCTGCAGCCAGGCGCGCACTGTCGGGAGCCGACCGAGGTCGAAGGCGCCCTCTCCCGGTTTCGAGGGAGGAACTTTGCCTCGCGCTGGAGTTGTTCCGCGAACTTCGGGCGTAGGGGGTTCTAAGAAGTTGGGCCTACCTTAGGCGGGCCATGGCGTACGCGATTCGTGAGGCTGGGTGGCGCGGGCCTAGCTGGCGACGCGCTGCTCGGCGTCGCGGGTTGCGGGGGCGAACAGAGCACGGCCCCCGTTCGCCATGGTCCTGCGGGAGGTTGGATCGCGGCCTTTTCGGGGAACGATGCTGCCGTGGGCCACGTGGTGCTATTGGGCGATTCGATCTTCGACAACTCCGCCTACGTGGCGGGGGCGCCCGACGTAGTCCGGCAGGTGCGCCGGAGGCTGCCGCAAGGAACGAGAGCGACTCTGGCGGCCGTCGACGGGGGCAAGATCGAGGATGTTCATCAACAACTGCGCGCGGTGCCGGATGGGGCGACGCACCTGGTCCTAAGCGTCGGCGGCAACGACGCGCTGAGCAGGGGTGAATTCCTTGGCGCGCCCGCCCGCTCCAACGCCGAGGCGCTCTCGGGCTTGGCCGACATCGGCGACGAGTTCGAGCGAGGCTACCTGGCCATGCTGGCGGAGGTCCTGGCCCTAGGGTTACCCACGGCGATCTGCACCGTCTACTACCCGCGCTTCCCCGACGCGGCCTTGCAGAAGGTGGCGGTCGCCGCCCTGACGGTGTTCAACGACTGCATCGTCCGCGCGGCGTTCGCCCACGGCCTCCCCCTGCTCGACTTGCGGTTGATTTGCACGGAAGAAACGGACTACGCCAACCCGATCGAACCGTCGGCGCGGGGCGGCGAGAAGATCGCGCGGGCGATAGCAGACTTCGTGGGAAGCGGCTCCGCCGAAGGCAGAACAGAGGTCTTCACCTAGGCCGGTGCCCCTCGCTACTCCGGCACCTCAGGAGCGGGGGCTGGCGGGTAGGAAGGACGCCTGGTTGGCGCGGTGTCGGCTTGAGCAACATTTAAGGGATCTTCGAGAGAGCCCGAGCCCGCGCTCGCCCCTGAGGAGAGTTAGATCGAATACTACGAGGACGCGCCGAGAATGTGGGACGTCCCCAGGAGCTACGACGGTGCCTAATTGTTCAGCGCTGCTGGTACCGCCGACTGGAGCGATCTGGCCGCATTCGTAGGCCGACGCAGTTACGAGAGGTCGATAAGAGCGGGCGAAGAGTAGGTTAAGACCACACCGCAAACTTAACCGATTGAACCCTTCGCCTATAATTTCGTGGTTAGAGTACAGCCGGTACCTATCAATAACGGCTGAGGGGCAGGGGAAAGGAGTAACGATAATGGAAGTGCTCTCTGCCATAAGCGGGTTTGTGTGGGGACCCTTTCTCCTGGTCCCGCTTCTGCTGCTGACCGGACTGTATCTCACCATCGTCCTCCGCGGGCTCCAATTCAGGATACTCGGCCCCGCGCTCCATCTGGCCCTGATCAAGAGAAAAGAGGATACGGAGGAAGGCGCATCTCGCACTATCAGGCGCTGATGACCGCCCTAGCCGCCACCATCGGGACCGGCAACATCGTCGGCGTGGCGACCGCGATCGCCGCCGGAGGCCCCGGCGCCCTCTTCTGGATGTGGGTCACGGCTCTCGTCGGGATGGCCACGAAGTACTCGGAGGGGTACCTGGGCGTCAAGTACCGTGTGATCGACGCTGCGGGGGAGCGGCTCGGCGGCCCCATGGAATACCTCACCCAGGGTGTCGGCGGCGCTTTCGGGCGAACCTTGGGGTTGCTTTTCGCGATCTTCGCCTCCGTCGCCGCCTTCGGCATAGGTAACATGGTG
>DASYWA010000028.1:0-16641 GCA_035936475.1 Rubrobacter sp. | reverse complement strand
TCGAGGATGAGGTTGTTGAGCTTGTAGTCGTTGTGGATGATGGTCGGGGCCGGGCTCTCGGGTACGTTCGCCGCGAGCCAGTCGGTGAGCGGCGCGACCTCCTCTATCTCCTCGGTCTTGGCCTTGTCGTAGCGGCCTATCCAACCGGCGGTCTGCCGCGCCAGGAACCCCTCGGGCCTGCCGAGGTCCCCGAGGCCGGCCTCCCCGGGGTCGACGGCGTGCAGCTCGACGAGCGTGTCGGCTACCGTCCGGGAGATCCCGCGGCACAGCTCCTCGTCCGGCTCGACGCCTTCAGGGAGGGACTCGTGGAGCACCACGCCCGTCCGCTTCTCCATCACGTAGAAGGGCGCGCCGATGATCTCCTCGTCGTCCGTGAAGAAGTAGGGCTTCGGGGCGAGCGGGTAGGCCGCGTTGAGCTTCGAGAGGATCCCCGACTCCCGCCCCATGTCGTGCGCCCTCGGGGGCACGGGGCCCCGCGGCGGGCGGCGCAGCACGCCCTCCCAGGCCCCTATCTTCAACAGGTAGGTCAGGTTGGACGCGCCGTAGGGGAACTGCTCGACCTCGAGCTCCCCCTCGGGCAGACCTTCTATCTTCTCGCGCAGGAGGCCCTCGACGACCCCCGCGTCGAATCCCTCGCCCTCGCGGACTTTGATCGTCTCGGTCACTCGTATCCTTTCGGGTTGGGTTCTAAGGTTCTAGGCTCTGAGGTTTTCTGGCACTTCTCAACCTCGTGCCTCGATGCCTCGGGCCTCAAAACCTAGACTATAGCCTTGCCGCCGACGACCTCGGGCACGAGGCCGCTCGCGCCGACGTCGGCGACGAAGGCGAAGGCGTCCATCCGATCGTTCTCGATAAACCAGCGGCCGGCGCGGCTCTCTTTCAGGGCTTCGTGGAGGTTGCCCTCGTGCCGGCGCACGAAATCCGTGGCGAGCCAGGCGGCGTCGTTCAGGCGCCATCCGGACGCGTCCATGTGGGAGATGATCGTGGCCGCGCCGAGGAAGTCCTCGACGGTGAAGCGGCCAGCCGAGCCGGCGCAGACGAGGTAGATCGAATCCGTCCCGGATTCCTCGAGCTCGCGGGCCACGGCGGGGGCGTTGCGGAGGCATCCGAGGAGTACCCTGTCGGCGCCCGCGGCGTCGGCGATGGCGCGGGTGCCGTTGGTGGTCACGAAGATGACGTCCTTGCCCCTGACTACCCCCGGCGCGTACTCCTCCGGGAAGGGGCCGTGGTCGTAGCCGTCTATGCGGGCGGCGTCCTGCTCGCCGCCGCGCAGGACGTTCTCCGGGCCAAGCCTCTTGCGCAGCCTCTCGGCCTCCTCCAGGCTCTCCGCCGGGTAGACGTCGCGGGCGCCGTTCTCGAGGATCGTGAGCAGCGTCGTGGTCGCCATGAAGACGTCAAGGACGACGACCGTGGCGCCGGCGAGCCTCTCCGGCACGATCTCCTGCCGCGTCATTAGCACCCGCAGCCGCTTCAACGAACGGTCCTCTCGGTTCTCCGCATGTGGTCCCGCCTCCAGGCCGAAAAACGGTCCCCATCTTACAGAAGCGCCTTCGGGGGCGCAGCCGCCCCCAAAGGCGTGTGCCGCCCCGGGCGCCGGGGTAGAATTTTCTCGCCACCGGAGGCGGCGGATCGGAGGCACCTCGGGCGAGCTGGAGGGACGCGACGAACGGCGGGGCGCCTCCCGCCGGGATGAAACCTCGGACGCCGGTACCTACGTGCTGTTCGCGCTCGCCGTGGCCTTCGCCCTCTTCGGCGTCTCCGTCGGCATTACCTCGGGCGTGCTCGTCCTGGTCTTCGTCTTCATGTTCCCCGCCCTCGTCCTCGGCGCCCTCGGCGTCTCCAGGCTTCAGCAGCAGAAGCGGGGCTCCGTCTCGTCCGGGCCCGGCACCGAGCGCGAGCCGCTCTCGGCCATCCGGGACAACGGCGGCAGCATCACCCCGGCCGAGGCGGCGATGGAGACCTCGCTCACCGTCCGCGAGGCGGACAGGATGCTCTCCGAGCTGGACGGCGGCGGCCACCTCACCGTCGAGAGCCGCGGCGGGGCGCTCTTCTACGCCCTCCCCGGGCGGGCCGACCCGGAGTTGGAGGGGCGGCGGTGAGGGCCCCTACCGTCCGGTGAACTTCGCCTCCCGCTTCTCGAAGAACGCCTGAACGCCCTCCTCGTGGTCGGCGCTGTACCCGCAGGAGGTCTGGCCCTCGGCCTCGCGCTCCAGCACCGCGTCGAGGTCGTTCTCGAAGCTCGCGTAGAGGGCACCCTTCGTCTTGCCGATGGCGGCCGTCGGCATCGCGGCGAGGCGCGAGGCGAGGGCGGCGGTCTCCCTGGACAACTCGTCGTCCGGGACCACCCTGTTGACGAGGCCGATGCGGAGGGCCTCGTCGGCCTCGACGGGGTCGCCGAGCATGCTCATCTCGAGCGCGCGGCCGAGGCCCACGACGCGGGGCAGAAAGAACGAGACCCCGGCGTCCGGCATTAGCCCTATCTTGATAAACGCCACGGAGAACTTCGCGCTACGGGCGGCCACCCGCAGGTCGCAGGCGAGCGAGATGCCGACGCCGGCCCCGTAGACGGGGCCGTGGAGCGAGGCGACGATGGGCTTCTCCATCGAGACCAGCCGCCTTACCAGGCGGCTGTAGGTGCTGCGCAGGTACTCGCCGAGGTCGGGGGCGCCGTCTGAGCCCGCGATGATCCCGGCCAGGTCGGCCCCGGCGGAGAAACCGCGCCCCTGCCCCCGCAACACGACGCACCGCACCCCCTCGTCGTTCGCGGCGTCGTCGAGGGCCGCGTACAGCTCCTCGTGCATCGTGCCGTCGAAGGCGTTGAGCTTCTCGGGGCGGTTCAGGGCGACGTCGGCGACGCCGTCCGCCTTCTCGAAGAGGATGGTCTCGTACAAGGTTTCGCCTCCCTGTCGCGAGAGATGTCCCCCGCCCGTATGGTTGCGGGGGGCACCTCGGTTTCGGTTATCGTGGCGTGGTTACGCCATCGGCTTGTACATCCTGGCGGCTCAGAGCCGTTGCGAGAGCTCGGCGAAGCGGTCGAGGGACTCGGGGTTGCTCAAAGAGTCGCGGCTGGCGGCCTCGTCCGGCGGGGTGCCGGAGAGGATCTTCTTGATCGGCACCTCCAGCTTCTTGCCGTTGAGGGTCTTCGGGACGTCCGGGACGGCGAAGATCTCGTTCGGTACGTGGCGCGGGGAGGTCCGCTCGCGGATGCTGCCCTTTATCTTTCTCTTGAGGTCCTCGTCGAGCTCGACGCCCTGCTTGAGCACCACGAAGAGGGGCATAAACGACTCGCCGCCGGATTTGGGGATGTCCACTACGAGGCTGTCGGCGACCTCCTTTACGCCCTCGACGGCGGAGTAGATCTCGCTGGTGCCCATCCTAACGCCGCCGCGGTTTATGGTCGAGTCGCTTCGCCCGGAGATGACGCAGCCGCCGTGGTCCTTGATGAGGATCCAATCCCCGTGGCGCCACACGCCGGGGTACACGTCGAAGTAGCTCTCCCTGTAGCGCTCCCCGCCGGGGTCGTTCCACAGAAAGACGGGCATGGACGGCATGGGCTGGGTTATGACCATCTCCCCCACCTCGCCGACGACGGGCTTGCCGTTGGGGTCGAAGGCGTGGACGGCCGCGCCGAGAGAGCGCGCCTGGAGCTCCCCGGCCCGCACGGGCAAGAGCGGCACCCCGCCGACGAAGGCCGTGCACAGGTCCGTGCCGCCGCTGGTCGAGTAGAGCCAGAGGTCCTCCTTGACGTGCGCGTAGACCCACCCGAAGCCCTCCGGCGGGAGCGGGGAGCCCGTCGAGCCCACGCCCTTTAGCGCGGAGAGGTCGAAGTTTTGGCCGGGCTCTATCTCGGCCTTCATGCAGCCGGTGAGGTAGCCGGCGCTGGTCCCGAAGTGGGTAATGCCGGTCTCCTCGGCGAGCTTCCAGAGCGTGCCCATGTCCGGGTGGGCGGGGCTGCCGTCGTAGAGGACGGCGGTGGCCCCGGCGAGCAGGCCGCCGACGAGCAGGTTCCACATCATCCACCCCGTCGTCGTGAACCAGAAGAACCGGTCCCCGGGGCCGAGGTCTATGTGCAGGCGGGCCTTCTTGAGGTGCTCGAGCAGGATCCCGCCCTGGCTGTGGACGATGGCCTTCGGCAGCCCGGTCGTCCCCGACGAGTACAGCACCCACAGGGGATGGTCGAAGGGGACGCGCTCGAAGGACAGCTCAGCGCCCTCGTTGGCGGAGAGCACCTCGTCCCACAGCACGGCGTCGTCGAGGGCCGAGGCGCCGGCCCCTTCGTCGAGGTAAGGGAGGAGCACGGTCTTCTTTAGGGTCGGGATCTCGGCCTGCAGCCTCGCGAGGACGTCGGTCCTGTCGAAGCCCTTGCCCCCGTAGCGGTAGCCGTCGCAGGCGACGAGGACCTTGGGCTCGATCTGGGCGAACCGGTCCACGACACTCCCCGCCCCGAAGTCCGGCGAGGCGCTCGACCACACCGCGCCCAAAGACGCGCACGCCAGAAACGCGACGACCGCCTCCGGCACGTTCGGCAGGTACGCCACCACCCTGTCGCCGCGTCCCACGCCCATCCCGGAGAGGCCCGCGGCGAAGGCTGCTACCCGGGTCTCGAGGTCGGCCCAAGACGTCTCCCCGAGCGGGCGCAGCTCGGAGGCGTGGATCAGGGCAGGCCCCTCGGAATTGGCGTTGCGGAAGACGTGCTCGGCGTAGCTCAGCTCGGCCCCGGGGAACCACTCGGCCCCCGGCATCTCGCGTCGTCCGAGAACCGCCTCGTAGGGCTTCGAGAATCCGACGTCGAAGAACTCCCAGAGGCTCGACCAGAAGCCGTCGATGTCCGTCACGGACCACTCCCAGAGCGCGGTGTAGTCATCGAAGGGGAGGTTCCTCTCCCGCCCCAGCCACCCCATGTAGCGGGTGAGGGTGGCGTTCTCGCGGAATTCGGGGGAGGGCTCCCAGAGGAGGGTTCCTTCGGTGGTTTCGGTCATGCGCGATCCTCCTTCAGCGGGCCGTCCATCTTAAGGGGGGCGCCGTTCATGAACGACGCCCGCGGGGAGCACAAGAACGCGACGACCTCGGCGACCTCCTCCGGCGGCAAGGTCGACGCGCCCTCGGCCGGAGTTCCCGGCACCATCGAAGCCTCGTGCACGTCCTCCTCCGGTCCGGAGAAACCTCTGTTCCCGCCAGCCCTCCCAGTATAGGCCACCCGGCGCCGGGCCCGTCTACAGGTCCCTCACGCGCAGGCTCTTGCGCGCCTCGTCGAAGTTACGGTAGATGCGCTGATCCAGCTCCGCCCCGGCGAAGTCCTCCTTGAGCTGGTGCCTGAAGAAGGCGTCAGTCGAGTAGCGGGTCGAGGAGAGGAAGTAGCAGTCCTCGTTGTGTTTGACCATCGCGAAGAAGGTGTCGCGGGCTGCCGGGGCGAGGTCGAAGTTGTCGTAGTTGACGACGACGTGCACCTTGCGCCCGAGCTTGGCGAAGTAGCGGTCGAGGTAGTCGGCGAGCTTGTCGGCCTCCTCCTCTGTCCCTATGCTCATCCCCTCGAAGTTCGCGTAGACGACGTTGTTCTCGGCGTCGTAGGAGACGCGCTCGTCGAGGCTCATCGGCGAGCTCTCGGCGAGGCCCATCTTTGCGTCGTGGAAGATCCTGGCGTCCATCGAGCGGATGTCGTCGGGGATGATGGGCCTGAAGGCCATCTGGGAGAGTATGTCCCTGCCCAGGACCACCCCCGGTGCGAGCTCCACGATCTCGAGCCCGCCCTCGATAAGCTTGAAGACGCAGCGCTCGGTTATGTAGTAGACGGTCTGGCCGCGCCTCCTCGCGTACTCGCCGGAGAAGGTGACCTGCCCCACCCTATCCACGAACTTGCTCGTGCCAGGCTCGAGTATCTTGAGGTTCCCGTTCTCTATCGCCACGCTCGCGCGCGAGGCGAAGGTGCCGAGAAAGTACACAGTTCTCGCGTTCTGGCTGATGTTTATGAACCCCCCGGCCCCTGCGAGCTTCGTCCCGAACCGGCTGACGTTCACGTTCCCCTCGCCGTCGACCTCGGCCATACCGAGGAACGCCTGGTCCAACCCGCCGCCGTCGTAGAAGTCGAACTGGTAGGGCTGGTCCGTTATCGCCTGCGCGTTCGCCACCGCCCCGAAGGAGAGCCCCCCGGCGGGTATCCCGCCGTACCCGCCCGGCTCGACGGTAAGGGTTATGAGGTCGAGGATGTCCTCCTCGTTGGCGACCGAGGCGACGCCCTCGGGCATCCCGATCCCCAGGTTCACCACGGCGTTTATCCTCAAGAACATCGCGGCCCGGCGCGCCACGACCTTGCGCTCGTTGAGGGGGATCGGCGCGATGCTCCCCGATGAGACCTTTATCTCCCCGGTGTACGCGGCGTTGTAGGCCTCGCCGAAGGTCTGCATGTGGTTCTCGGGCTTTGCGACCACGACGCAGTCCACCAGGGCCGCCGGCAGCTTCACCGCCTGAGGGCTCAGGATCCGCTCGGTCGTCACCCTCTCGACCTGCACGATCACGATCCCGCCCGAGTTCTTGGCCGCCTGGGCGATGGAGAGGTTCTCGAGCGTGAGGGCCTCCCGCTCCATCGTGACGTTCCCTTCTTCATCGGCCGTGGTGCCGCGCAGGAGCGCTACGTTTATGGGGAAGGACTTGTAGAACAGGTATTCGGCGCCGTCGAGCTCGAGCAACTCGACGAGGTCTTCGGTCGTGCACGAGTTCATCTTCCCGCCCTCCAGGCGCGGGTCGACGAAGGTCCCCTTGCCGACGGTCGAGATCACGCCCGGACGCCCCCCGGCGATCTCGCGAAAGAGGTGCGAGATGACGCCCTGCGGAAAGCAGTAGGCCTCTATCTTGTCCTCGAGGGCGAGCTTCCCTAAAGTCGGCACGAGCCCCCAGTGCCCCCCGACGATCCGCCCGACCATCCCCTCGGCCGCAAAGTGGTTGAGGCCCCGACCCTTGCCGTCGCCCTGGCCGGCGGCGTAGACGAGGGTGAGATCTTTAGGTGCCCCGGTCTCGTCGAAGCGCTTCTCGAGGGCGAGGGCGAGCTCTTCGGGGAACCCGATGCCGACGAACCCGCTCGTGGCGACGGTGTCGCCGTCCATTACCACCCTGACGGCGTCTTCGACGGACACGACCTTGTTGCGTTTCATAGAGGCTCCTCCCCGCAGCACTCCCTTTTACGGCGGTGCGAAGACCCCCGCGTGGGTGAATCCCACTCGGGGGTCTTCCACGAGAACCACCTCCACCTTGGCGGTTCGCCTTGCTAGGTCGCCTGGCCGCCCGGCTCCGGCGACGGGCCGCGCGCCGGCGGGCCCTCTTCGGCTATGTCGCTCGTGTTGGTCTAGGTGGCGACGAGGACGGCGACGAGGGTCAAGACGCACATGCCGATCATGTAGAGGGCGACCGTGTAGAGGGCGACCGACCACGGCTCGCCGCCGCTGGCCTCCAGCAAGGAGACCGCGATAAACGGCGCGAGTGCACCCGGACGGGGGCCATCGCCAACAGCACCACCGCCGAAACCACCCCGAACAGCAAGGCCACGGCCGCGATGCCTAGCCTACTCGGAGAACCCCCGGCTAGCATGCCTCGCCTCCAAGCGTCCAACGCGCCAACCGACCCGTGCAAGACCTGATCATCCCCACTCCTCGTGCCCCTCTACTCCACAGTGCGAGGGCATTCTAGGGAGGTCAGAAACAGAAAACAAGAACCTTCGGCACGAAGCTTCCGGTCGCGAAATCCTTCAGCCTCGTCCGAGCGCAGCTTCCACGAACTGGAGCCGGTCGTTGCCCCAGAACATCTCTTCATCGACGAAGAACGTCGGCGCCGCGAAGACGCCCCGCCCCACCGCCTCGCCCGTCGCCGCCTTGAGCGCCTCCTTCGCCTCGGGGGCAGAGGCACCGGCAAGGACCTCCTCCGGGTCGGCACCGATGCGCCGCGCCGCCTCGGAGACGGGCCCGTCCTCGTCCGCCTCCTCCAGGCCCTTCGGGGCGCCCCCCTCCTCCCAGTACAGGGCGAAAGCCTCGCGGGTAAACGCCTCCAACTTTCCCCTGTCCGCCAGGAACATCGCGGCGCGCATGGTCTTGAGGGTCCGGAACGGGAAGGGATCGGGGAATTCCATCGGCAGGCCGTAGTGCTCGGCCCAGCGTTGGATGTCCTTCGCCTGGTAGCGGGCCTTGGGCTTCGTCTCTATCGGGGCCTGAAGGCCGACGGCGTTGTGTACCGCCCCGAGCAGCATCGGCCTGAGCGACAGCTCCGCGCCGTGCTCGTCGCAGATGCGCGAGACCTCGCCGTACGCCAGATAAGAGTACGGGCTCACGAGGTCGTAGTAGAACTCGACGGTCTTCATGCGTCCTCCTCTCCCTGTACGGGAAAGGTACAACAAGGAGGCTTTCCACGCCCGGACGGCGGCGGGGCCGGACAGAGAAGCCCGGCCCCGCCGCGTGTTCGTATGGAGGATATCCGGCCGAGAGCGCTACTAGGCGGGCTGGCCCTCCGCGCCGATGACGCGGTCGCGACGGATGGCCGATACAGCGAAGACGATGGCGGCGACCCAGACGGCGAAGATCAGGACGTAGCCGATGCTGGCCGTCACCCCGGTGAGGCCGATGGCCTCGAAGAAGGTCTGCATGTTGACTAGCAGGATGACGCCGCCGACGGCCGTGCCGAGGATGCGCGTCGGGAGCACCTTCACTATAAAGGCGGCTATCGGGGCGGCGATGATGCCGCCGACCAGCAAGGCGCCCACTACCTGCCACGGGATCTGGGCGAAGCTCAGGCTGAGGAGGAAACCGAGGCTGGCGCACAGGGCGACGACGAACTCGCTGGTGTCCACGGTACCGATGACCTTGCGCGGCTCCATCCGGCCGGAGGAGAGGAGCGTCGGCGTGGAGATAGGGCCCCACCCACCCCCGCCGAAGGCGTCCAGGAACCCGGCCACGAGGCCCAAGGGCGTGAGGAACCGGCGGCTGACGGGCCTGACGTTGACGGGACGCTCGTGCCGCCTGAAGGCGAAGCGGGAGAGCACGTACACGCCGAGGGAGAACAGGATGATCGCCACCAGCGGCTCGACCAGCCCGGCCGTCGCCTCGGCGGTCGAGGCGTAGACGAGCAGGTAAGCCCCGCCGAAAGCCCCGATGCCGCCAGGGACCGCCATCCAGACGATCTTGGACCAGTCCACGTTGCCGAAGCTCGCGTGCGAGATCCCCGACACCGCCGTCGTCCCGACCTCGGCGATGTGCACCGCCGCCGAAGCCAACGCCGGAGCCACCCCCACGAACAACAACAACGTCGTCGACGAAACCCCGTAGGCCATGCCCAGCGATCCATCCACCAACTGCGCCCCCAACCCCGCCAGCGCCAACAGTATGAAAGTCCTCATCGTTTCTCCCTTTTGTCTATTTTTAATATCTTGTCTATGTTTTTAGTGCATAAACCGGACGGCACTTTAAGCGACGAGGGGCAGGGTGTCAAGCCCTCCGGCGACAATTTCTCTGTGGGGCGGCAGAAGGGGAAGCGAATGGGACTTATGGTGTCGGGCGTCGGGACCGGCGTCGGGTTGTCTCGGGCCGGTGGGACGGGCCGCGATGATCTAGGATACCCGTGCGGCAGCGCCGGTGGAGGGTACGTCGGGTGCGCCCTTTAGGAAGGAGGAGAGCCCATGAGCAGCGGCGAGCAGGACTACCTTTTCGAGCAGTTCAGGGTCGGGCGGGGCTGTCTGGGCTACCTCGTCGCGGATCCCGCAACGCGGCAGACGGCGCTCGTCGACCCCGAGCTAGAGATGGTCGAGCCGATGCTCGACGTCGTATTCGGGCGCGGCCTGAAGGTGGTTTACGTGGTGGACACGCACACCCACGCCGACCACTTCTCCGGGGTGCGCGAGGTCAAGGCGAAGACCATCGCGAAGCTCGTCATGCACGCGGAGGCGCCGGCGGGGTGCGTGGACGTAAGGGTCGAGGACGGGGACCGGCTGTACCTCGGGGACCTGCCGATAAAGTTCCTCCACACGCCCGGGCACGCCAAGGACCTCGTCTCCGTGCTGCTGCCCGGCAGGATACTCTCGGCCGACGCGCTCCTGATCGGGTCCTGCGGCAGGACCGACCTGCCGAACGGCAACGCGGTGAGGGCCTACCACACGCTCTACCACACCTACAGGGCGCTGCCCGACGAGTTGCTCGTGTTTCCCGGCCACGACTACGAGGGCCGCGAGCACTCGGTTCTTGGGGACGAGAAGGCGTCGAACCCGAAGATGAACTTCGGCGGGGAGGAGGAGTTCGTGCGGTACATGGAGCGCGAGAACCCCGAGACGCTGACGCCCGTCTACCAGCTCGCCGACGCGCTGAAGGCCAACATGGCATGAGACGGACGATGTGTAAAGCGGACACAGAGAGGAGAGACGCGTGAGCGTTACCGACGAACTACTGAAGAACAACGAGGAGTACGCCAGGGGCTTCGACAAGGGGGATCTGCCGATCCCGCCGGCCAAAGGTGTTGCGGTGGTCGCCTGCATGGACGCGCGGCTCGACGTGCACGGGATGCTCGGCCTGGAGCTCGGGGACGCGCACGTCATCCGGAACGCGGGCGGCGTGATCACGGACGACGAGATCCGGTCGCTCGCCATCTCGCAGCGCCTGCTCGGGACGCGGGAGATCGTCCTGATCCACCACACGGGCTGCGGGATGCTCACGTTCACCGACGAGGAGGTAAGCGACCAGATAGAGGCCGACACCGGCGTGAGGCCGCCTTTCGCGCTCGAATCTTTCTCCGACCTCGAAGGGAACGTGCGCGAGTCCATAGAAAGGATAAGGACGAACCCCTTTATCCCCCACAAGGACGCCGTGCGGGGCTTCGTCTACGAGGTCGAGACGGGCCGCCTGAGGGAGGTCCCCGCGGCTTGAGCGACGGCAAGCCCATAGCGCTCTGGGCGGTGCCGCGCTCCATCTCGACGGCCTTCGAGCGGGTCTTTGTCGAGCGCGACGACTTCGAGGTGTTGCACGAGCCCTTCTCCGAGGCTTACTACTATGGCACGGGCCGCCTGAGCGACCGCTTCGCCGACGCCGAACCGAGAGAGGAGTACTCCTTCGATGCCGTCCTCGCGAACGTGCTCGCGCCCCGCGAGAAGCGCGTCTTCGTCAAAGACATGGCCTACCAGGCCAAGGGGGTCTTGAGCCCCGAGTTCGCCTCCCGGTTCGTCAACACGTTCATCGTGCGGGACCCGAAGTACGTGCTCGTCTCCCTGCACAAGATGTGGCCCGACTTCACCTTCGAGGAGACGGGCTACGAGGACCTCTACAGGCTCTTCAAGTACGCGACCGAGGGCGGCGAGGACGTTGCGGTCGTGGACGCGATGACCTTCTCGGAGAACCCTGCCGGCGTGCTCGCCGCCTACTGCGAGCACCTGGAGATCCCGTTCAAGTCCAACTCCCTGACGTGGGAATCGCGCGACGTGGAGCACTGGGACAGCTGGGAGGGCTGGCACGACGCCGCGGAGAGGAGCACGGGCATCAAGCCGGCCACCCGCCGCGACCCGGAGCTTCCGGAGGAGCTCGAAGAGGTCTACGAGCGGTGCCTCCCCTACTACTACGAGCTCGCCGCCCACGCCATCCACGCCGCGCCGAGGCCGGGCAGGACAGCCCCCCGGCCGATGGAGGTGGGCAAGGTTCAGGACGATGGTCCTGTACCGCCCCACGGGGGGCGTCTCGTGGACCGGGTGGTCCCGGCCGAGGAGCGCGAGGAGCGCGCCAGGAGGGCCGCGGGGCTACCGAAGGTGCCGCTCGGCCCGCGGGCCCTGTCCGACCTCGAGATGATCTCGACCGGCGTCTTAAGCCCCCTGGAAGGTTTTATGGACCGCGACGCCTACACGTCCGTGGTCGAGGGCATGCGTCTGCCCGACGGCCTCGCCTGGAGCATGCCCATCACCCTCGCCGTGGAGGAGGCGGCGGCGCGGGAGCTGCGTGAAGGCTCCGAGGTAGCCCTCGTGGACGGCGCCGGCGAGCCCGTGGCTACCATGCTGCTGCGCGAGCGCTACCGCTACGACAGGGGGCGCGAGGCCCGGCTCGTCTACAGGACGACGGACGAGGACCACCCCGGCGTGGCGGCCTTGCACCGCCAGGGCGACGTGCTGCTCGGCGGGGAGGTGGACCTGATCCGTCCCCCCGACAAAGGGCCTTTCCCCGGCTACTACTACACGCCGCAGGAACTGAGGGCCGCCTTCCAGGAGAAGGGCTGGAAGCGCGTCGTCGGGTTCCAGACGCGCAACCCCGTCCACAGGGCGCACGAGTACATCCAGAAGAGCGCGCTGGAGACGGTGGACGGCCTGCTCCTGAACCCCCTCGTCGGCGAGACCAAGTCGGACGACATCCCGGCCGACGTCAGGATGCGATCGTACGAGACGGTCCTCGAGAAGTACTACCCGAAGGACAGGACGGTGCTCGCCGTCTTTCCGGCGGCGATGCGCTACGCGGGCCCGAGGGAGGCGGTCTTCCACGCCCTGTGCCGCAAGAACTACGGCTGCACGCACTTCATCGTCGGCCGCGACCACGCGGGTGTGGGCAGCTTCTACGGGACCTACGACGCCCAGCACATCTTCGACGAGTTCGGGCCGGGGGAGCTCGGCATAACCCCCCTCTTCTTCGAGCACGCCTTCTTCTGCAAGGAGTGCGGCGGGATGGGCTCGGCCAAGACCTGCCCCCACGACCCCGCCTCCCACGTCTTCCTCTCCGGCACCCGCGTGCGCGAGATGCTCAAGAACGGCGAGTACCCCCCGCCCGAATTCTCCCGCCCCGAAGTCGTCGAGGTCCTGATAGAAGGAGCGCGGCAGGGGCCATGAGGCGGGGCCAGAGATCCCGGCCCGCGCCAGGTGTAGACTGGTTCCAGGAGATCTCGGCGATAGTAGGAGAGGAGTAATGGTGCAGAGAAACGGTGCCGAAGGGCAACGCGGGTTCACGCTGTGGTTTACCGGCCTGTCCGGGGCCGGCAAGACGACCATAGCGGAGATCGTGGAGAGAGAGCTCAGGGAGCGGGGGCATCCCGTGGAGGTGCTCGACGGGGACATCGTCAGGACGAACCTCTCCAAGGGCCTAACGTTCTCGCGCGAGGACAGGAACATAAACGTGCTGCGCATCGGGTTCGTGGCGAACCTGCTGACGCGGGCGGGGGTGGGCGTGATCGTCTCGGCCATCTCCCCCTACAAGGAGGCCCGCGACCAGGTAAGGCGCAGGATCGTGGACTTCGTCGAGGTCTTCGTGGACGCCCCCCTCGAGGTCTGCGCCGAGCGCGACGTGAAGGGCCTCTACAAGAAGGCGATGGCCGGGGAGATCGAGCAGTTCACCGGCGTCTCGGACCCCTACGAGCCCCCCAATGCCCCCGACCTCGTCCTCAAGACGGCCGAGGAATCCCCGGAGGAGAGCGCCCGCAAGGTAATAGAGAAGCTGGAGTTCTACGGCTACCTCTGGACGCCCTCCCCCGACACCGAGTACAACTGGAGCAACAGGTAGGGCAGCTTTCGGCAATCAGCTTCTTTGTACTCTCCCGGGTCACGCTGCGGTGAGTAGGAACTCGTGAGTGGGGCGCTGCAGGGTCGGGTCGTCGTGGTGACGGGGGCTTCCAGCGGCATCGGGGCCGCCACCGCGAAGATGCTCTCGGAGGAGGGCGCGAAGGTGGCGCTCGCGGCCCGGCGTGAGGAGGCGCTGCTGGGGGTACAGGCCGGGCTCGGGGCCGGCGCGGAGAGCCTGATCCTGCCCACCGACGTGACGGATCGGGGGGAGGTCAGGGGTCTCGTAGCGCGGGCCGAAGAGGAGTTCGGCGCAGTGGACGCGCTCGTCAACTGCGCCGGGGTCATGTACTTCACGCTTATGGAGAACCTCAGGGAGGAGGAGTGGGAGCGGACCGTTGAGGTCAATTGCAGGGGGGCGCTGAACTGCGTCGGGGCCGTGCTGCCGGGGATGCTGGAGCGGGGCCGGGGCCACATCGTCACCGTCTCCTCCGACGCGGGACACGTGGTCTTCCCCGGCCTCGCCGTCTACTCCGCGAGCAAGTTCTTTGTCGAGGCGCTCTCTAAAGGCCTGCGCCTGGAGACCGCGGGTACCGGCTTGAAGGTGACGACCGTCCAGCCCGGCAACGTGGCGACGGACCTTCTCGCCCTCAGCGGGGACGAGGAGGCGCTGGAGCGGTACGGCCGGCCGACCGGCGCGAAGGTTCTGGACCCCGAGGACGTCGCCGCCTCGATCGTCTACGCCCTGTCGCAGCCCGAACACGTCGCCGTCAACGAGATACTCGTCGAGCCCCGGGAGGAGCCGGCGTAAGGGATCCCCGCGCTTCGGGCCTGCGGTTGGTCGCCGGCGAAGGCGCCGGTTCTCCGGTGCGTTTCCTCAGGCGCGGGCGGGTTTAGAACCCGCCCCTACGGGTGGGCGCTTCGGTGGGTGGACGGTGCTGGCGCGGCCGGTCCGGGTCTTTGCGGCGGGGTGGGTGCTCCTGGCGACCTCTTGCGGGCGGCGGGCTAGGTGCCCAGGGTCCACGCCATCCCGAGCAGGGCGCCGGCCGGCACCATGAGGTAGATCGGCACCTTGAACCTCTGCAGGACCGCGAACGAGGCCACGGCGAGCACCAGGGCGAAGACGTCCAGGCCGCCCGGGGAGAACCCTTCCGGGAAGAGAACCCTGGCGGCGAAAAAGACGGCGAGGTTGGCGATCACGCCGACCACCGCGGCCGTTACCCCCGTGAGGGCGGCCCGGATCTTCCCGTTGCCCGCCAGCAGTTCGACGTAAGGCGCGAGCAGGAAGATGAACAGGAAACACGGCAGGAACGTGACGTAGGTCGTGAGCAGCGCGCCGAGCGTCCCGTAGAGCAGGGGATCGAAGCCCCGGGGCGCCTCGTTCCACGCCCCCAGAAAGCCGACGTACTGGGTGACCATGATGAGCGGGCCGGGCGTTGACTCCGCGAGCCCCAGCCCCTGGACCATCTGGTCCGCCGTGAGCCACCCGTAGCCGTTCACGGCGACGTTGGAGATGTAGCTCAGGACCGCGTAGGCCCCGCCGAAGGTCACGAACGCGGCGCCCGTGAAGAAGAGCGCCTCCCGCACGAGCACGTCCTCCCCCCCGCGCCAGATCCAGACCGCCCCAACCGGCAAGGCCCACAGCACCACAAACGTGCCGACCAACCTCAGGTTGCGCAGCGCCGAGGGCCGACCCCGAAACGAGACCCGGTCCACCGCCGACTCCTCCTCGGCCGCCGGGCCGTGCCCGACCTGGCCGAACGCGTCCGGCACGAAGCGCTGCAACACGATGCCCCCGACGGCCGCCGCTACCACGACCAGGGGGAACGGGACGGAGAGAAAGTACAGCGCGACGAAGGCGGCCACCGCGAAGGCCACGAGCGCGCCGTGCCTCAAGGCCCGCCTGCCTATGCGCATCACGGCCTCGACCACTATGGCTATGACGACCGGCTGCACGCCGTAGAGGAGGCCCCTGATGGCCGGCACGTCCGAGTGCGCCACCGCGAGCCAGGAGAGCACCAACAGGACGAAGATGGAAGGTATAACGAAGAACGAACCCGCGACGATGCCGCCCAACGTCCCGTGCAGCCTCCACCCGACGTAGGTGGCCACCTGCTGGGCCTCGGGGCCGGGCAGGAGCATGCAGAAGTTCAGCGTCCTCAGGTACTGCCCCTCGGAGACCCACCGCTTCTCGTCCACCAGCTCCCGGTGCATGATCGCGATCTGTCCCGCGGGCCCACCAAAGTTTATGAACCCGAGCTTTACCCAGAACCGGAAGGCCTCCCAGAACCCGACCTGCTTGGTCCCCCCCTCCGCCGCCACTCATATCTCCATTTATTAAGTGAACAATGCGGGCAGGCTAACCACGGTCGCTACCGAAGTCAAGATGCCGACGGTCCGCCTTCGAGGGCCGACGGATTCGAAAGCGCGGGCGTCAGCCGGGGCGTGACGACCGGCTAGTGGTGTACCCAAGCCTCGGGGTCGCTCGTGAGTTGGACGATCTGGTCGGGGAGCTCGCCGTTTACGAGGTCGGCCAGGGTGACGGATTCGAGGACGGTCCTCATGCTGGCCCGGACGGCGATCCAGACGTCTTGGAGGTGCTCGGCGGCGCCGGTGTACTCGACCGCTTCGGGCCACTCGCCCCTCACGTTCGCCAGCGGCCCCTCGACGGCGCGGATGATGCCCGCGAGCCAGATCTCGTCGGGCGGCAGCGCGAGCCAGTAGCCGCCGGAGGCGCCGCGCTGGGTGCGTACCAGGCCGGCGCGCTTGAGGTCGTGGAGGATGTTCTCCATGAACTTCCTCGGGATGCCCTGGGCGTCGGAGATCCTCTCGCCCTTGAGCGGCCCGGATCCTTCGGAGGCGGCCTTCGCCAGCTCGGCGGCGGCCCTGAGCGCGTAGTCCGTCTTGGCCGAGACCTGCAAGCTAGATCACGCTCCTCGCCGTCCGGGCCCTAATTTCCGGCCTGCCGCTGGTCCTCTTCCTCGTCTTTCCCGCTGCTCGGCGCGTAGACGAACCAGTAGGACCCTATCAGTATCCCGAGAAAGAGCACCAACGCTCCGACGAACTGCAGGTACTCCGTCGCCATCCAGCCTCCTTCGACCGCTCGATACCTCCGGCCCCAATTCTACGACAGCGGGGCCCGCTTCGCCGGAGGATAC
>DASYWA010000027.1:0-40523 GCA_035936475.1 Rubrobacter sp. | reverse complement strand
GGTCCGATGAGGTCGAGTGGGCCGTGGGCTTCGTCTCGGTGATCGCCGTCGTGCTCCTCGCCGCAGAGTATCTCAAATTAGGCGTCGGGATAGGTCCGGCTGCGCTCGACGCGTCGCGCAATACATTCAGGTTCCAATTCTGGCGACCGGAGAAGACGCGGCCGGGCATGCATATGGAGTACCTGGCGGGCAACAATCGGACAAGCGCGACGTCGTGGAAGAGCAGTGCCGCCTCGGGATCGAAGGGAAGCAGCGGTTCCGGTCGTCGAAGCCACCGGCTCATCATGAACATCAGGCCATTGAACGGCAGCCGCAAGGCCCGAAAAGCCGCGGGCATTCTTTAACTGTGATCTTATGCGGGGCTGATGCGCCTACCTGATGCGGGCCATAGAGTAAGCATCGACGAACCCACCGTCGCGGAAGGCGTAGCGGCGGTGGGTTCCTTCTATCTCGAACCCGAATCTTTTGTAGAGGGCCACCGCGGCGGGGTTGTTTACGTAAACGCGCAGCTCGATGCGCGTCAGGTCCAGCCAGTTGTCAGCCCCAGACAAAGGTAGCGGTACACTTGTACCTAGTCGCTAAGTACGTGCCAATTCAAACTGCTCAGTGCCCTCCTCGGTCAGAAGGGCACGGAACCTAAGCCCGAGCGTTCTGTGAAAAGTGAAGGTTTCTGTCGAAGAACATCCACTGCAACACCCTGGCGCGGTCCAATCGCCCGCTCGGGAGGAACGGCGTGCCCTCGGCCAGGTAGAACAGGATCGCGTCCGACTCCGTCAGGGGCTCGCCGTCGCCCGTCTCGAGCACGGGAACGCGGCCGTTCGGGTTGATCTCGGCCAGGAACTCCGGGATGCGCGTCTCGCCCCGGGTGACGTCGTACTCGATCCGCCGGAAAGGGATGCCGAGCTGCGTCAGCAAGAGCCTCACCTTGTAGCCGTTCCCGGAGGGCAGATAGTCGTGCAGGATCACGGCGTTTTCCTCCTCGGCCGCGCCACGAGCTCGCCGCCGCAGTTGGGACAGACTCGGTTCATCTCCGCGGCGCACCCCCCGCAGAACGTGCACTCGTGGCTGCAGATAAACGCCGCCCCGTCCGCCGTGAGGCCGTCCCCACACCTTTCGCAGCGGTCCTCCATCTCGAGGCTCATGCCACCTCCCCTTCCCCGCCCTCGGGACCGTAGAAGACGACCCACACGACGAGGTCATCCGTGAAGCCCTCGAAGCGGTGCTCGACGCCGGCCGGCACGAAGAGCGCGTCGCCGGGCCCGAACGGGTGACGGGCCGGGCCGTTCACGAACTCGCCGGACCCGCTCACCACGAAGTACAGCTCGTCCCTGGTATGCGGCTCTTGCGGATCGTGGCCGCACGGGGCGTAGACCTCGACCTCCATCGTGCCGTGGCCCAGCACTTTGGCGAACCGCTCGCCGCCCGGGCCCGGCAGCCGTTCCATCGCCTCCGCCACCGTCGCCCGGCGCCCGTCCGCCCCGCGAGACTCCCCGGTCATCTCGCCGCCTCCCGCGCCCCGACCAGCCTCCGCTCCAAGTTGGCCCGCACCTCGGGCCACTCCTCGTCGATGATGCTGTAGTAGGCGGAGTCGCGGACGCCTCCGTCGGGCAGGATCATGTGCTTGCGGAAGATGCCCTCGAACCTCGCCGGGAGCGCGGCGATGGCGTTGCGGGAGCGCTCGTTGCGCCTGTCGGTCTTGAACTCGACCCTCATGCAGCCGAGCGTCTCGAAGGCGTGCCCGAGCATCAGGAGCTTGGCCTCGACGTTCGCGCCGGTCCTCCAGCGCGAGGGCGCGAGCCAGGTCCACCCGATCTCCAGCCCCCGATGCTCGGGCCGCAGGGCCAGGTAGCGGGTGCTGCCGATGGGCTCCCCCGTCCGGGCGTCGAGGGTGGCGAACGCGCCCTCCATCCCCGCCTCCGAGCGGCTTATGGCGGTCCCGATCCAGCGGCGAAAAGGCTCGCGGCCCCGGGAGGCCCCGTACTGCATCCAGCGCCAGATCTCCTCCCTCTCGGCCGCCCGGAAGAGCCCCTCTTCGTGGCGCCACGAGAGCGGCTCCAGCCGCACAACCTCACCCTCGAGCACCTTCGTCAATTTCTCCCACATGCCCCTCGCCCTTTCCCGAGACTTAAGATCCCCCAGAGACTCCGGCCTCCAGCGCGGCGGCCGGCTCCGCGCCATCCTGGCCAGAGACCGAACCCCCTCGAACCGCCGCTCCCACCCGGTCCACCCGCCTCGGCCCCGACGGAGGCCGCCGCGGCAACGTCCGCCCCGGTCATCGTCCGTATCAAGAGAGTCCGTCGTCCCCGGCTTCCATGCCAGGCATGTTAGTCGGAGATGCGGACCTCTCGCCAGATCCATTATCATGACGTTCGACCAGACCACTAAGATCGGGGGCGGGAGATGGTGAAGAGGGCCGCCGAGGTGCCGCCGTGGGTCGCGCTGGACGCGTCCTCCGGCCGGCCGCTGCACCGGCAGCTCTACGAGGGTGTTCGGGCCGGCATCCTCTCCGGCCGGCTTCCGACGCGGGCGCGGTTACCTTCGACGCGGACGCTCGCCGCCGAGCTCGGCGTCTCGCGCACCACGGTGGTGACGGCCTTCGAGCAGCTGCTCGCCGAGGGTTACCTGGAAGGGAAGACTGGATCCGGCACCTACGTCGCGGGGGCCGTGCCCGACGGCCTGCTCGGCGTGCGGTCCGCTTCGGGCGGGGAGGCTCGGCCGGCCCGTTCCGGGCGGGGGTTGAGCCGGCGCGGGGAGAGGATGGCGGCGACGCCGACGTCGGCCGCCCGGGACCAGGGCCCCGTCCGGGCCTTTCGGCCCGGCGTGCCGGCGCTCGACGAGTTTCCCTTCGGGGTGTGGCGGCGGCTGTCGGGGAGGGCGTGGCGGCGGCCTCAGCCGGGGTTGCTGGGTTACGGGGACCCCGCGGGGTACTGGCCGCTGCGGTGCGGGATCTCCGACCACCTCGGCCCGGCGCGGGCCGTCCGGTGCTCGCCCGAGCAGGTGATAGTCGTCTCGGGCTCCCAGCAGGCGCTCGACCTCTGCGCCCGGGTACTTCTGGACCCGGGCGACGCCGCCTGGGTGGAGGACCCGGGCTACCGAGGCGCCAGGGCGGCGCTTCTCGGGGCCGGGGCCGAGCTCGTCCCCGTGCCGGTGGACGCGGAGGGGCTGGACGTGGAGGCGGGCGTCGCGCGCGGGGCCGGGGCGCGTCTGGCGTGCGTCACGCCGTCGCACCAGTACCCGCTCGGGGCGACGATGAGCCTTGCCCGGCGCCTGGAGTTGCTCCGGTGGGCCGGGCGTTCGGGCGCCTGGATCGTCGAGGACGACTACGACTCCGAGTACCGCTACTCGGGGAGGCCGCTCGAGGCCCTGCAAGGTCTGGACACCGAAGGCCGCGTCGTCTACGTCGGCACCTTCAGCAAGGTCCTCTACCCCTCGCTCAGGCTCGGCTACCTCGTGGTCCCGCCCGACCTCGTCGACGCCTTCACCGCGGCCCGCGAGCTCTCCGACCGCCAGCCGCCGGGGGTGGAGCAGGCCGTGCTCGCCGACTTTATCGCGGAGGGACACTTCGCCCGACACCTCCGCCGCACGCGCGCCCTCTACGCCGAACGCCAGGCCACCCTCGTGGAAGAGGCCGACCTTCGCCTCTCCGGCCGGCTCGATGTGGCTCCCGCGGAGGCCGGGATGCACCTGGTCGGATGGCTCCCCCCCGGCGAGGACGACCGGAAGATCTCCGAACGCGCCGCAAAACGCGGCGTCGAGGCGCCCGCGGTCTCCCTGTACGGCGCCCCACCACACGGAGGCGGTGGCCTCCTGCTCGGCTACGCGGCCGTCGGGCATGCGGGGATCAGGGAAGGCGTGCGCCGTCTGGCGGGGGCGCTGGAATAGGCATCGAGCAGGCTTCAGGTGTCAGGTTTCAGGCATCAGGGAACGTAAAGACGAAAACCACCAGGCAAAAGCGATACCATCGGTTGCGGTTTTCGTGGGGACGGTCGCCGTAAAACCGGAGAGCTAACGGCTGACACCTTTTGAGAGGAGACGACGTGGCGGAGAGCAGAAACACCGGTGTGGCGATGTGGTACAGGGACCTCGGCGAGGGTGACGCCGACCCCCTGCTCCTGCTCCACGCCTTTCCGCTCAACGGCAAGATGTTCGAGCCGCAGATGGAGGCCATCTCGGGTGGACGCCGCGTCATCGCGCCGGATTTCCCCGGTTTCGGTCGGTCCCCGCGCACGCCGGCCCAGCCGGACGTCGGCTACTACGCGGGGTGCGTCCGGGGCCTGCTGGACAGGCTGGAGATACCGCGGGTCGTGCTCGGGGGCGTCTCGATGGGCGGGTACGTCGCCTTCGAGTGCGTCAGGTCTTTTCCGGAGAGGGTCTCTGGTCTCGTCCTGGCGAACACGCGCCCCGACGCGGACACCGAGGAGGCGCGGGAGACCCGCAAGGAGATGGCCCTCCGGGTGGCGAGGGATGGCATCGGCGTCCTCGTAGAGCTCCAGATGGAGCGTCTGCTCTCCCCCCAGACCCGCGCCGAGAACGAGGGCCTCGTCGAGAAGGTAAGGACGATAATTCTGGAGAACACGCCGGACGGCGCCGTCGCGGCCCTCGGCGCCATGCGCGAGCGTCCGGACTCGACCGACACCCTCGGGCAGATAAACGTCCCTACCCTCGTCGTGGGCGGCGGGGAGGACACCATCTCCTCGCCCGAGGTCATGGGCGAGATGGCCGGCAGGATACCGGACGCGCGCCACGTCACCCTGCCGGACGCCGGGCACCTCTCGAACCTCGAAGACCCGGACGGCTTCAACGAGGCGCTTATGGAGTTCCTGGAGGGCGCGCGGACCCCGGCGGCCACAGGATGACGCGGGTTTCCGACCCCGGCGCGTTCGGGTAGAATCTCGTCTCGTGACTACCCTGGCGCACGTCTCGGACCTGCACTTCGGGCGCCCCGCCGTCTCCGAACGGCTCGACGCCTTGAGGGACTTCTTGGCCGGGGTCGGGCCCGACGCCATCGCCGTCTCCGGCGACCTGACGCAGCGGTGCTCGAACAGGGAGTTCGCGATGGCCCGGGCCTACCTCGACTCGTTGGGCGAGATAGCCCCATACCTCGTCATCCCCGGCAACCACGACATCCGCTGGCTCGGGGCCGTCGCCAGGAACCTGGGGGTCGCGGGGCTTCTTCGCGAGCAGGCCCACAACTTCAAGTACTCGCGGTATCGCAGGTACATCTCCGAGGATTTGAGCCCCTCGCTGGAGGTGCCGGGGGCGGTCATCGCGGGCCTTAACACGGCGCACGGCATCTCGCGCGGGTCTCTTACCAAGAGGTTCAGGGATCTCGGCGTGATCGGTCACGTCAAGCACGCGGACATCGAGCGGGTAAAGGCCGCCTTCGAGGCGGCTGATCCGGCTGCGGCCCGGATCGTCATGATCCACCACAACCCCATCCGCGGCGAGCTCTCGGGCCGCCACGGCCTGGCGAACACCGAGCAGGCTCTCCACGCCTTCTCGGACCTCGGCACGGAGCTCGTCCTCTGCGGCCACGACCACCAGGACGCCGTCCACACGATAGAGAAGGGCGCCCACGGCCTCGTCATCTCCACCGCCGGCACCATCTCCAACCGCATCAAGCCGGGCCGGGCCTCATCCTTCAACCTCGTCCACACCGACGAGAACAACCTGCGCATCATCGCCCACTCCTGGAAGAACGGCGAGGGCTTCGTCCCCTCCGAAGACCGGGTCTTCCCCCGCCACACCCTCTCCCGCCCCACCTGACCCCACAGGCGGCCCCGACGGTATAATCCGGCGCAGCAAAGGCTACCCCGTCACGGAAGGGACCTTGTCCATGTGGAGCAGACTCACCCGCGGCGGCGACGGACTGCCCCGCGAGAAAGTTGACGCCATAGTGCGCCTGATCGACCAGTACCTATCGGAGGAGGCCAGCCTGCGCAACCTCCAGTCCGACAAACAGACCATCCACCCCCGCGACCTCCCCCCCGACAAACGCGAGGCGCTTATAGAGGAGATCTTTGTCATCCTCAAAGACACCCGAAAATAGCTGTCAGCGCGCTCCGGCTTCGCCTGCGCTAGCCGGCCCGGCGCTTCGCGCCTCCTTCGGAGGCCCTCAACTATCAACCCTTTGTGGCTTGCCGGCCGGTTTGGGGCGCTATGCCACGGCGGTCTTAGGGTTGGGGCCGTCCCGATTACTTCCAGGCGATGCTCGGCGCCGAGCATCGCCTGGCTGAAGATGCCGCTCTGAAGGCCTAGGCCCGTAGAGGAAGCGACCGTGCCGATTGCGCCGTCGATGAGCATGAGCAATAGGGTGATGGCGCCGGTAAAAAGCACGAAAGACCAGTACTCCCTGCGCCTGGACCGTCCCCCGAGCACGGCGTACTTCTCTAACGCTGCGACGAACCAGCCCATCCCCCGCCCCCTCCCCCTGCGGGCCGCAAACCACCCTGCCAGGCACGCGAAAGAACACGACGATAGTCGTCATGCCGTCCCCGCAAACTCTAGTCGACCCGGGGAGGACCACGTTTTATGCGGCGACGGAGGTCTTCGGGGGCGTTAGGAGGGGTCCAGGGCGACTCGATCCACCACGTCGCCTCCGCCTCGGCGTAGGGGCGCACGATGGAGGCGGCCGCCTCGGGGTTCTCGCCGGGCGTCTGTCCCTCCCACACGATATCGTAGTCGTCCCCTTTGCCATGCTCCCTGACGTATTCCCTTATCTCCCGGATCGTCTGCGGCGTGACGCCGGGCGCCTTTGGGCCTCCGCCCGCCGTGGCCGCCAGCACGCCGTCGTAGCGCAGCGCGCGGCCCATGGACCTCTCGCTCGGCCACGCGCCCACCACCCAGATCGGGACCCGGGGCCTCTGGACCGTGGGCGGCCGGAAGGTCATCTCCTCCAGCCGGTAGTGCTCTCCCCCGTAGGAGAACGGCTCGCCGCCCCACAACCCGGTCAGTATCTCCAGGCTCTCGTCCAGCCTCCGCGCCCGCGTCTTGCGGTCGGTGGGCTCCCCTACCTTCGAGAAGCCGCCGTCGTCTGTGGCCCCGAGCCCCACCGGCACGACCAGCCTCCCCCCGGAGAGGTGGTCCAGGGTCATCGTCTCGCGGGCGAGCTTCCACGGCCTCCGACGGGCCGGCGGCGTGAGCATGGCCCCGATGCGGACCCTCT
This sequence comes from Rubrobacter sp., assembly GCA_035936475.1. GTDB lineage: Bacteria > Actinomycetota > Rubrobacteria > Rubrobacterales > Rubrobacteraceae > Rubrobacter_D. The sequence goes on along the minus strand of DASYWA010000027.1, from coordinate 33,358 downwards.
CGGTGCGCATCGCCATCGCCGCCATCACCACCCACGGATCATAGGTGTCCATCTCCCCGATGGCGATGCCGTCCCAGTAGAAAGCCCCGTCCCAACCCGCCTCTTCGGCCTCGCGCGCGAGCTCCGCGACCTCCCGTGGTCCCCCGGTCGGGATCAAAAACCCGTAACGCACCGCTGCCTCCTCTCCCCAAGCCGCCGGTGAAACCCCGGCAAACACGGCGTGAGTCTACGCCCTCCCCAACCGCGCCCCAACCCCAAAAAAGGACCAGCCGCCCATCCGAAAAAATCTCCTCTTGTATAGGGGAGGGGGGTATGTTAGAAAGAAGTCGGAGTTGGAAATCTCGGGTTCGGGGCCGTGTGGTGGCTGGGGCAAGAGGTCGGTGGTTCGCGGAGGAGACGCAGGCGGTGGGTTCGCCCCGCCCGGGCCGGCCTTGGATGCCGTCCTTCCGGGTGGGTGACGTGTTTTCGGCGCTGGGGCCCGGCAGGTTCTCCGTCTCTCTGATCGTGGTGGCGTTGCTCCTCTGCCACGGGGCTTTCGGCTACGCGCACCAGTTGCCCCCGGCGGAGGCCCAGACGGCGCCCGTCGCGCACGCGGCGGGCGTTCACCAGCCTGGTCCGGATCGGACCGCCGACGGGTTGCACCTGGGAGAGGCCTACTTCGCGACCTTGCTCCTGCTTCTCTTCGGGGCGTCGTTGTTGCTGGGCGGCTGGGTATCGGCGAACGCGAAGCTTCCGGTCCCGATGGCCTGGATGGGCGGCCACAAGGTCAGGAGGTTGCACCCACCGCGCGGGCCGACGCTCTCCTATCTGCAGGTGTTCAGGCTCTAGGCGTCCGTCTCGCAAGGACGGGCAAGAGGACACCGAGAGGAGAGGATCTTCGGATGAAGCACCACACGAGGCTCGCGCTCGCCGGGCTGCTGTCGGCGGTCGCGCTGACCGTCGCGGCCTGCGGCGGGGCTGGCGGGAACGCCGGAGGCGCGAGCAACAGCGGCGCCAATGAAGGCCAGAAAAACAACGGCATGGAGGGCATGGGCCATTCCAAGATGGACCACGGTTCCGGCGGTATGGCCTCGGGGATGCTGATGGAGAACGGCAGGTACTCCGACGAGCGGTTCATCGACGCGATGGTCCCGCACCACCAGGGGGCCGTGGAGATGGCCGAGGTCGCGCTCGCGAACGCCGAGCACGAGGAGATAGAGCAACTTGCGGAGAACATCGTCTCAACCCAGAAGGCCGAGATAAAAGAGCTCAAAAAGATAAAACAGGAGCAGTTCGGCACCTCCCGCGTCCCGATGAACATGGAGCCGGGCCAGATGGAGGAGATGGGAATGACGACGGACCCGCGGTCGCTGGCCGGCGAGGAGCCGTTCGACAGGGCATTTATAGGGGCCATGATCCCGCACCACCGGTCGGCGATACAGATGGCCAACGTGGCTCTCGAAAGGAGCGACAACCCGCAGATAGAGAAGCTCGCCGGGCAGATCGTGCGGGCACAAGAGCGCGAGATCTCGCAGATGCAAACCTGGCGCGATGAATGGTACCCGGAAGGGTAGAGAGGAGCCCGAAATGCACGGAGACAACGCTTCGCTGAACAGGGTCGCCTTCAGCGCGACGGCGCACTGCCTGACGGGGTGCGCCATCGGAGAGGTGTTGGGGCTGGTTATCGGGACCGCGCTCGGGTGGAGCAACGTCGCCACCATAGCGCTCGCCGTGGCCCTCGCCTTCCTCTTCGGCTACTCGCTGACGATGCTGCCGCTCCTGAGGTCGGGGATGGCGCTCGCGGCGGTCCTGCCGGTGGCCTTCGCCGCCGACACGCTCTCGATCACCGTCATGGAGATCGTGGACAACCTCATCATGCTCGCCGTCCCTGGCGCGATGGAGGCGGGACCGACGAGTTTGCTCTTCTGGGGCAGCCTCGCCTTCGCGCTCGCGGTCGCCTTCGTGGCCGCGTTCCCAGTCAACCGCTACCTCATAGCCCGCGGCAAGGGCCACGCCGTCGTCCACCAGCACCACGAGCATTAGGGCGCTCAGATCCAGGGCGGGTTCGGAACGTTTCCCGGACCCGCCCCAGAGCATTCTGCGGGGATACGAAACCGTCGCGGATCACGCGTTCGGCGACGGGCTGTTGCTGACGCCTGAATGCTCCAGGCGGGCGCGCGTTATCGTGGCGGAGCGGTCGAGTTGCGGATCACCAGTCGGGTCGGCAGACGTTTGGGGTTGGGACCGGCTTCTCCGCGAAGCAGCGAAACCAGCATCCGTCCGGCCAGAGATCCCTTCTCGGCGTGGTCCTGGCGCACGGTGGTGAGGGGCGGGTTGGCGCCAGCGCCCGGCGGGACGTCGTCGAAACCGACCACCGAAAGGTCTTCGGGCACGGACAGCCCCAGCTCCCCGGCCGCCGCGAGGACGCCCAGGGCGAGCTGGTCACTCGAGGAGAGGATGGCCGTGGGCCTTCGCTTCGAGGAGAGCAGCGTCCTGGCGGCCCGGTGGCCGAGGGCCGCGGTGCTCCCCGGGCACTCGTAGACGGGAACCTCAGACCACACCAGACCGGCGTTCTCCAGGGCGCTCCGGTACCCGCGCAACCTGGAGCGACTCACGCGGAACGCCGCCCCTTCCTGACGTCCGAGGTCCGCGACGCCCTCCCGACCGTCCGGGGAGAGGGCGAAGGACACGACGCCCAATCTCTCGTGCCCAAGCTCCAGGAGGTGCCCGGCGGCCTCCCCGGCGGCGGCCTCGTCGTCGACGCCGACGGAGGGCACGCCCTCCCTGACGGGCTGGTCCACCACCACCGTCGGCAGGCTCCTGTCCAGGGCGGCCGCCAACAGCGGCTCCTCGTCGCTCATCGAGTACACCACAAAGCCATCCACCGCCGCCTGCGCGGCCGCCCGAGGATCCCGCCCTCCGATCGACCCGCCCCCGGCCGCGGGCACGAGCAAGAGCCCGAGGTCCGCCTCCTCGGTGACCGCGCTCAAACCCCGCAGGAAAGAGACCGCCGCCGGGTCGTCGAAGGCGTAGGACAGGGGGTTCGAGTAGAGCACGCCCACCACGTCCGTCCTCTGCCGCCTCAGGGAACGCCCCACGGGGTCCGGACCGTTGTACCCGAGCCTGCTCGCCGTCTCGAAGATGCGCTCCCTCAGGTCACCGGAGAGCCGATCAGGGCGGTTGTAGGCGTTGGAGACCGTCATCGCGGAGACGCCCAACTCCCCGGCGATCCGCGCCAAAGTCACGCGGCGCCCTCCCGAGCCCCCGGAAGACCCTCCCGCTTCTGCACCCGCACGGCTCATGGACCCGATGATACACTGCTTTATCGTTAAATATACATCGTTAAAGTAGCGATTGGAGGGGCATCGTGGGGGCGCGGGGCGAGGCGGGGGTGGACCGCAAAGGGGCGGCGCTGGCGCTCTTGTGTGTGGCGCAGTTCGTTGACGTGTTGGACGTGAACGCGGTAATAGTCGCCCTGCACTCGATCGGGGAGGACCTTGGGTTCTCGCGGGCGGGCCTGCAGTGGGTGATCTCGGCCTACGTGCTGTGTTTTGCTGGCTTCCTGCTCCTGGCGGGGAGGGTGGCGGACCTGTGGGGCAGGAGGAGGACCTTCGTGGTAGGGCTCGCGCTGTTCACGGGGGCTTCGCTCTCTTGTGGGCTCTCCTTCTCGCCGGGGATGCTGGTGGCCTCGCGCGCCCTGCAGGGATTGGGGGCGGCGATCACGGCGCCCGCGGCGCTCTCGATCATCACGACGATCTTCGAGGAGGGACGCGAGCGGGACCGCGCGGTGGCCGCGTGGACGGCGGTGGCCGCGGGGGGAGGGGCGGCGGGGTTGGTCCTGGGCGGGCTCATAACGGACTTCTTCGGCTGGGAGTGGGTCTTCTTCATCAACGTGCCGGTGGGGGTGGCGGGGATCGGACTCTCCTACGTCCTCCTGCCCGAGGCCCGAGACCCTTCGGCCTCCCGAAGGCCCGACCTGCTCGGGGCCGCGACGGTCACCGGCGCGTTGGTGCTCCTGGTTTTCGGGCTCACGCGTGCCGAGGAGGCGGGGTTCGGATCTCCGGCGACGCTGGGCACCCTCGCCTTCGCCGCGGCGCTACTCGGGGCCTTCGTGGTCGTCGAGCGGCGCGTAGCCGAGCCCCTCGTTCCGCTGGGCGTCTTCCGACTGCGCGGGCTGGTCGGGTCGGCCCTAGTCGCCTTCGCGCTGACCGCGGCCACCGCCCCGGTCAGCGTGCTCGCGACGCTCTACCTCCAGGACACCCTGGGCTACTCCCCGTCCTTCGCGGGCCTTGCGGCCCTGCCGTTCAGCCTCTGCGTGGTCGCCGGCGCCGCGCTCGGGGGGAGGATCGCCGACCGCGTCGGCGGGAGGGCGGTAATGGCCGGTGGGCTCGCGGTCGTGGCGGCGGCGGCGCTCGTGACCGCCGGGATCGCGGCGGAGGGCGGCGTGCTCTACGTCCTCGCGGGGGCCGCGCTCTCCGGGTTGGGCCTGGGATGCGCCTCGGTCGCCTCCACCGCGCGCGGCACCTCGGCGGTGGAGGAAGGCAAGCGCGGGCTGGCCTCCGGCCTCATGAACACCGCCGCCCAGGTGGGCACGGCCCTTGGGCTCGCCGCCCTGCTCACCCTCGCCGCGGCCTCAGCCTCGGCGTACGCCGGCGCTTCGGCGGGCGGCGGACCCCCCGAGGCACAAGCCCTGGTGGCAGGCTACAGGCTCGCCTTCTTCGCCGCCGCGAGCGTCGCCTCCCTGGGCGTGCTGGCCGCCCTTTGCGTGGTCCGCCCAGGCAAGGCCCCGGACGACCGGTAGTCCGGTCACGCTCCTACCGCCGACCCCAATTGGGCGCGCCCTCCGCCTCTGTTGCCCGATGCCCTCTAACGCCTTCTGCGGAAGAGCCAGAGAAAGATGAGCAGGGCTCCGACGATGGCGAGCATAGGGGAGAGCCGTTTCGGGATCTCGTCCCGGCCTGGGGCATCGAGGTCAGAGGTCTCCGGTTCCTCCGGGGGCTCGCGACGCGGCACCTCCTGAATCGTCGGTTGTTGCTTGGAGGTGGTTGGGGCGCCCGCGGCGGCCTCCGAAGGACTCGAACCGGCGACGATCGCGCCCTCGACGGTTGCGCCGACGACCCCGCCGGCCGTGCCCGCGGCGGCGTTTTTGGAATCGGGTTCAGCGGTGTCCCCCGCGGCGTTGCCGCCCGAGATCTCCTGCTCCAGGCAGGCGGCGAACTGGTCGAGCATCGTCTTCGCCACGTCCTAAGCTATGCCCCGGCCGAACTGGGCGACGCGTCCGGTGAGCATCATGTCCGTCTCGACGTTGACCCTGGTGCCGTCTCTCTCCTCCCGCAAGGCGGAGACGATGGTAGCGGAAGCGGGTCCCTGGCCGCGGGCTTCGCGGCCCGTGGCCTGGAGGACGGCGCGGTGGTTCGTCTCGTCCGTCTCCTCGAACTTCACCGTGCCCTTGTAGCTGACGGTTATGGGGCCGATCTCGACCTTCATGGTGCCCTCGTACTCGCCGTCTCCCCTCTCCTCCTGGATGGCGGCACCCGGCAGGCAGGGGGCTATCCTCTCCAGATCCAGCATCCTGCTCCATGCCTGATCCAGGGGTACCCCGACCGTGAACTCGTAGTCGATCCTCACCGTGACTCCTCCTTTTGCCCCATGTTATAGCCTCGTCCCGATCCGCGTCTTCTGCGGACCGAATCGGCTACTCACGCTACTCGCCCTGTGCGCCGTGTGGCGCGGCGTGGGCCGGAGTACGGCGTCTGCGGCCATCACTAGGGTGATGCGTCGGTCTTCGAGATTCCTGCGCCGGGGTGAGAGTAGGAGTATAAAGCAGGGTGTAATGGCACCACCGGGGAAGGAGCGCACAAGTGCCGGTACGGGACAGACGACCCGAGGACGAGCAGCCCCTGTTTAGGGCGGTCAACGAGCAGCGCCTGATCGGACCGGTCGGCGGGGGGCAGGATAGCCAGGAGGAACCCCACGAGACCGGGGGATCACAAGCGACCGCTCAAGCGGAGCCCCAGGGAGAGAAAGGGCCCATAGGGAGGGCGGTGGACAAGGCCCAGGCGAACAACTGGGTGTACCCTTCCATAGCAGACAAGGCCAGGGAGAAGGGCCTGCTAGACAAGGCGGACGAGGTGCTTAGCAGGGTCAAGGCCCGGCTAGGCGGCGGATAGAGCGGGCCGACCGGGCGGTTCTCTATCGAAAGGGAGGGTTCCGAGGGACTGTCCTCAGAACCCTCCCTTCGCGGTTGGCGTCCCCTACCGGGCCGAACCCAAGGGTCGGCCACCAGCACGCACCACCCACTGGCTCAAGTCATCGGCGGTCAGCTCCGAGCCAGGGAAGCTGACCGCCGACTGCTCTAGAACCTCAGGATCACCTCGAACTTGTTGTAGCCCTCGACCGGACGGGCGCTGGACGAGCCTCCGCCCCTGAGGGACCGGATCACGAGCCAGAGAACGACGGCGCCGACCACCAGGGGTATCGCGGGCTTGATCCGGCCCATGACCGCGTCCCGGCTCGCCTCGCCGAGGTCCAACGCTTCGACGTCTTCTTGCTGCTGGGTGGCCCCTCCCTGCCCGTCTCCGGCCGAACCGTTGGCGGACGGTTCGGCGTCCGATACGTCCGCCCCCCTCGCGGCGCCCCCGTTTACGATCTCCTCCTCAAGGCAGTCGGCGAACCGGCCCAGGAGCTTCTCGGAGACCTGTTGCTGGATGCCCTGGCCGAACTGCGCCGCGCGGCCGGTGATCTGCATGTCGGTCTCGACGCTCACCCGGGTGCTGCCGTTCCCCTCTTCGTGCAGGGTGGAGACGATGGTGGCCGAGGCCGTCCCCTGCCCGCGGGCGTCCTTGCCGTCGGCCCTGAGCACCGCCCGATGGGCGGACTCGTCGGCCTCCTGGATCTTGACCGTGCCCTTGTACTGCTGCGTGACGGGTCCGAGCTTGACCTTCATCGCCCCGTCGTACTCGCGCTCGCCCGTCTCCTCCGTCAGGGAAGCGCCGGGCAGGCAGGGGGTGATCCGCTCCAGGTCGAGCAACACGTTCCAGACGTCTTCTACCGGTACGTCGACCGTAAACTCGTTGTTTAGCTTCATCTGTCTCTCCTTTGACGGATCGCCCCACAGCACCCGGGAGCGGCCAGCTCCTCTTCCAGGCGCCGCAGGTCTTCCACAGTGTCCACGTCGGCCGGGTCCGCTACGTCATCGCAAGGCACCTCCGTTACCAGTTCCGGGTGGCGCGCGAGCACGGCCCTCGCCCCCCTGTCCCCCGACATCTCGCGCCCGAGGAGCGGCCAGACCTCCCTGGCGAAGAGCGCCGGGTTGCGCGGCTCCCCGCCGTAGGTCGCCACCGCCACCGGCGCCCCTTCCTCGAAGGCCTCGACGAGCCGTCCCACCGCCGCGGCCCCCACGAGCGGCTGGTCCGCTAGGACGACTACCGCGGCGCGGGATTCCGGAGAGCAGGCGCCGAGCCCCGCGCGCACCGAGGTGGACATTCCCTCGGCCCAGTCCCGGTTTTCGACCACGCGGGCCCCGTGTGCGTCGCTTACGTCGCGCAACCTTTCCCCTTCGGTTCCGACCACCACGATTGTCTCATCCACAGGAGCCCCGCGCAGCCCTTCCAGGGTCGCCCCGATCAGGGTCCGCCCCCCGAAAGGTGCCAGGAGCTTCCCGCCCCCGAAGCGGCTCCCCGCGCCCGCGGCGAGCACGACGGCCGACACCCCGCTCACCGCGCGTCTCTTGTCGCGCCCGCCGCCTCCCGCTTCGCGTCCTCGGCATCCGGCGAGTCGGCCACGTCCGGATCTGGGGCGTGGATCGGACCCGTCCGCTCCGCGAGCCTCCCGCCCGCGTGCCCCGTGCGAGAGGCGATGATCTCCGCCGCTATGGCGACCGCCGTCTCCTCCGGCGTGCGGGAGCCGATGTCGAGCCCTATCGGGCTGCTGACGCGCCCCAACTGCTCTTCGGAGACCCCTTCCTCCTTGAGGCGCGCCGTGCGGTTGTTGTGCGTCCGGCGGCTGCCCATCGCCCCGATGTACCCGGCGGGCGTCTCGAGCGCCGCCTTCAGGACCGGCACGTCGAACTTGGGGTCGTGCGTCAGGACGCAGATGACGCTCCTGTGGTCCACCTCGGCGGTCTTGAGGAACTCGTCGGGCCAGGCGACGACCACCTCGTCAGCCGAAGGGAAGCGCTCGCGCGTGGCGAAGACGGCCCTGGCGTCGCAGACGATCACGCGGTAGCCGAGGAACTTGCCGATCCTGGCGACGGCAGAGGCGAAGTCTATGGCCCCGAAGACGTACATCTTGGGCGGCGGGGCGAAGCTCTGGATAAAGACGGCGACGTCCTCCATCCGGCGCTGCCCGCGCGGCCCGAAGTGGCGCGTCTCGGTCTTGCCGCCCTCCAGAAGGCCGCGGGCCGCCTCGACTATCGCCCTGTCGAGGTCCTCGTCGCCAGCACCTCCCTCGTGGTCGTCTGGCGTGACGAGCAGCTTACCGCCCAGAGAGCCCCCGGGGCCTCCGATCACGGTAGCGATGGCGACCGGCGACTGTTCCCGAAGCAGGGCGTGCCAGCGGGCGAGCAGGCTCACCAGTCCACCCTCTCGACGAAGATGTGGATGATCCCGCCGCACGTGAGGCCCACCCCGAAAGCCTCGTCGTCTGAGATGCCGTAGGAGAGGAGCTTCGGCGTGCCGCTCTCTATGGCCATCATCGCCTCCTCGTAGACGGCAGGCTCCACGCACCCGCCGCTCACCGATCCGACGACCTGCCCGTCCTCGCTAATGGCCATCGAGGTGCCGGGCCCGAGCGGCCCGCTCCTCTCGACCTTGACGACGGTCGCAAGCGCCGCCTTCTTGCCCTCTTCCCTCCAGCTCGCTACCTTATCGACGACCGGGTTCAACGCGGCCCTCCTTCTTAGAGTCTTGTCTGTCCAACCTCCAGCGGAGCACCCTGTCCGTCGCACCGGCGAACCTCATCCCTAGCTTCTGGAGAACCCTGATCGAGCCGTGCCCGTCGGGAAGCGTCTCCGCCGCGACCGTCGCGACTTCCGGGTGCGAGAAGGCCCATCGGAGAAGGCCCCTGGCGGCCTCGGTGGCGAGTACCCTGTCCCTGGCGTGGACGAAAAGGTAGCTCCACCACCCGACGGCGGATGGATCGGAACCCAGTTTCTCGTAGATGTGGGGTATGGCCCCCGGGAGCGCGGGCCAGCTATCCGGGACCGGAATGCCCAGCAGGGGCTCAAGCCCCTTCTTGTCCCTCAAGACCGTCTCCAGGTGCGACGGTCCGCAGGGTACGAGTTGGCGGTTCCTGGTCTCGATCATATGCTCGCCTTACCACAGATCATATCCGACGTACGCGACGCCGAGGGTCGGGCCCGAAACCGGAGAGGGTCAACGCGCGCCCCCCCGTCCGGAGGCCCCGGCGACGGCGTAGGACAGCTCTTGCAGGCTCTCGAAGTTGTGACCCGAGAGAAAGACGTCCACGTAGGGGAGCGCGGCGGCCATCCCGCGGGCGAGCGGCTGGTAGCCGGGGGCGGCCTTCAGGGGGTTCACCCAGATGACGCTGTGGGCGAGGCGGTGGATGCGCCGCATCGCGTCCGTGAGCACCTCCACGTCCCCGCGGTCCCAGCCGTCGGAGAGCAGGACCACGACCGCACCGCGGGCCATCCCGCGCTGGCCCCACACGTCCACGAACTCTCTCACCGTGTCCCCGAGCCGGGTTCCCCCGGACCAATCCTCGATGGCCTTCGAGGCCTCCTCGAGCGCCCGGTCGGGGTTGCGGGTCGCAAGCTCGCGGGTGACGCGCGTGAGCCGGGTCCCCAAGACGAAGGCCTCGACAGGCTCTCCCGAGGCGACGCCCGCGTGCATGAACCTGAGGAGCGCCCGGCTGTATGAGGCCATAGAACCGGAGACGTCGCAGAGCAGCACGACCCGCCGCGGCCGGTCCCTGGCCTTCCGGTAGCGGTGGCGCATGGGTTCTCCGCCGGTGCGCATCGCGCCCCGCAGGGTCCTTCTCTGGTCGTGGCGGCCCCTGTGGGACGGCTCCAGGCGCCGCGAACGCTTCATGGCCCCCGAGAGGCGCATGTCCGCCATGAGCCTGTAGAGCTCCGCGAACTCCTCGGGCGTGCAGTCGGCGAAGTCCTTTTTGCGCAGCACGTCCACGGGGCTGTAGCGGAGCCTCACGGCCTCGTCGCCCTTCTCGTTCTCCTCGGCGCTCTTCTTGGGCGGCTGCACCGAGTCGGGGGAGAGCCGGATCGAGAACGTGCTCCCCGGCGGGTCGGGGACCTTCAGGCCCTCCCTCCCCTCCCAGAAGACCTTGAACGCCCGGTCGTACACCTCGAAGTCCTCGGGGCGGGAGCACAGCGTCACCCGCCCGGCCCAGTACACGTCGTCGCGGCTCCCCACGTCGAGCTCCTCCAGGGCCGTGGCGAAGCCGACCACCCGGTCCGGCCCCGCCGCGAGACCGGCCCGCCGGAGCAGGCGCCCGAAGGCTACCGCCATGCGGAGCATCGGGAGCTCGGTCTCCGTCCCGCTTGACATACCTCTTAGCTCCCCGCGAGGAGGTTCAGGGACTGGACCAGCACCCTCTGCTGGTCCTCGTGGTACTTCAAAACCGAGCCCATCGTTGCCTCGATCAGGGCCTCGTCGAGCTCCTTCGCCCCTAGTGCCACGAGGGCCTCGGTCCAGTCCAGGGTCTCGGCCACGCCTGGCGGCTTGTAGAGGTCCATCCCGCGCAGGCGCTGCACGGCGCGGGCCACCTGGCGGGCGAGCCTCTCCTCGGCGTCCGGCACCCTGAGGCGCACGATCTCGACCTCCCGCTCCATGTCCGGGTGGTCTATGAAGAAGTACAGACAGCGTCGCTTGAGGGCGTCGTGGACCTCGCGCGTCCGGTTGGAGGTAAGTATGGCGACCGGCGGGCGCTCGGCCCTCACGGTGCCTATCTCGGGGATGGTCACGGAGTAGTCAGAGAGGATCTCGAGCAGGTAAGCCTCGAACTCGTCGTCGGCCCGGTCCACCTCGTCTATGAGAAGTACGGGGGGATTATCTCCTTCGTGCTCGATGGCCTGGAGCAGCGGCCGGTTCACGAGGAACCGGCGCGTGTACAGCTCGTCCTCCAGGCGCGAGCGGTCCTCGCCGGCCGTGCCCAGGGCCTCGGCGGTGCGGATGTGCAGGAGTTGCCTCGCGTAGTCCCACTCGTAGACGGCCTGGTTGACGTCTATGCCCTCGTAGCACTGCAGACGGATCAGGGGCGTATCGAGCATCCGGCTGAGGACCTTGGCGACCTCGGTCTTGCCTACCCCGGCCTCGCCCTCAAGGAAGAGCGGCTTCTCCAGCTTGAGGGCCAGGAAGATCGCCGTCGCAAGCCCCTCGCCGGCCAGGTAGCTCCCCTCGCGCAGCCTCTCGCGCATCTCCCCGGAAAGCGAAACGCCGGGGGGCAGGGCCCCCCGGCGTCCGTTTACGGCTTCGCTCAACGGTTCAGGGCTTCCTCAACGGCCCGCCGGGTCCACACCCGCGCCAGGTGGCGCCGGAACTCGGCCGAGGCCGCGTCGTCGGATGAGGGGTTGGTGCCCTCGTCGGCGGACTGGGCCGCCTCGGCGACGGCGTCGGGTGAGGCGCCCGAGAGGGCCTGCTCGACGGCGGTGGCCCTGATGGGCGTGGCGCCCATGCTGGTGAGCGCGATGCGGGCGGAGCCGATGGAGCCGTTCTGGCGCTCCACCACCGCCGCCACGCCGACCGTCGCCCAGTCCTGCGAGCGGCGGCTGAACTTCTTATACGACCAGCCGGTGTTCTGGCCGAGCTTCGGGACCCGGACCTCCGTGACGACCTCCTGCTCGCCGAGGGCCGTCATCATGTAGTCCTGGAAAAAGTCCGCGGCCTTGACGGTCCGCTCGCCGTCGGGGCCCTGGATCGTCAACTCCCCCTCAAGCGCCGTGATGACGCTCGGCATGTCGCCGGAGGAGTCGCCGTGGGCCAGCGTGCCGCCCAGAGTCCCGCGGTGCTGGACGGACGGGTCGCCCAAGAGGCCCGCGGTCCAACTTACTATGCCGCAGTGCTCCTTGACCAGGTCGTTGAAGAGCAGGTCGCGGTGGCGGGTCATGGCGCCTATGGCGAGGTGGTCGCCCCCGTCGCGCACGTAGCGCAGCTCGTCCAGGCGGCCGAGGTCGATGAGGACCGTGGGCGCGGCCAGCCTGAGGCGCATGATCGGGATCAAGGAGTGCCCGCCCGCAAGGAGCTTGGACTCGTCGCCGTGCTGGCCGAGCAGCTCTATGGCGTGGTCGACGGACTCGGCGACCTCGTAGTCGAAGGCCATCGGGATCATTACGCGTCACCCCCCTGCTTGATGTCGGCAGCACTCGCCCCGAGCGAGGCGTCCTCCTGCCGGTCGCCCGACTGCTTCCCTTGGGCGTTCTGGATGGCCTTCCACACCCGCATCGGCGAGGCGGGCATGTCTATGTGCTTTATCCCCATCGGCGAGAGCGCGTCCACCACGGAGTTGATGACCGCGGGCGGCGCGCCGATGGTCCCCGCCTCGCCCACGCCCTTGACCCCGAGCGGGTTGCTCGGCGAAGGTGTCACGGTCCGGTCTAGGGTGTAGTTCGGAAGCTCCGGGGCGCCGGGGATCATGTAGTTCACCATAGACGCGGTGAGCAGGTTGCCCTCCTCGTCGTAGATGACCCCCTCGTAGAGCGCTTGGGCGATGCCCTGCGCAAGCCCCCCGTGCAACTGGCCGTCGACGATGGTCGGGTTGATGACCGGGCCGCAGTCGTCCACCGCTATGTAGTCCCGGATCCTCACGGCGCCCGTCTCCGTGTCAACTTCCGTGACGCAGATGTGCGCGCCGAACGGGAAGGTAAAGTTGGGCGGGTCGAAGGTCATCGTCTCGTTGAGCGTCGGCTCCATGCCCTCGGGCAGGTCGTTGCCCAAATAGGCCGCGCCCGCCACGTCCCCGATGGAGACGTTCTGGTCCGGCGAGCCCGCCACGCTGAACTTGCCGCCCTCGAACTCGATGTCGTCCTCTGAGGCCTCGAGCATGTGCGCGGCGATCTTCTTGCCCTTCTCGATCACCTTGTTGGCCGCGTGGTACACCGCGATGCCGCCCACGGCGAGGCTCCTCGAGCCGTACGTGTCGCGGCCGAAGGGGACGGACGCCGTGTCGCCGTGCAAAACCTCGACGTCGTCCGGGGTGACCCCGAGGACGTCGGCGGCGATCTGGGACCAGCTCGTCTCGTGGCCCTGGCCGTGCGGCGAGGTGCCGGTGGCGACCTCGACCTTGCCGGTAACGAGCATCCTGACGCTCGCGACCTCCCAGCCGCCGCCGCCGATCCCGAGCCCGGCAAGGGCGTGGGAGGGCCCGAGGCCGCAGATCTCGGTGTACGTAGCGAACCCTATGCCGAGCTGCACCGGATCGTTCGCCTCGCGCCTGCGGCGCTGCTCCTCGCGCAAAGACTCGTAGTCGGCGAGCTCTATCGCCCGGTCGAGCGCCGCTTGCAGGTTGAACGAGTCGTACTGCAGGCCCGCCGGGTTGGACGTCGGCTCGTCGAACGGCTCGTAGAAGTTCCTGCGCCTTATCTCGGCCGGGTCCATGTCGAGCTCGCGGGCCAGGGAGTCTATGGCCCTCTCGATGGCGTAGCAGGCCTCGGGGCGCCCGGCGCCGCGGTAGGCGTCGGTCGGCGTCAGGTTGGTGAAGACGCCCTTGATCTCGATGGAGAACGCGTCGAACGTGTAGACGCCAGGGAACATCGCAGCCCCGCTGATCGCGATGACCGGGGTCAGGAGCTGCAGGTAGGCGCCCATGTCGTCGAGCAGCTTCACCCGCATGCCGAGGATCTTGCCGTCGGAGTTCGCGGCGAGCTCTATGTCCTGGATCTGGCCGCGGCCGTGGATGGTCGCCTGGTAGTTCTCCGAGCGGTCCTCGACGTACTTGACGGGCGTCCCCAGCCTCTTGGCCAGCACGACGGCCAATATTTCCTCACGATATATGTTCAGCTTGGAGCCGAACCCGCCGCCCACGTCGGGGGCCACCACCCGGATCTGGTTCTCCGGTATCCCGGTCGCCAGGGAGAGCACGATCTTGGCGAGGTGGGGCACCTGGGTGGACGTGTAGATGACGAACCCCCCGTGCCCCGGGTCAGGGTAGGCGACGGACGCCCGCGGCTCGATGGCGGTCGGGAGCAGGCGCTGCTGGATGTAGCGCTCCTTGACGACCACGTTGGCCTGCGCAAAGGCCTCGTCGGTGTCCCCCTGCCCCTGCACCTCGGGCCCGCGTATCTCTGCGCCCGCATCACCCGCGTCGTCCGTCCGGTCGAAGAGCTCGTCGGTGTTCCCGACGTTCGCCGTGTAGGTGAAGCACTCGTTGGTCCCGAGGTCCTCGTGCACCAGCGGGGAGTCCTCTTTGAGGGCGTCCTCCATGTTCACGATCGCCGGCAGGGGCTCGTAGTCAACCTCGATAAACTCGAGGGCGTCCTGGGCGGCGTAACGGTCGCTCGCCACCACCACCGCCACCACGTCCCCCACGTGGCGCACCTCGTCCGTGACGATGGGCGGGAAGAACGGGGTCTTCTGCTCCTCGGAGACGACCGCCGCGCACGGCACGCCGCCAGGCCACTCCTCGGCGAGGTCAGCGCCCGTGAAGGCCGCGACGACGCCGGGCCTCTCCAGCGCAGCCGAGACGTCCAGCTTCGTCACCTTCGCGTGGGCGAAGGGGCTCCTTAGCATGGACATGTGGACCATGCCGGGCAGCTTGATGTTGTCGGTCCAGTTGGCTTTCCCGGTTACGAGGTTCGGGTCCTCTTTACGAGGTATCCCGTTCCCCATGTAGCGTTCCGGTGCCTGGGTCACTCCCGCGCCTCCTTCTAGCTCGTCTGGCCGGCGGCCTGCTGCACGGCCTTGACGATGTTCTCGTAACCGGTGCAGCGGCAGTAGTTGCCCTCCAGGGCCTCCCGAATGTCTTCCTCGTTCGGGTTCGGGTTCTCCTTGAGGTAGCTGACGGAGGCCAGGATCATGCCGGGCGTGCAGTACCCGCACTGCAAGGCATGGTTCTCGTGAAACGCCGTCTGCATGGGATGCCAGTCGCCGTTGGTCTGCAGGCCCTGAACCGTCGTGATCTCGTGCCCGTCGGCCTGCACCGCAAACAGCGTGCAAGACTTGACGGACTCCCCGTTCAACAACACGGTGCACGCCCCGCAGTTGGAGGTGTTGCACCCGACCATGGTCCCCGTCAGGTTCAACCCCTCACGCAAGTAATGCACCAGGAGCAACCGAGGCTCGACCTCGTGCTCGTAGCTGACGCCGTTTACGTTTACCTGAATCCTTCGCACCTATTCTCTCCCTTCCCTACGACTTCCCCACACCCAAGGCCGGACGACGCCCACCCTGTGCCAGTCTCCCCTACCGCCACCGGGCCGCCGTCAACGGGATCACATACAGCACACTTTCCCTGCCGTACAAGGCGTTCCTATGCCCTTTTCCCCTTTCTTCCCGAAGTGCGGGCAGTGTAGCACAGGCCGCTTTCTCCGCGCTCCGCGACCCACCCCGCGATCCCAAACCGTAGCATTGTAGTAACAGTTACGCAATGGCGCGAACGCGAACGCGCTCGCGGGACAGAACGGCGCGGCGGCGTTATCATCGACGGGACGGTTTTCGGAGTCGAGAGGAACGTCTTATGAACGATCGCACGGCGCTAGAGAAGGACCTTCGGGCGGAGGCGGAGGGTCTCGTGGCCTCGGACGCGTCCGACGAGGAGGTGCTGGATGGGGTGGTGAGGCTGGTACACGACGCGCACCCGTCCTGGGACTGGAGCGGTATCTACCTGATGAAGGGCGGCGTGCTCGTGCTCGGGCCGAGCACCGCGCCGGCGGACCACGACCGGATCGAGGTCGGGGAGGGCGTCTGCGGGACGGCCGTGGCCGAGGACAGAAACCAGGTAATCGAGGACGTGCGCGGGGTCGAGAACTACCTGGCGTGTTCCGTCCACACCCGCTCGGAGATAGTCGTCCTCATCCGGCACGCGGGGGAGATCGTCGGCCAGTTCGACATCGACTCGGACACCGTCGGCGCGTTCACGACCGAGGACGAGGCCTTGCTCGAGGAGCTCGCCGCGGTCGTCGCCCCGCGCGTCGCGTCTCTGGCCGCTTCCTAGCCGACCAGGATCTTCTCCAGCGCCGAGCGCATCTCCTGCGGCAAAGGCGTGGCCTTGCGGCCCTCGCGTTCGACGTAGACGTGGACGAAGTGGCCCTGGGCGGCGGCGGTCTTGGAATCGTTCTTGAAGAGCCCGATCTCGTACCGGACGCTGCTGCGGCCCAGCCGCGCGACGCGCAATCCCGCGTGGACGGTGTCGGGGAAGGTGACGGGCTCGAAGTAGCGGCACTGGGTCTCGACGACGAGGCCTATCACCGGGCTCCCCTCTATGTCGAGGACGCCGGTCCGGATCAGGTACTCGTTCACGACGGTGTCGAAGTAGGAGTAGTAGACGACGTTGTTGACGTGACCGTAGACGTCGTTGTCCATCCAGCGCGTCGCTATGGTCAGGAAGTGCGGGTAGTGGTCCCGAACCTCTGGGGCCTCCCTCTCCACGGTCTTCTGCTCCGGTTCTTTCATAAGCCCCCGCTTCTTCGCTTCAACGGGGCATGTTAACCCAAAGTCCCACCACGGTTAGTCAGTCGAGACCTCGTCACGAGGCTGGGGGCGCCAAGGCCGTCCGACCTTGACACACTGCGGCCCTTTCAGTCGGCGCGGGGCGAGATGGCCAGAAGCTGGGTGGCTCGCAGGACCGGTCGGAAGTAAGGGCTCAACGACGCCCAGCCCTTATTCAATGAACCCCGTAGAAGTCGATTCCGCAAACTTCGCGCTGAGGGGGTTTCTCGGAAGTCCGGGCGGTCGGACGGCGGAGCCGGGACACGGTTGGCCCGCTCATGGGCCGTTTCGGACGGTTTCTAAGGCGTACCGCTAGCGCCTGGCTCGCCCTCGACGTCGCCTTTGGGGGCCTCCTTCCTGGGCCGGAAGACCATGAGGGTAGAGGTGGCATGCGCGTAAAGTACGCCCGACTCATCGGTGAGGCCGGCCTCGGCGAGAGCCACCCTTCCCCCGACGTGGATCGGGCGGCCTTCGCAGCGCAAGGTTCCGGTATCGGCCGCTACGGGACGCAGGAGGTTCGTCTTGAGCTCCAGGGTTGTGTAGCCCGTGCCCGCCGGCAGCATGGTGTGCAGGGCGCAGCCCATCGCCGAGTCGAGCAGGGTGCAAGCGAGGCCCCCGTGGACGACGCCCATCGTGTTGTAGTGTTGCTCGCCGGGCACGCACTCGAAGACCACCCGGCCTTCGTCTACCTCCGCTAGTCCAAAGCCGACCAGTTCGCAGATCGGCGGCAGGGGCACCTCGCCTTTCTGCACGGCCTTCCAGAACTCCAGGCCGCTCATCCCCTCGGCGGCCTTCGCCCCCACCATCGGGTCCTGCCAGGCAACGGTCAAGGTCCTCCCGCTCGTCTCGTCCAATGGGGCGCCTCCTTTGAAACCGTCTGTACAAGAACACGACCAAAAATAACAGAAGGATCAAGGGATGACCCACCTCTATTCACCCAACCTCGTGGAGGGACAATTCTCGAAACTTCGGGCGTAAGGGGTTCTAGGAAGTTCGCTAGGTTACTTGGTCTCGTCGGTTTTCGGAGTTGCCAGCGACGGGTAGAGTTTGACTATCGAGCCTAGTGACCCGCGATGGTCGCAAAACCTTCGTGGTTGCCTTTACTGGAGAGGAGCGTTATGTCGGAGAGGCATAGCATGGAGCCCACAGAACGGATCAGGACCGCCGCTACCGGGGCGATGAGCGCGGCCAAAAGCCAAACGGTCGGAGGAGCCGAGGAGAACCCGTCTCCCACCGTTGTGGTTGCGCAGGCCGTCGAGGCCCTCATCGCCGATTGGCCCAAGATGGCCAAGAGCGCAGCGGACGAGATCATAAAGAAGTACGGCCAGCCCAACGAGGCGATCCCAAGCCGGCTCATCTGGTACGCCAACGGGCCCTGGAAGCGCACCGTGGTCTACCGCCACGAGATACCGCACAACTTCCCCCAACCGCACACGGACGTCGTCGAGCAGTTCATCGATTACCAAGTGCCGCCGGAGAAGTTCAGCGAGCTGGCCAAGTTCGACGGCAGCGTGATCGTGGAGAGGACCGCCGGGGAGGTGTCCGCGCGCTGCGACATGGAAGCGGCCAACTTTCTGGCGCTCAACATGATGCACGAGATCGTCACCGGGAAGCTGACGGCCGAGGAAGCGCGCAAGGTCTATTCCGAGAACACCTCCGCCTACGTGATGAACCGCTCGGCGCCCTACGCCGAGGCTTTCCAGTTCGAGCTGCCGCGAGAGGAGACGGCCGACAAGGACGAGACGACGATCGCCGGTGCCATGGCGCGCCAGGGGGTAGAGAAGGCCAAGGACATCGTCGGCTAAGACGAGGTATCGTCGCGGCGGGGGCGGTTCTCGCTAGAGGCTGTACAACGAGAAGCCAAGGGCCGCGGCCAACGCGTCCGGCGTGGAGATACTCGGCCCCCCGCCGGGCGACCAAGAGTAAAGCAGCACGACGTTCCTATGCTTATTCACCCGAGTGCGTGAAAGGGTCGTTCTCCGAACCCCGCATCCACGTCTCTGCATGAGATTGCCTCCCACGCCCGACGGCGACGTCGTCGCAACGCTCAACGGCGCCGGGGTAACCACAAGATGTCGTGGTGCCGGATAGAGATGCAATTCCCTGCATAGCACCCGCGGCACAGGTGGCAGGCCGTCGGACTTTGCGAAGGGCGCGTTCGTACCGGCGGATTTGGTCGGTTTGTGCTCCCCGGACTTCCTGATGGGTTTTCGTCTGCCCGCGCGAAGCCGCTGAGCGCGGGCGGCGAAGGGAGGGTTGGAAATGATATCCGCGCGAAGGGCTATCGTCGGGTTCGACCTCAGTCGGTAACTTCCGCGGGCTGGGCGGAGAGCTCGTTGTAGTGCTGGTAGCGCTCGGGGTGGAAGAACGCCTCGACGACCTCCGCCGGTTCCTCGCCGGTGACGCACGTGATGCGCCGGATCTTCAGGACCGGGACCCCGGCCGATATCTCCAGCAAGCCCGCGACCTCAGGCTCGGCGGTCGCGGCCCCGATCCACTGCCGCGCGTGCTCGATCCGGCGCCCGGTTCTCTCTTCTAGGAGCCGGCTCAGGGAGACGGTCCCGTAGTCCGCGTCCTTCAGGGCGGGGAAACGCGAGATCGGTAGGTGCGAGTTGCACACGAAGATCGGGCGCTCGTCCGCCAGCCTGAGCCGCCGCACGAACAGCACCTCCTCGCCCACCTCGACCCCGAGCCACGCCGCCACCTCCTCGTCGGCGGCCTGCTCCTCCTGCGAGACGAGCCTGGCCCCCGGCGTGTAACCCCAGCGCTCGATCTCCTCGGAGAAGCTGTGCAAATACGCCAGGTTCGATCGCAGCCGCGGGCTCGCCAGGAAGGTCCCCCGACCCGGCTCCCGCCGCACGAGCCCCTGGCGCCTGAGCTCGTCCAGAGCCCGCCGCGCCGTCGTCCGACTCACCCCGAACTCCGCGACCAGGTCGGCCTCGCTCGGCAACCTGTCGCCCACCCCGATCTCCCCGGACTCGATCCGCCCGGTCAGGCCCTGCAGGATCTGGTGGTACAACGTCCCCGCGCTCGTTCGTGACAACGGCCTCATATAACCATCTGTAGCATCAAAGTATTGATGTGTCAATCTTCGGATTACCTCGTACCGTCAGTGGCGCGGCGCGGTGCCCGGTGCTATAAAGCACGCCCCAGGCCGGTCGTTCGCTAGACCCGTCACAAGACGGCTGTTATATTGTAGTAACAGCTTCCGGCAAGCTCGGGGGTGCCCGGCGCGGGCGGCGATGCGGCTTTTGGGAAAGGGCCGCGAAGGGGGTGAGGATCGAAGAGAGGGTTTAGGGGGACGCTTTTTGGCGTCGCGTGCATCTTGCAGGGGTAAGGGGAAAGGAGCGAACAGGCTTTATGGATCTTTCGAGGGTTCTCGAGTTCCCGGTAAAGGAGTTCTTCAAGCAGCCCAGGTCGCTGCTCGGGGCTGGGGCTTATGAGAACGCCGGGCCCGAGGCGGCGGCGATGGGGCTCAAGCACGTGTTGTTCGTAACGACGGGCCTGCGGGGCACCGGGATCATCGACGAGTGCAGGACCAACTTCGAGAACGCCGGGGTCTCGGTCTCCGTCTACGACAAGGTCGAGACCAACCCGAAAGACTACAACGTTATGGACGCCTACAAGGCGTTCAGCGAGGCGGAGTGCGACGGGTTCGTCTCCATCGGCGGTGGCAGCCCGCACGACACTACCAAGGGCGCCAGGGTTGTGGCCGCGCACGACGGGCGGAACATAAACGAGTTCCAGGGCGTCAACGCCTCCGAGAAGCTCGAGAACCCGCCGCACATCGCCATAAACACCACCGTGGGCACGGGCTCCGAGACGACGCCGGCCGCCGTGATCACGGACCTCTCCAGCGAGAACGCGCCGCACAAGTGGGTGGCCTTCGATCGGGCGATGACCACCACCCTGGCGATCAACGATCCCGTCCTCTGCATGACCATGCCGCCCGAGTACGTGGCCTACACGGGCTTCGACACGATAGCCCACGGCTCCGAGGCGTACGTAAGCCGGGTGGATCACCTCTCGTGCACCCCGATAGCGCTCAAGGCCGTCACGCTGGTCACGGAGAACCTGCGCGAGGCGACCTATAACCCGAAGAACTTCAAGGCGATGGAGGGGATGGTCTGGGCGCAGTACATCGCGGCGCAGGCGTTCAGCTCGGCGCTTCTCGGCATCCTGCACTCGCTCTCGCACGCGCTGTGCGCCTACTATGACATCCACCATGGCCTCAACAACGGCGTCGGCATAGCCAGGGTGTGGACCTTCAACCAGCCGGCGGCGGTGGAACAGTACGCGGACATCGCCACGGCGATGGGCGAGGACACCACGGGCATGAACCCCGTGCAGGCCGCCGACCAGGCCATAGACGCCGTGATAAGGCTCGCTAAGGACTGCGGCATTCCTGAAAACTTCTCGAGCGTGAACGCCAACTACGCGAAGTCCAAGATGGGCAAGGGACCGTTCTACGAGGACCGGCCGACCAAGATCGAGAGCGACGACGCCGAGCTGCAGGCGATGGCCGAGCACATGATGGCTGACGTCTGCACGCCGGGCAACCCGCGCGACCTGACCGTCGAGGCGGCCAAGGAGATCCTGCGCGACTGCGTCTACGATCCGATGGTCCGCAAGACCAGCGACGGCTACCGCCAGAACGTCTGGGGCGTGGCCCCGGAGATGGGCCGGGGTGCCGCGGGAGGTTAATGTCGCCGCGTGCCCGCCGATGAAAACGCCGTGGTGAGCTAGACCGTTCGGGACGGCGAACGGGGCGGGGGCGGGCTCTTTGGGTCCGCTCCCGCCATCTCCGAAGGGAATGACATTTTAGAGGGAGATTCCTTGTTTCAGAGCATAGAAGACGTCAGGGAGCGGCTGGCGGAGCAGAGCTACGTCTCCGACCGCAGGCTCGCCACGGTCGTGTTCCTGGCGACGCGCCTGGGCAAGCCGATCCTCGTGGAAGGTCCGGCCGGCGTCGGCAAGACGGAGCTCGCCAAGTCGCTCGCGGGGGCCGTGGGGCGGGACCTCGACCGGCTCCAATGCTACGAGGGGCTCGACGAGGCGAAGGCGCTCTACGAGTGAGAGTACAGCAAGCAGCTCCTGTACACGCAGGTCCTCAGGGAGAAGATCGGGGAGACCCTCGCGCCGACCCAGAGCCTGCGCGAGGCGGCCGAGGTCCTGCGCGGGCAGGAGGACATCTTCTTCTCCGAGAACTTCCTCGTGGAGCGGCCGATCCTCAAGGCCGTGCAATCCAACGAGACGGCCGTCCTCCTCATAGACGAGATAGACCGGGCCGACGAGGAGTTCGAGGCGTTTTTGCTGGAGTTCCTCTCCGACTACCAGGTCTCCATACCGGAGATCGGGACCATCAAGGCGGAGCACCCGCCGGTCGTGATCCTGACCTCCAACCGCACCCGCGAGCTCTCCGAGGCGCTCAAGCGCCGCTGCCTGCACCTCCAGCTCGACTACCCGAACGGCGAGGTGGAGCTCGAGATCGTGCGCATGAAGGCCCCCGAGGTCGGCGACGAACTCGCCCGGGAGCTGGTCAAGACGATCCAAGACCTCCGCACGCTCGACCTGCGCAAGGCGCCCAGCATCGGGGAGACGCTCGACTGGGCGCAGAGCCTGGTCATCCTGAACGCCCAGAACCTCAGCAAGGACCTTATCGAGAACACCATCAGCGTGATCGCCAAGTACGACCGCGACGCGAGAAAGATGCTAGACCACCTCGGCGTCAACGCCAAGGAGCGCCAGGACCTGGGCCAGAAGGAGCCGACGGGCGAGAACCCCTCGGAGGGCATGTACGAGATGCACCGCTCCGTCCACAAGCACGCCCGCTGAGGCCCGCCGATGGTAACTTTACCGGGTGCTGACCCTGGCAAAACCCGCCAACCTCGCCGTGCGCTTCTTGCTGGAGCTGTGCGCCCTCGGAGCTCTAGTCTACTGGGGGTTCGCGGTCGGGGGAAACCTGGTCGCGAAGCTCGCCCTGGGGCTCGGCGCCCCCCTCCTCGCCGCGGCGGTGTGGGGCACGTTCGTGGCGCCGAAGGCGGCGTTCCCGCTGGACATGCCGCTGCGGCTGGTCCCGGAGGCGCTCGTCTTCGGGTCGGCCGTCGCCGCACTCTTCGCCACGGGGCATCCCCTGCTGGCGGTGTGCCTCGCGGTGCTCGCGGCGGTCAACCGGGCCCTGGTGTTAGCCTGGGAGTAGGGGTCTAGCGTGGACACCGTAATAAACGACTTCGTGCAGGTCTTGAGGCGTCACCAGCTCAGGGTCTCCCCCGCCGAGAGCATCGACGCGCTGCACGCGCTCGGGCAGGTAGGGCTTCAGGAGAGGGAGGTCGTGCGCGACACGCTGCGGGCGACGCTGGTCAAGAACGGGGAGGACGCCGGCACCTTCGACCGGCTCTTCGATCTGTTCTTCGACATGCGCCCCACCGCGGAGAGGCCCAAGGCGAAGGTCAAGGTTCCCGGGCACGACCACGATCACGGCCCGCCGCCCGCGAGGCTGGAGCTGGGCGAGGAGGCGGGGGGCGAGGAGCCGGGGGAAGAAGGCCACAGCCACGACACGGACGAGTCCACGGAGATGCGCAGGTTCTTCGAAGAGGACCGGATGCGCCCCTCAAACGACATCCACGGCGACGCGGAGAGGATGAGGCTCTCAATGTTCTCCCAAGAGTTGATCCTGAACCGCAAGCCGGGTGCTATGGAGAGCGCGCTGCAGCGCCTCACCTACCACATGCGGGTGAGGCGTTCCCGCAACATGTTCAGCCCGGGCGGCCTCGTTCCCGGGTTGGGCGGAGAGGAGATACCGCTCGACGT
Source organism: Rubrobacter sp. (assembly GCA_035936475.1). GTDB lineage: Bacteria > Actinomycetota > Rubrobacteria > Rubrobacterales > Rubrobacteraceae > Rubrobacter_D. Next base: position 9,953 of record DASYWA010000027.1, on the reverse strand, counting down.
CTCCGCGGTGGACCTCGAAGACCTCGTCGGGCACCTGCACGAGCTGGAGGTGGACGAGGCGCTAATCGCGGAGCTCGAAGCCCAGGCCGAGAACATCCTCAAAGGCTTGCCCGACCTTATAAAGCAGATGCAGGAGCGCGAGAAGCTCCTTAAAAAAGACGCGAATGACGACTCGGAGATCCGGCGCCGGGCGCTGCGCAAGATGCTCGACTTCTCCGCCTCCGAGCAGCGCGAGATGGAGGCGGCGATACGGCGCGTGGCGCGCAAGATCCAGGGCGCCAAGACCCGCCGCTTGAAAGAGGACCGCATCGGGCGCATAAGCGTCCCCCACACCCTCCGCCACAACGTGCGCTACGACGGCGTACCCTTCGACCCCGTGCTGCGCCGGCGCCGCGAAGGCAAGCCGCGTGTCGCATTGTTATGCGACGTTAGTCTAAGCACGCGGAACCTGAGCCGGTTCTGGCTGCACATGATCTACCAAATGCAGAGCCTGTTCTCGAAGGTGAGGACGTTCGTGTTCGTGGCGGACGCGGTGGAGGTGACGCAGGTCTTCGAAGAGCGCGACATGAACCGGGCTGTGGACGAGATCTTCTCCGGGCGCATCATCGACGCCGACGTCAACAGCGATTTCGGCAAGGCCGCGGAGCAGTTCAAGGACCGCTACCTGCCGACCATAAACCATCGTACGACCCTCGTGGTCTTGGGCGATGGGCGCAACAACGGCAAATGGGCCAACGTGGCGGCCTTCGAGGAGATAGCGCAGCACGCGCGGCAGGTCATCTGGATCACACCCGAGCCGAAGTGGGGCTGGTCTCTTGGCTCGTGCGACATGCCCCTCTACGAGCCGTTGTGCGACCGCGTCGAGGTGGTCAGGACCGTGGATCAACTCGCCAGCGTCGCCGAAGAGCTCGTGAAGGCCCGCACGTGATCGAAGACCAGAAGGAGGCCCCCTTCTCCCCGACAGAGCCCTTCCGCTTCTGCCCGGCGGACGGGACGAAACTCGAAGGTCCGCGGCCGAGCGGGGGCGTTAGCTGCCCTATGTGCGGCCGGTCGTGGTACCGCAACCCGGCGCCGGCGGTGGGGGCCGCTATCCAGGACGGCGGCAAAGCGCTCGTCACCGTGCGGGCGCGGGAGCCGTACAGGGGCAAGGTGGACGTGCCGGGTGGTTTCCTGGAGGTAGGGGAGCATCCGGTGGAGGGCCTCAAGCGGGAGGTCAGGGAGGAGCTCGGGCTGGAGATCGAGGTGGACCCGACGCCGGTGCTCCTCGCCCCCCACACCTACGGCCCGGAGGGCGTGTGGGCGCTGGCGATCGGGTTCCGGGCTCGCATTCTGGAGGGCACGCCGGAGCCGGCCGACGACGTGGCGGAGGCGCGCTGGATCGGCGCGGGGGAAGTGGACGGCGTAGACTTCGCCTGGGAACACGACCGCGGGTTCGTGCGGGCGGCCCTGACGCAGAGAGGTTAGGAGAGGCGGGTGGCGGCTCTGGACGGCTGGTTCGAAGGCTTCATGCACGGCCCGGCGAGCCTGGGCGTGATCCTGCTGATCAGCGCCCTGCTCGGGCTGCGACACGCCTCGGACCCGGACCACCTGGCGGCGGTGACGACGCTCATAGCCTCCGAGGAGAACCTGGACAAGGTCCGCAAGGCCGGTTTCATGGGTCTGTTGTGGGGCGCCGGGCACGGCACGGCGCTCGTCCTGATCGGGCTGCCACTCGTGCTCTTCAACCGCTTCTTGCCGGAGATCGTTCAGCAGGCCGCCGAGGCCCTGATAGGCGCGATAATAATCCTTCTCGCCGTGAGGCTGCTCTTGGGCTGGCGGCGCGGCCTCTTTCACGTCCACCACCACTCCCACGGCGGCGAACCGCACCGCCACGTCCACTCCCACGCCCACGACGAGGCCCACGAGCACGACCACAGGAGGCGCACGCCCCTCGGGGCCTACGGGGTGGGTCTCGTGCACGGCGTCGGGGGCTCGGGCGGGCTGACGCTCCTGCTGCTCTCTACCATCTCGGACAAGGCCCAGGCCGCAGGTGCCTTGCTGCTCTTCGCCGCCGGCACCGCCGTCTCCATGGCGCTGCTCTCCACGGCCTTCGGCCTCGCCATAGCCGGTGGGCCGCTCGGCAGGAACTTCGAGAGGGTGGCCCCGGTGCTCGGTGTGCTCGGCGTGGCGTTCGGGGCGTGGTACGCGCTGGGCGCCCTGGGGATGGTGGTGTACCCGTTCTAGCTGTCAGCTATGGGCCATCGGCCGGCAGCTTTTTTGCTCGCGAGACACAGACGGCGAAGACGGGACCATGAGGTCCGCAAAGAGAGGACGCCATACCCAGATCCGTGATCGAGAGTAGGTCAGAGCGGTTCGCAAAAGAGGTCGGGACCGCCGCAGACGTCGTAGAACCATCGGCCCGGGCCGACCGCTCAGTGGCGGCTCGTGAACCACCTCTGCCACTTCCACCAGGGGACGTGGATCGTGACCTTGCCGGCGGGCCAGGGCATGGACACGGCGGGGCGTCCCTCCCTCTTCGCGTCCCTGTACTCCGCCTCTGTGGCCACCCAGACCACGATGCCGCCCCGCTCGTAGGAGAGCGGACCGGAGACGGCCCGGAAGCCGTGCAGGGTCTCGCCGTTCTCCGCGAGCAGGTCCACCTGCTGGCCCGGATCCGGCACGAGGGGCGGTCTGTTCTTTCCGAACGTCATCTACACCGGCCGCGCTCCTTGGGGTTCCCTGGTCGCAAGCATTCTACCCGCCGGGGCGGCTCTTAGGCCCCGCCGCAGCGGAGGGTCAGCGCGGTGATCTCGGGCCTGCACCCGAAGCGCAGCCGCGCGTGGACGGTCCCGAGCCCCCTGTTGGTGTACACGAGCATCCCCCCGACCCTGTGGAGCCCGCGGGTGTAGCGCTGCGAGAACGGCGGCAGCACGGCCCGTCCCAGCAACGGCACCCGCACCTGCCCGCCGTGCGAATGCCCGGAGAGCTGCAGGTCGAAGCGCCCGGTCGCGGCGGCGACGTCGGCAAAGTCGGGCTCGTGGGCGAGCAGGACGGCCGCCCCCGAGGCGGGCAGGCTCTGCAGGACGAGATCCAGGCGGCTGCGGCCCTCCATCACGTCGTCGATGCCGGCGACGTGCAGCCCGGAGCCGCCCCGCTCCAGCGTGACGGCCTCGTTGATCAGCTCCGTGAGGCCGGCCTCGCGGATGCAGCGCCGGATGAGCTTCACGTCCGTCAGGTAGTCGTGGTTTCCGAGGATGGCGAGGACGCCGTCGGGTGCCCAGAGGCGCCGCAGCGCCCCGACGAGACTCCCCGTGTCCAGCCTTCTGGCCGAGTAGCTGGCGAAGTCCCCCGTAACGACGATGAGGTCGGGCCGTTCGTCGTTGACCATCTCCGCTATGCGGTCCAGGCGCGCGGGTCTCGACCAGTCGTCGAGGTGGAGGTCCCCGATCTGGACGACCCGGTACCCGGCGAAGGCCGCCGCGAGCCGCGGCAGGGCCAGCTCCAGCCGCACGACCTCCAGCCGGCGGGGCTCGACCTCCCTCGCGTACAGCAGCCCGCCCGCGCCGACCAGCGCCGCGCCTGCGGCGACGCGCCGGAGGCTTCTGCGGAGCGCCAAACTTACAGCCCCTCCAGCGCCTCCCGAATTGGCGTCTCCCCGGACAGGAGCTCGAAGGTCTTGCCGACGGTGTTCGGTGATTCGAGGGCGAGGGCGAAGGCCGTCGCCACGTCCTCGCGCGGGATCTCACCCCGCCGACCCAGGCTCTCCGCCGCCTCGACCAGCCCCGTCCCCTCATCCTCGGTGAGGCTCCCGGGGCGGATGATGGTCCACTCCAGCCCGCTCTCCCGCAGCCTCTCGTCGGCCTTCGCCTTGGCCCGCAGGTAGGGCCGCATCGCCTCCGGCCCCGCCTCCGGGTCCCCGGCGCCCATCGAGGAGAGCATGAGGTAGAGCCCCACACCGGACTTCTCGGCCGCCTCGACGAGCTTGGCGGCACCGCCGTAGTCCATCGTCTCCTTGCGGGCCTCCCCGCTCCCAGGCCCCGCTCCGGCGGCGAAGACTACCGCGTCGCACCCGGCGACCGCCTCAGCTACGCGCCCATCGACCTCGTCGTTCTCCAGGTCCACGAGCGCGGGCTCGGCACCGTCGGCCTCAACGTCCGCCAGCTGCTCCTCCTTGCGGACCACCCCCCGCACCTCGTGGCCGTTCTCCACCAGCCTCCTGACCAGCCTCCGCGCCGTCTTGCCGTGCGCCCCCGCCACCAGTACCTTCATTAGCCTCCCTTGTTGGCCTGCCCCACCAAGTCTATTACCCGCGCTGACCCCTGGCAGCCTTCCCACTATACTTGTCCCATCCAGATCGCGGAGCAGACGAAACGGCCGCGCCGCAACCGGGGCCCCGTCTTCCCGGATCACTACCCGAACGTCACGCTGCCTGGGCGGCCGTACCGGCGGTCGCTCGCCGGCGAGGCGGAAGCGGCGATGGCGGAGGTCTCCCGCGTCCTCGACGCTTCCGCGCCGAGCCAGAACGAGGCCCAGACTGAGGAGGACCTCGTCCGGCCCGTGCTCCGCCTTCTCGGCCACGAGGGGACCTACGAGGTGCAGCCGGCGCTCGCCACCCCGGAGGGCCCGAAGCGCCCCGACTACGTCTTCTACCGGGACGCGGCCTCGCGGAAAGCCAATAAGGACCGGAGGCTCACGGACGAGCTGCCAGCGGGAAGCTCCTTCGCCGTCGGGGACGCGAAGTTCTGGGAGAGACCGCCCGGCGCCTCGCTCAAGAGCGGGAGCCGCGACGCCTTCTCGAAGAAGAGGGAGTCCGGCAAGTAGACTGCCCGTAAGAGCCCAAGGGGCCGGAGACCCGACCCTTTTATGTGCAAAGAGGCGCGGCCGAAAGTCCCTATGGAGAACTCGTTCACGCTCTCTATGTGCGTCGCGCATATAATCTACTTGTAGTTTTTAGAACCCCGATTTAGACGGAGGAAAGAGATGACCATATTGAAGCGAGTAAAGCGTTTGTGGACCGTGCTGACCACCGAGGAAGTCTTCCACGAGGACGGTACGAGCGAGCGACGGACGATGGTCCGTAGAAGCTCGCGCATGTAGCCAGTTAAGCGCTCTTTTGGGGCCGGGGTCCTTCGGGACCCCGGCCCGTTTCTATTAACGTGCTTCGTCGGACGGTGATGGCGGATCGCGTAGAGAAGCCGGGCCAGAAGCTCGAAGTCGACACTTTCATCGAAGAGGTCCGCCTCACACCCGCCTCCCTGCGCGACCTCCGCTCCGGCTACGCAGAAGGCGCGGCCCCGATCAGGTCTATGAAGATCCACCACCCGGATACCGACAGCCCGACGCTACACCTCAGAGAAGGTTCGGAAGGCGTCGTGGGCGAGACCATGGGCCAAGACCTCAACGAAAACGTCGTTCTGCATCGAGACGATGCCGGCACGCTCTACGAGATCGAGGTCTACGGTGACGCGAGCCGTGTGTTCGACCTGACACGGCTCGAAGTTGAGGGATTGCCTGTCAACGTGTCCTCCCCGGCCCGGCAAGAAAGCAAAGCCGGTCAGGAACGTCCCCGCCAGGATCGAACCCTCCCCCGCGCGCCAAGGACCTCCTCGAGTAACGTCGCTTCCGGATGTTTCCGGGCCCGCCGTGTCGGGCACGCCTGGGTGCAAGGAGTACGCACCCGACCCGAAAGGATGGACATGGATCTTCCGAACCTCGGCAACCTCGACATCGGACAGCTACAGCAGTACCTGCAGGGGGTGAACTTCCCGGCGCAGAAGGAGGAGGTCGCCTCCAACGCCGAGAGCAACGGCGCGCCGCAGAACATCGTGGACGGCATCCGGAACGCCGCACAGGACAAGTTCAACAGCCAGGACGAGGTGCTACAGGCCGTCAAGGGCCAGTAGCGGCCAAAAGAGGGTAACGGGCCGGGGCCCACGAAAAGCCCCGGCCCGTTGCGCTTTCTTGCAGTATGGTTCTACGCCCCCTCCATCCTCTGCAGCGCCGGGGGCAAAGGGGTCCGGTCGGTCTCCGCGGCTAATAGGAAAGGGTGGCCTCGAGAGGGGGCCGTACCGACGAAGTCGGAAAGCCAAAGACTCCCGGCCGGATACTACGAGCAGGCCGACCAGGTCTAGCCTCTCCCGGGACCGTCTCCTCGGGGTCGACGATCATCTCCGCGGGGACCATCTCCTCGCTCCTGGCGGCGTTCCTGACGGCGCTCCTTCCGGCGTTCTTCCCGACGCTCCTCTTGCCGCTCTTCCTGGCGCTGCTCTTGCCTCTCTTCCTGACGCCGCTGCTGGCGTTCCTCCTGGCGCTGCTCCTGGCGTTCGTGTTGGCGCTGTTCCCGGCCTTCGCCGCCACCGCCCCGACCGCCGCTGCGGTCCCGGCCCCCTTCGCCGCCGCGCTTCCCTCTTCTCTCGCCCACGGTTGCTCCTTTCGGACTGTTTCTTCTTTAGACACCTAACCCTACCCGCGGACATCGGCACACAATCCTCTACGGGGTCCCCGTCCGCCGGACCGGTTTTCGTCCGGCGGACTAAAGGGGAAAGATGGGGTAGAGGTCGTGATGGCCGGGACGAAGGGACCGGGAGGCAGTTTGAGCATTCGGGAGCAGGAGCGGCGGCAGAAGCAGTCCGAGAAGAGGATCGACGATCGGATGCGCCGGTCTGACAGGGAGATCCGCGGGGCCATAGAAGAGCGGAGCCGGCAGGCGGACCTCCGGGCCAAGGAGATCGTCCGCAGGATCGAGAAGGGCGACGCGGACCCCCGCCCCCTGCCCGGTATCAGGGAGGACTCCCTGGAGTCGATGGGGTCCATGAAATCTATGGAGTCTTCGGGGTCGATGGAGTCGATGGAGTCCGCGGATCCGGTGCTGGAGGTGAGCGTGGACGCGGAGGCCAGGGAGATGGGCAAGGACATGCCCATCGAAGAATACGTGCCGTACAACGCCGCCGAGGCGGAGGAGGACCTGGCCCAGCGCGTCACCGAGGACACCGGCGGCCACGGCGACCCGCACGCCCACAACGAGCAGAAGGCGGACGAGATCTCGCGCCAGATGACCGAGGACACCGGCGCCGAAGGCGACATGACCGAACACGCCGAGGGCAAGGTCGACCAGATGGGCCAGCGGATGTTCGAGGAGTAGTAAGCCGCCAGTTTCGGCGGGGTCGGCCGTTTTCGCCCGGTTGGGGCGGCCACGGTCCTGGTGTGTGCGTGGTGACGTGGCTCTCGTAAGCCCTGGCGGCGTATCTGGTCGCGGGCGCGGCCGTTCTTGCCCTGAGGGCCCCGATCTTCTGCCGCTATAGCGGCGCGGAGGCCAGCTCCCGCCGCGCACACCGCTGACGACCGGCGGCCGGTCCCCAGCCTTGCCCAAAGCTGATAGCTTGCGAGGGTGGACCATCGCGGTCCGCTGGTGCAAAATAGTCCCGGCCGCCACGGGCGGCCCCGCGCGGGGGCGGTCGGTAGCGCAAGCGCACAAAAGGGAGGCAGCGGTTGAGACATAGGACGTGCCGCGCGCATGGGACCGTAACGATGATCCTACTGTCTCTGGCCTTACTGATCTTCTCCGCCCCCGACCGGGCCGACGCCCAGCAGAACGACCCCAACCCTCCCGGCGCGCCGAAGCTCGACGCCGCCTCGTGGACGCTCGTCGACCGCGAGACGGGCCTCTACCTGGCCGGCAAGGAGCCGTCCAAACGCCTCCCCATCGCCTCCACGACCAAGGTGATGGTCGCCCTCGTCGCCCTCGAAGACGGGGCGAAGCTCGACGAGGAGGTGACCGTCTCGGAGGACGCAGCCTCCTACGCCGGGGGCGTCTACAGCGCCGCGGGCCTCTACCCCTACGATACCGTGAGCGTCCGCGAGCTCCTCGAAGCCACCCTCGTCCCCTCCGGCACCGACGCCGTCTACGCGCTCGCCGAGCACCTCGGGGGCGGCAGCGTCGAGGAGTTCGTAAGTTCGATGAACCAGAAGGCGAAAGAGATGAACCTCAAGAACACCCACTTCGAGAACCCGGCCGGCCTGGACGACCGCGGGCACTACTCCAGCGCCGAGGACCTCGCGAAGATCACGCGCGAGGCCATGGAGTACCCGGAGTTCCGCGAGATCGTCGGCAAGACCGAGATCACCATCACCACCCAGGACAGGGAGATCCCGCTAGATACGACCAACCTCCTCATCGCCCCGAACTCCGGCTACGACTACGGGGCGGCCGACGGCGTCAAGACCGGCACCTCGCCGGCCGCGGGGCCGTCCCTGATCTCCTCAGCCCAGAACGGCGACGAGTCCTACGTCGCCGTCGTCCTCGACGCCGCCGGAGACCTCTACCGCTTCGAGGCCTCCGAGACGGCGTTGGAGTACGGCTTCGGGGAGTTCGGCGAGCAGTCCTTCGTCAAAGCGGACGACCCTTTCAAGAAGCTGCAGCTGCCCTACCGCCGCGACGAGTCCGTCCAGCTCGTCGCCGAGAAGAAGATCTCCGGCCTCGGGGGGCCCGGCCTCGAGGTAGAACGGCGCGTCGAGACCAAAGGGGAGGCCCCACCTTCGGCCGAGGCCGGGCGCGAGCTCGGGACGGTCGAGGTGTTCGTGGACGGCCGGAGCGCCGGGACCTCGCCGCTCGTCGCGGCCAGAGGCTACGAGGAGGCGGGCGTGTGGCAGAAGATCCGGTACTGGACCTCCGGCGCCGTGGGGGGCGTCTCCGACTGGATCTCGAAGACGGCAGAGGGCTGAGCTTCGGCCCCCTTGGGGCCAAAAAACGCCTCCCGCGGCGGCTCGGAAGGGTAGAATGCGTGGCGTGAACCAGACCAGGATAGACGGCCGTTACACTATCGAGCGCCCTTTGGGCAGCGGTGGCATGGCCGAGGTCTTTCTTGCTCACGACGGGGTGCTCGAACGAGGCGTGGCCCTCAAGGTCTTGAGGAGCCAATACCGGGACGACGAGGAGTTCTACGAGCGCTTCGGGCGCGAAGCCAGGAGCGCGGCGAGCCTCTCCCACCCGAACATCGTCTCGATCTTCGACCGGGGCGAGACGCCCGACGGCACCTGCTACATCGCGATGGAGTACGTCTCGGGCGGCACCCTCAAGGAGCGGCTGGACGCGAGGGGCCCGATGGAGCCCGCAAGGGCGCTCGCCGTCACGGCCCAGGTGGCCGAGGCGCTGGGGGCGGCGCACGAACGAGGCGTGATCCACCGCGACATCAAGCCCCAGAACATCCTCGTCACCGACACGGGCCACCTGAAGGTGACGGACTTCGGCATCGCCAGGGCCGCCTCGGCGGCCACGATCTCCGCCACCAACGCGGTCTTCGGGACGGCGGGCTATCTCTCCCCGGAGCAGGCCCTAGGCGAGCCGGCCACCCCCCGCAGCGACCTCTACTCTTTGGGCATCGTCCTCTACGAGATGCTCACCGGCGTCGTCCCCTACAGGGCGGACAACCCGGTGGCCGTCTGCATGAAGCACGTCACGGAGCCCCTGACCCCGCCCCGCCGGCTCGACCCCACCATCCCGGAGGCCGTCGACGCCCTCGTCGTGAAGATGCTCGCCAAGGACCCGGCCGACCGCCCCGCGAGCGCCTCCGAACTCCTCGACGACATCGAGACCGTCCGCAAGGGCATCCCCCCGCCGGCCCCCACCCCGAGGACCGGGACGCTTAGGATCGGCGTCCGCAAGACGGCCGGGTCCACGGGCCCGCCCACGGGTCCGCCCACGGACGCAACCGCGGACGCCACAACGGCCGCCAACGAGACGGCGGTGGTCGGCGCGACGCGCGGCGGGTTCGCCGGTCGTCCGGTCCGGCGCCGGAGGACGACGGTGATGCTCCTCTGCGCCCTCCTCGCGTTGGTGCTGCTCGGCCTGGCCACCCTGGGCCTCTCGCGGGGGTCCGAGGACGGGTCGCCGCTCGGGCGGGTGCAGGGCGTGACCGGCGAGGGCTTGGCCGCCCCGGCCACGGGGGGAACCGGCGGCGCGGGCGGGGGTTCCGGTG